>NC_018000.1:5505000-5670000 GCF_000265205.3 Sinorhizobium fredii USDA 257
ACCGGCCGATAAGGCTCTCGCCGCAGATCATCAGGTTGAAACCGGCCGCTCATTCGAAGACGAAGGTCATCAGCCATTCGCTGAAAGTCTCGCCGGAAAACCATTTCGTCAATCTGCAGCAGGACCCCTACGGAAACTATCTCGCCCGTTACGTCTTTCCCGATCCGGTCACCGAACTGAAGGTCGAAGTCGATCTCGTTGCCGACATGACCGTCTATAATCCCTTCGACTTTTTCGTCGAGGAGGAATCCGAGCACTGGCCGTTCTGCTACCCTGAAGACCTCAGCGAGGATCTGAAGATCTACATGACGCCGGAGCCGATGGGCGAAAGGCTTTCGGCGTTCATGGCAGGCGTGGACCGCTCGCGCCAGCGCACCGTCGACATGGTGGTCGGCCTCAATGCGCGGCTGCAGAAGGAGATCGGCTATGTCATCCGCATGGAGCCGGGCGTGCAGTCGCCGGAGGAGACGCTCGGTGTGGCCAGGGGCTCCTGCCGCGACTCGAGCTGGCTGCTGGTGCAGATCCTGCGCAATCTCGGCTATGCCGCGCGCTTCGTCTCCGGCTATCTCATCCAGCTGACGCCCGACCTGAAGGCGCTCGATGGCCCCTCCGGCACCGAGCACGACTTCACCGACCTTCACGCCTGGGCCGAGGTCTACCTCCCCGGGGCCGGCTGGGTCGGGCTCGATCCGACCTCCGGCCTGCTTACCGGCGAGAGCCACATTCCGCTCGCCGCTACCCCGCACTTCCGGAACGCCGCGCCGATCTCCGGCGGCTTCTTCGGCGATCCGGACACGCAGTCGGATTTCGCCTTCGACATGAAGGTCGCGCGCGTCGCCGAACATCCGCGCATCACCAAGCCTTTTTCCGACGAAAGCTGGGAGGCGCTGAACGCCCTCGGCATCGAGGTCGACCGGGTGCTGGCCGACAACGACGTGCGCCTGACCATGGGCGGCGAGCCGACCTTCGTATCGATCGACGACTTCGAATCCGACGAATGGAACACGGCCGCCGTCGGCCCGACCAAGCGCGAAAAGGCCGACACGCTCATTCGCCGCCTGCGCGAGCGTTTCGCGCCGGGCGGCTTCCTGCACTACGGGCAGGGCAAGTGGTATCCCGGCGAAAGTCTGCCGCGCTGGACCTTCTCGCTCTATTGGCGCCGGGACGGCCTGCCGATCTGGCAGCGACCGGATCTGATTGCCGAGGAACGCGGCAAGCAAGATGTGAGTGAGCGCGACGCCGAGCGCCTGCTGGTCGCCATCGCCGGCGAGCTCGACCTCGCCGCCGACATGGTCGTACCTGCCTATGAGGATCCGGCCGAATGGATCATCAAGGAAGCGAACCTGCCGAACAATGTCGACCCGTCCAACTCGAAGCTGAAGGATCCGGAGGAGCGCAGCCGCCTCGCCCGCGTCTTCGAGCGCGGCCTGACGACGCCAACAGGCTACGCGCTGCCGGTACAGGCCTGGAATTCCCGGGCTACCGGCCGGAAATGGACGAGCGAGAAATGGAAGACCCGGCGCGGCCGTATCTTCCTTGTGCCCGGTGACAGCCCGGTCGGCTACCGCCTGCCGCTCGGTGCCCTGCCCTATATTTCCCCCTCCGCTTATCCCTATATCAATCCTGTCGACCCAACCGTTCCGCGCACGGACCTGCCGAACTTCACCGAAGAGAAGGGTCGCGCCCAACGGTCACGCTTCCAACCGGCCGAGGAGCCGCAAACGCCACTGCCCGCCGCACGCGACGAGATCGACGGCTCCGTGCGCACCGCGATCACCGTCGAACCGCGCGAAGGCCGGCTCAGTGTATTCATGCCGCCGACCACGGAAATCGAGGAGTATCTGGATCTCATCGCCTCGACCGAACGGGCCGCGGCGGCGCTCGGCCTGACCGTCCATATCGAAGGCTATCCGCCGCCGCAGGACGAGCGCATCAACGTCATCCGGGTCGCACCCGACCCGGGCGTGATCGAAGTCAATATCCACCCGGCTTCGACCTGGGGGGAATGCGTCGATATCACCACGGCGATCTACGAGGAGGCGCGCCAGAGCCGGCTCGGTGCCGATAAGTTCATGATCGACGGCCGCCATACGGGAACCGGCGGAGGCAACCACGTGGTGGTCGGCGGCCGCAGCCCCAATGACAGCCCCTTTTTGCGCCGGCCGGATCTTCTGAAGAGCATCGTGCTGCACTGGCAGCGGCATCCCTCTCTCTCCTATCTCTTTTCCGGCCTGTTCATCGGACCAACCAGCCAGGCGCCGCGCATCGACGAGGCACGCCATGACTCCCTTTACGAGCTGGAAATCGCCCTTGCCCAGGTGCCGGTGCCCGGCGCGGGCCGCGTGCCGCCGCTGCCATGGCTTGTCGATCGACTGTTCCGCAATCTGCTCGTCGACGTCACCGGCAATACGCACCGCTCGGAGATCTGCATCGACAAGCTCTTCTCGCCCGACGGTCCGACGGGGCGCCTCGGCCTCATCGAGTTCCGCGGCTTCGAGATGCCGCCGAACGCCCGCATGTCGCTCGCCCAGCAATTGCTGGTCCGCGCCCTCATCGCCCGTTTCTGGAAAAACCCGGTCGAAGGCGGTTTCGTGCGCTGGGGCACGGCGCTTCACGACCGCTTCATGCTGCCACACCATGTCTGGCAGGATTTCCTCGATGTTCTCGCTGACCTGAGGGCGCATGGCTTCGACTTCTGGCCGGAATGGTTCGAGGCGCAGCTCGAATTCCGCTTCCCCTTCTGTGGCGAGGTCGAATACGAGGAAGCGAAGCTCGAAATCCGCCAGGCGCTCGAACCTTGGCACGTGATGGGCGAGCAGGGCGCGATCGGCGGCACGGTGCGCTATGTCGATTCGTCAGTCGAGCGTCTCCAGGTGAAGCTCGCAACCGGCAATCCCGATCGCTACATCGTCACCTGCAACGGCCGGCCGGTGCCGCTGTCGAAAACCGGTACGAACGGCATCGCCGTCGCCGGCGTGCGCTACAAGGCCTGGCAGCCGGCAGCCGGCCTGCACCCCGTCTTGCCGGTGAACACTCCCCTTACATTCGACGTTTATGATACATGGTCGAATCGGGCGATCGGCGGCTGCGTCTATCACGTTGCGCATCCCGGCGGGCGTCACTATGAGACCTTTCCGGTCAACGGCAACGAGGCGGAGGCACGCCGGCTGGCGCGCTTCGAACCCTGGGGCCACACGACCGGCATGTATCGGCTGCGACCCGAGACCCCATCGGCGGAGTTTCCCCTGACGCTCGACTTGAGGCGTCCGGCAGGAGTGTAAATGGCGAAGAAACTGGCGGCAGAGGCAATAGGCAACGGGCGTCTCGATGGCGACCCGGCGTTCGGCTATCGCGCCCTGCCGGGCGTCGCCGACGAGATGCTCGACCCGCAGGGCAACGTCCGGCCGGTCTGGCAGCGGCTGCTTGCCGCGCTCGGCCGAATGGACGAAACGGAGCTCGCCAACCGCTTCGCGCGCGCCGACCGCTATCTGCGCGACGCCGGCGTGTTCTATCGCGCCTACGGCAAGGAAGGCACCGAACGAAGCTGGCCGCTGTCACACATTCCGGTGCTGATCGACGAAGCCGAATGGGCCGCCGTTTCCGAGGGGTTGATCCAGCGCGCCGAGCTCCTGGAGAAGGTGGTTGCGGATATCTATGGCGAGAACCGCCTTGTCCGCGAAGGCCTGCTGCCGCCGGCGCTCGTCGCCTCCAATCCGCAGTTCCTGCGCCCGCTTGTCGGCGTCGAGCCGGCTGGCGGACATTTCCTGCACTTCTGTACCTTCGAGATCGGGCGTGGCCCCGACGGTAACTGGTGGGTTCTTTCCGACCGGACCGAAGCGCCGTCCGGCGCAGGCTTTGCGCTTGAAAACCGCGTGGCGACGACGCGCGCCTTTTCCAACCTGTACGCCGAAACCCACGTCCACCGCCTGGCGAGCTTCTTCGGAGCGTTCCGCGATACCCTCCAAGCTCAAAAGCTGCATCCGGACGACCGCATTGCCGTTCTCTCGCCGGGCATCGCCAACGAAACCTATTTCGAGCACGCCTATATCGCCCGCTACCTCGGCTTTATGCTGCTCGAAGGCGAAGACCTGACCGTCGTCGGCAGTCGCGTGATGGTGCGCACCGTCGCCGGCCTGAAGCCGATCGGCGTCCTGTGGCGCCGCCTCGACGCCTCGTTCGCCGATCCGCTGGAACTCGATCAATCCTCCCATATCGGCACGCCCGGCCTCGTCGAAGCGCTCCGCGCCGGCTCCGTCTCGATCGTCAACGCAATCGGCTCCGGCATTCTCGAGACGCGTGCTTTCCTCGCCTTCATGCCGACGCTGTGTCGCCATCTGCTCGGAGAAGAGCAGAAGCTGCCGTCGATCGCCACCTGGTGGTGCGGGCAGCAGCCGGAACGCCAGCAGGTCGCGGGCAACATCGAGGGCATGGTCATCGGCCCGGCCTATTCGACGCGCCCCTTTTTCGACGACAACGGGCAATCGGTGCTCGGTGCCTCACTCCGCGACACCGCCAAGGCCTCGGTCGCCGAATGGCTGGCGACAGACGGCGGCAAGCTCGTCGGCCAGGAGGTGGTGACGCTGTCGACGACGCCGGCCTGGGTGCGCGGCAAACTGACACCGCGTCCGATGAGCCTAAGGGTCTTTGCTGCGCGCACCCGCGACGGTTGGCAGATCATGCCGGGCGGCTTCGCCCGCATCGGCTCGGGCGATGACGTGGCGGCAATCGCCATGCAGGCGGGCGGCACGGCCGCCGATGTCTGGATCGTCAGCGACAGGCCGGTCGAGCGCACGACGCTGCTCCCGGCCGAGGAGAGTTTTACCCGCAACCTGCCGGGCAGCCTGCCCAGCCGTGCGGCGGACAATCTCTTCTGGCTCGGCCGCTATATCGAGAGGGCCGAGGGGGCGCTGCGAATCCTGCGCGCCTGGCACAGCCGCTTTGCGGAAGCGGCAGATCCGAACATGCCGCTCCTGAAGGATGTCAGCAGCTATCTCGCCGCCCTCGACATCCGCACGCGCCAGCCGGTGCCCGACAGCCTGCTTGCCAATATCGAAAGCGCGCTCTTCAGCGCCGGCAACATCCGCGACCGGTTCTCTCCCGACGGCTGGCTTGCCCTGAACGACCTGTCGAAGACGGCACGCAAATTCCATGCGACCGTGACGGCCGGCGACGACGCGACCCATGCGATGACCATTCTGCTGCGCAAGCTTGCGGGTTTTGCCGGTCTCGTCCACGAAAACATGTACCGCTTTACTGGCTGGCGGTTCCTGTCGATCGGGCGCTATCTCGAACGCGGTCTGCACATGACGAGGCTGCTCGGGCACATGTCCGGACCGGAGGCTCCGGACGGCGCCTATGACATGCTGCTCGAGATCGGCGACAGCGTCATGACCCATCGCCGGCGCTACAACGTCAATACGGCCGCCTTGACCGTCACCGACCTTTTGGCGCTCGACCCGCTCAACCCACGCTCCGTCCTTTTTCAATTGAACGAGATCAAGACGGAGGTCGAACTGCTGCCGAACGCCTTCGCCAACGGCCAGATGTCGCCCTTCTACCGGGAGACGATGCGGCTTCACTCCGGCCTAGCGGTGATGACGCCGGAAGCCATGACCGCGCCGGTCTACAAGCGGCTCGAGCAGGATCTCGAAAGACTTTCGGACCTGCTCGCACAAACCTATCTCGGCTGACGGAGAGCGACTGCTCCGATGCTCTATGACATCAACCTGAAGATCACCTACGGTTACGAAGTTCCGGTGAGCGGCGGGCGCCATCTCGTGCGCGTCTTGCCCGCCTCGATCGCGGGCCGCCAGCGTCTGATCGCGGGCTCCCTCACGTTCCAGCCGACGCCCGGCGAGCGGTCCGAAAGCGTCGATTTCTTCGCCAACGCCACCACCTCCATCCTGTTCCGCTCCGTACACGAGAACCTCGTCATTCGCATGCAGGCGCGCGTGCAGGCCGAAGCGATCGCGCTCACCGCCGATTTCTCGCCGCCACTGGCCGGCCTGCCCTCGCAACTCGCCTCCTGCTGGTCGGCCGACGCCGACTCGCCGCACCATTTCATTGGCCCGAGTCCGCTGCTGCCCGAGACGCCGGACATCGCCGCCTATGCGCGCGAAATTGCCGGGGAGGACATGACTGTGCGTCAGATCGGCGTCGCCGTCTGCGAACGCATCCACCGCGATTTCGCCTACGATGCCGAAGCGACCACCGTGACCACGACGCCCGGCGAGGCCTTCAAGCTGAAGCGCGGCGTCTGTCAGGATTTCACGCATGTGATGATCGTGGCGCTGCGCAGCCTCGGCATTCCGGCCGGCTATGTCAGCGGCTTTCTGAGGACCCTGCCGCCGCCCGGCAAGGAGCGGCTCGAAGGCGCCGACGCGATGCATGCCTGGGTCCGCTTCTGGTGCGGCACAACCGGCGGCTGGATGGAACTCGACCCGACCAACAATATTCCGGCAGGCACCGACCATATCGTCGTCGGCCATGGACGCGACTATGGCGACGTGGCGCCGGTCATCGGCGTGCTGAAAAGCTACGGCAGCCACACAACGGAACAGGCCGTCGACGTCATTCCGGTAGGATGACTGGAACTGGCACAGTTCGCACCATTTTCCGGCAGACCCACCCCCGACGGCGCCCCGCAGAATACATGGGCTTTCTAGCGGTTCGTTAAGATTGCAGCGATTGCATGAACCGCACGGTAACGCATCATCCACTAGTGTCATAGGCGAGAGGGCACAACGTGTGGGGGTGCACACATATGGGAAGACGGTCCACTATAGGCCAATCCTTCATCCGAATGCTGAAGGATCGGAGCGGCAATTTCGGAATGATGACGGCGGTCGCTGCGCCGCTGCTTTTCGCAGCCGGCGGCGTGTCCATCGACATGGCCAACATGCTGATGACGAAGAACCAGCTCCAGGACGCGACCGACGCGGCCGCTCTGGCGGCGGCTTCAGCGCTTGTTTCCGACGACCAGCCGGATATCGCGGCGGCCAAGGAGCTTGCTCGCAAATTCCTGAAGACCCAGGCCGGCGGCACCACAACGCCCGATGCACCGGCCGACGGCGAAGATGGAGCCTCCTCCGGCGCTGCCTCGTCGACACCCACGTGGGACGACGTCAACACGGCTGAGGTGAACATCACCGAGACGCCGAACGGCGCGAAGGGAAAGATCTTCCAGGTCACCGTCGTCAACAAGCGCGTCATCGAGTTCAACGCCATGACGCGACTGCTCGGCACGGATTCGATCGAGCTTGAAGCCAGCTCCACGGCGGAAAGCGCCACCGAGACCAAAAACGCGCTGTCGATGTATCTCGTCCTCGACCGGTCCGGCTCGATGGCATGGAAGACGAACACGATCAACACGACAAAAAAGAGCTGCCCCAACTATACGGAGTCAAACTGGAGCAGGTACCCCAATCTGTGGGCGAGCAGCCCCTGCTACGTCACCAAGATCGACGCCCTGAAGACCGCCGTCCGCGACCTGCTGGCGCAATTGCTGGTCGCGGATCCGGATCAGATCTATGTCCGCACCGCGGCGGTCTCCTACAATGCTTCGCAGGATGCGGCGGGAACGCTCGCCTGGGGAACGAGTAACACGGCGAGCTATGTCAATGCGCTGGTTGCGATCGGTGGCACCGCCTCGGGCAGCGCCTTTAAGACGGCCTACCAGAAGGTCAGTGCGGACACGGAAAACACGGCCCATGCCGCCAAGAACGGCCAGGTGCCGACGAAATACATCGTCTTCATGACCGATGGCGAGAACAACTACGCCAATGACGACACGGTTACCAAGCAATGGTGCGACACGGCCAAGGCCAATAAGGTCGAGATCTACAGCGTCGCGTTCATGGCGCCGCAGCGCGGCCAGGAGCTGCTGAGGTATTGCGCCTCCTCGTCCTCGCATTATTACGAGGCCGAGGAAACCGCCGAGCTAGTCGCGGCCTTCAAGGCCATTGGCGAACGCGCCTCGGCCATGATTTCCCGCCTGACGAAATAACCTGAGTCGAAGGAGAGACGCTTATGGATCCTGGGTCGCTTCGGCCCGAAATCATCGCACTCCGGGTAATTTTGCCATGCCGTTCGGCCTTTGCCGGGCGGCATTTTTCTTGCTCCGAAGGTATTGAAATAGCAGCCTAAGTACGTCCTCGAGTCCCGTTGGCGTTTTCTAATCCATTTAAAACACCTGTTGCAAGCGCTTCGGATCGATGCATAAATGCCCTGTTCCCGGCCGGTTCGGTCTGCGGTTTTCTGAAATGCAACAAGGGTTTGACAGGTCTCATGATGAATCGGCTCTCCACCAACGAACTGCCGCAGCCGGCCCTGAGATCCTCCGAACCCGGCCAGCTTGCCGTCGAGATTCTTGAACGCCTCAAATACCGCATCGGCAAGGACCCGAAGGTCGCAAAACCGCACGACTGGCTGACTGCCGCCATTCTGGTCGCCCGCGACCGGATCACCGACAAGTGGATGGAGTCGACGCGCAAGACCTATGCGACCGGGGCGAAGCGGGTCTACTACCTTTCACTCGAATTCCTCATCGGCCGCATGATGCGCGACGCGATGACGAATATCGGCCTTATGGACGAGATGCGTGACGCGCTTGCCTCGCTCGGCGTCGATATCGACGTGGTCGGGCAGCTGGAGCCCGACGCCGCTCTCGGCAATGGCGGCCTCGGGCGCCTTGCCGCCTGTTTCATGGAGTCGATGGCAACCGTCGACGTTCCCGCCTATGGCTACGGCATCCGCTACATGCACGGCCTGTTCCGCCAGCAGATGGCCGATGGCTGGCAGGTCGAACTGCCGGAAACCTGGCTTGCCCATGGCAATCCGTGGGAATTCGAGCGGCGGGAGAGCTCCTACGAGATCGGTTTCGGCGGCGGTGTCGAAACGGTCAATATCGACGAGGAAGTCCAGCGCTACGTCTGGAAGCCGGCGGAGCGGGTAATCGCCACCGCCTTCGACACGCCGGCCGTCGGCTGGCGGGCAAAGCGGGTCAACACGCTGCGTCTCTGGGCTGCGCAGCCGATCGACCCGATCCTGCTCGACGCCTTCAATGCCGGCGACCATATCGGTGCGCTGCGCGAGAGCAACAAGGCGGAGAGCCTGACACGCGTGCTCTATCCGGCCGACGCCACGCCGGCCGGCCAAGAACTGCGCCTCCGGCAGGAATATTTCTTCTCCTCCGCTTCGCTGCAGGACATTCTGCGCCGGCATCTGCAGCAATATCCGGACTTCACCTCACTGCCGGATGCGGTTGCCATCCAGCTCAACGATACCCATCCGGCCGTGTCCGTCGCGGAGCTGGTGCGGCTGCTGACCGACGTCCACGGGCTCGGTTTCGAGGAAGCCTGGGACATCACCCGGCGGACCTTCGCCTACACCAACCACACGCTGCTGCCGGAAGCGCTCGAGAGCTGGCCGGTACCGCTTTTCGAGCGGTTGTTGCCGCGCCACATGCAGATCGTCTACGCGATCAATGCCAAGGTCCTCATCGAGGCGCGCAGGCAGAAGCATGCGACCGACGAGGAGATCCGCAGCATCTCGCTGATTGACGAGACTGGCGAGCGGCGGGTGCGCATGGGCAACCTCGCCTTTGTCGGCTCCCATTCGATCAACGGCGTCTCGGCGCTGCACACCGACCTGATGAAGGAAACGGTGTTTGCCAACCTGCACCGCCTTTACCCGGACCGCATCAACAACAAAACCAACGGCATCACGCCGCGCCGCTGGCTGATGCAGTGCAATCCCGGCCTTTTCGCGTTGATCCGTGACGCGATCGGCGACGAGTTCATCGACAATACCGAGGCGCTGCAGGCCCTCGACGCCTTTGCCGACAAGCCGGACTTCCAGGAACACTTCGCCGCCGTCAAGCGCGCCAACAAGGTGAGGCTGGCGAAGCTGGTCCAGGCGAGCCTCGGCATCAGGCTTGATCCCTCGGCGATGTTCGACATCCAGATCAAGCGCATCCACGAATACAAGCGGCAATTGCTCAACATCATCGAGGCGGTGGCGCTCTACGATCAGATTCGCTCGCATCCGGAACTCGACTGGGTGCCGCGCGTCAAGCTCTTCGCCGGCAAGGCGGCGCCGAGCTACCACCACGCCAAGCTGATCATCAAGCTTGCCAACGACGTCGCTCGCGTCATCAACAACGACCCGGCGGTGCGTGGTCTTTTGAAGATCATCTTCGTCCCCAACTACAACGTCTCGCTCGCCGAGGTGATGGTGCCTGCCGCCGATCTCTCGGAGCAGATCTCGACCGCCGGCATGGAGGCGTCCGGCACCGGCAACATGAAGTTCGGCCTCAACGGCGCCCTGACCATCGGCACGCTCGACGGCGCCAATGTGGAGATGCGCGACTGGGTCGGCGAGGAAAATATCCAGATCTTCGGCATGACCGCCGAGGAGGTGGCGAAGGCACGGGCCGAGGGGCACAACCCGCGTGCCGTCATCGAGAGCTCGCGCGAGCTGTCGCAGGCGCTCCAGGCAATCGCCTCCGGAGTCTTCTCGCCGGACGATCGCAACCGCTTCGCGGGCCTTGTCGACGGGCTCTACAACCATGACTGGTTCATGGTAGCCGCCGATTTCGAAGCCTACGCCAAGGCACAGCGCGAGGTTGACAAACTCTGGGCCACCCCATCCGACTGGTATTCGAAGACCATCCGGAACACGGCGCGCATGGGCTGGTTCTCCTCAGACCGCACGATCCGGCAATATGCCGGTGAAATCTGGAGAGCTGGATGACGTCACCGCCTGGCAAGGACGAAACGCCCGCTGCGTCAGGCTTTCTGCCGGCGCAGGAGATTGAGGCAATACTTTCCGGCACCCACAGCGACCCCTTTGCCGTTCTCGGCGTGCACGCCTCCGGCAAGACCTACGTCGCGCGCTGCTTCATTCCCGGCGCGGGAACTGTTGTCGCGGAGACCCTATCCGGCAACGACATCGGAGCACTCGAACGGCGCCACGACGCCGGCTTTTTCGAAGGCCCCGTCTTGCTCCGCAAGGGGCAGCCGATCCGCTACCGGGCCCGCAACGAGGGCGGCGAATGGATCGTGCTCGATTCATACAGTTTCGGTCCCGTCCTTGGCCCCATGGACGACTATTACATCCGCGAAGGCTCGCACCTGAGGCTCTTCGACAAGATGGGTGCCCACCCGATCTCGCACGAGGGTGCCGAAGGCTTTCACTTCGCCGTCTGGGCGCCGAACGCGCGGCGCGTTTCGGTCGTCGGCAACTTCAACGATTGGGATGGCCGTCGCCACGTCATGCGGCTGCGCGCCGACACGGGCATCTGGGAGATCTTCATCCCCGGCGTGCCGATCGGCGCCCCTTACAAATACGAGATTCTCGGCAAGGACGGCACGCTGCTGCCGCTGAAGGCCGATCCTTTCGCCCGGCGCTCGGAGCTCCGCCCCGACACCGCATCGGTAACCACGGGCGAAATCGCCCAGGTCTGGGACGACGAGGCGCACCGGCGGCACTGGGAAGAGATCGATCCGCGCCGGCAGCCGATTTCCATCTACGAGGTCCATGCCAGTTCGTGGCAGCGCCGCGACAACGGCGATATGCTGACCTGGGACGAACTGGCCGAGCGGCTGATCCCCTATTGCGTCGACATGGGCTTCACCCATATCGAGTTCCTGCCGATCTCCGAATTCCCCTACGATCCGTCATGGGGCTATCAGACCACCGGTCTTTATTCGCCGACCGCGCGCTTCGGCGAGCCGGAAGGTTTTGCCCGCTTCGTCAATGGCTGCCACAAGGTCGGCATCGGCGTCATTCTCGACTGGGTGCCGGCGCATTTTCCGACCGACGAGCATGGCTTGCGCTGGTTCGACGGTACGGCGCTCTACGAACACGAGGATCCGCGCCAGGGCTTCCATCCCGACTGGAACACGGCGATCTACAATTTCGGCCGCGAGGAGGTCGCCGCCTACCTCGTCAACAACGCCCTCTACTGGGCCGAGAAGTTCCATGTCGACGGCCTCCGCGTCGACGCGGTCGCGTCGATGCTATATCTCGACTATTCGCGCAAGCACGGCGAATGGGTGCCGAACGAGTACGGCGGCAATGAAAATCTCGAGGCGGTTCGTTTCCTGCAGACGATGAATACCCGCCTCTACGGCATTCATCAGGGCGTTCTGACGATCGCCGAGGAATCGACCTCCTGGCCGAAAGTGTCCCATCCGGTCCACACCGGCGGGCTCGGCTTCGGCTTCAAATGGAACATGGGCTTCATGCACGACACGCTGCAATATCTGTCGCGCGAGCCGGTGCACCGGAAGTTCCACCACAACGACATGACCTTCGGACTGCTCTACGCTTTCAGCGAGAATTTCGTCCTGCCGCTGTCGCATGACGAGGTCGTGCACGGCAAGGGATCGCTGATCGCCAAGATGGCCGGCGACGATTGGCAGAAGTTCGCCAATCTCAGGGCCTATTACGGCTTCATGTGGGGCTATCCGGGCAAGAAGCTCCTCTTCATGGGGCAGGAGTTCGCGCAATGGCGCGAATGGGCGGAAGAGCGCCAGCTCGACTGGAACCTGCTCGAATACAATCTCCACGAAGGCATGCGGCGGCTGGTCCGCGACTTGAACGGCACCTATCGCTCCAAACCGTCGCTGCACGCACGCGATTGCGAGGGCGATGGCTTCGAGTGGCTGATTGCCGACGACCGGGACAATTCGGTCTTCGCCTGGCTCAGAAAAGCACCGGGCGAGAAGCTGATCGCGGTCGTCACCAATTTCACTCCGGTCTATCGGGAGGGCTATGACGTACCGCTACCGGTCGCAGGACGCTGGAAGGAAATCCTCAACACCGATGCGGAGATCTATGGAGGCAGCGGCAAGGGCAACGGCGGCGCCGTGCATGCGGAAAGGAAATCGAACGGAATGACGATGGCCACAGTGACGCTGCCGCCGCTCGCGACGCTGATGCTCGAGCAGGAATGAGGAGTGGGCCCGGCCGGCACCGCCGGCGGACGGGCTGGAAGGAATCAGGGGCCCGCGAGGCGTCGCAGAAAGCCGCCGGGCGGTCCTCGAAGAACTGATCTTGGGGAGGACAAATGGTGGAAAAACGTACGCAACCTCTGGCTCGTGATGCCATGGCCTATGTTCTCGCCGGCGGTCGTGGCAGTCGGCTGAAGGAACTGACCGACCGGCGTGCCAAGCCGGCCGTCTATTTCGGCGGCAAGGCTCGCATCATCGATTTCGCGCTTTCCAATGCGTTGAATTCGGGTATCCGTCGCATCGGAGTGGCGACCCAGTACAAGGCCCATTCGCTGATCCGGCACCTGCAGCGCGGCTGGAACTTCTTCCGCCCCGAGCGCAACGAGAGCTTCGATATCCTGCCGGCGAGCCAGCGCGTCTCGGAAACGCAATGGTACGAAGGCACCGCCGACGCAGTCTTCCAGAATATCGACATCATCGAGGATCATGGCGTCGAGTACATGGTGATCCTCGCCGGCGATCACATCTACAAGATGGACTACGAGCTGATGCTGCAACAGCACGTCGATTCCGGCGCCGATGTGACGATCGGCTGCCTGGAAGTGCCGCGCATGGAGGCGACGGGCTTCGGTGTCATGCATGTCGACAACGAGGACCGGATCATCGCCTTCGTCGAAAAGCCGGCCGACCCGCCCGCCATCCCGGGCAACCCTGAGATGGCGCTGGCCTCCATGGGCATCTACGTCTTCCACACCAAGTTCCTGATGGACATGCTGCGCCGGGATGCGGCCGATCCGAAATCCAGTCGCGATTTCGGCAAGGACATCATTCCCTATATCGTCGAGCACGGTAAGGCGGTCGCCCACCGCTTCACCCACTCCTGCGTCCGTTCGGACTTCGAACGCGAGGCCTATTGGCGCGACGTCGGCACGATCGACGCCTATTGGCAGGCGAACATCGACCTCACGCATATCACGCCCGAGCTCGACATCTACGACAGCACTTGGCCGATCTGGACTTTTTCCGAAATCAAGCCGCCCGCCAAGTTCGTCCACGACGACGAGGACCGCCGCGGCTCGGCGACCTCCTCGCTCGTCTCGGGAGATTGCATCATCTCGGGCGCAGCGCTCAACAGGAGCCTCTTGTTTACCGGCGTTCGCGTCAATTCATACTCCCGACTCGAAAATGCCGTAGTTCTCCCCGACGTGACGGTCGGGCGGCACTCGATTCTGCGCAATGTCGTCATCGACAGCCGGGTAGTGATCCCGGAAGGGCTGGTCGTCGGCGATGATCCGGAGCTCGACGCCAAGCGCTTCCGCCGGTCCGAAAACGGCGTTTGCCTGATCACGCAAACGATGATCGACAAATTGGGAATGTAGGTCCGCGCGTATGAACATCCTGTCCGTTGCGTCCGAGGTCTACCCGCTGGTCAAGACCGGGGGGCTCGCCGATGTCGTCGGCGCGCTCCCGGCGGCGCTTCTCCCGCACGGCATCCGAACCCGCACGCTGGTGCCTGGCTATCCGGCCGTGCTCCACAAGCTCAAGAAGAAAAAGACCGTCGGCGGCATCGACAATCTGTTCGGTCACCCCGCGACCCTGCTTGCGGCCGAAATCGACGGACTGGATCTGCTCGTACTCGATCAACCGGCGCTCTACGACCGCGACGGCGGGCCCTATCTCGATCCGACCGGGCGCGACTATCCGGACAATTTCCGCCGTTTCGCCGCCCTGTCGCTCGCCGCCGCCGAGATCGCCGGCGACAATGTCGTTCCCGGTTGGAGGCCGGATATCGTCCATGTTCACGACTGGCAGGCGGCGCTGACGCCTGTCTATATGCGCTTCGGTTCGGCGCGGAACATGCCGACGGTGCTGACGATCCACAACATCGCCTTTCAGGGCCAGTTCGGCCCGTCCGTCTTCCCCGAACTCTCCCTGCCGCCCGAAGCGTTCACGACGCCGTTCCTCGAATATTATGGCGATGTCGGATTTCTCAAAGGCGGCCTGCAGACGGCGACGGCGATCACCACCGTCAGTCCCTCCTATGCGCATGAGATCCTGACGCCGGAATTCGGCATGGGGATGGAGGGACTTCTGGCAAGCCGCGTCTTGGACCTGACAGGGATCGTCAACGGCATCGATGTCGACACCTGGAATCCCGAGACGGATCCGAGCATTGCCCGAAACTACGGTCCGACCGCGATCAAGCAGCGGGCGGCCAACCGCAAGGCTCTGGAAGAGCGTTTTGGCCTGGACCAGAGCCGCGGTCCGATCTTTTGCGTCATCAGCCGGCTCACCTGGCAAAAAGGCATGGACCTCTTGGCCGAAGTGGCCGACGATATCGTCACGCTCGGCGGCAAGCTTATCGTGCTCGGCTCCGGCGACAGCGCGCTCGAGGGGGCGCTCCTGGCAGCCGCCTCGCGCCACCGCGGCCGCATCGGCATGATAACCGGCTATGACGAGCCGCTGTCGCACCTCATGCAGGCGGGTTCCGATGCGATCCTCATCCCGTCGCGCTTCGAGCCCTGCGGCCTGACGCAGCTCTACGGTCTGCGCTATGGCTGCATACCGATCGTTGCCCGCACCGGCGGACTGACCGACACGGTCATCGACGCCAACGAGGCAGCGCTGTCGGCCCGGGTCGCCACCGGCTTCCAGTTCCGCCCGGTCACCGCCGACGGCTTGCGTCTTGCGATCCGCCGCGCAATGCATGCATACAGCGAGCCGAAAGTGTGGGCGCGCCTGCAGAACCAGGGCATGAAGTCCGACGTTTCCTGGGGCAAGAGTGCGGAACGCTACGCTGCGCTCTACTCCGGTCTTCTCGCGAAAGGCTAAGACAGATGATAAAAACCGTCTCCACCAATCCCTATAGCGACCAGAAGCCTGGCACATCGGGCCTCAGGAAGAAGGTTCCGGTCTTCCAGCAGAAGAATTACGCCGAGAACTTCATCCAGTCGATTTTCGATTCGCTCGAAGGCTTTGCGGGAGAGACGCTGGTGATCGGCGGCGACGGCCGTTACTACAACCGCGAGGTCATTCAGAAGACGATTAAGATGGCGGCTGCGAACGGTTTCGGCCGCGTGCTCGTCGGCCGCGGCGGCATCCTGTCGACGCCGGCTGCCTCGAATGTCATCCGCAAATACAAGGCCTTCGGCGGCATCGTGCTGTCGGCAAGCCATAACCCCGGCGGCCCGACCGAGGATTTCGGCATCAAGTACAATGTCGGCAATGGCGGCCCCGCACCGGAAAAGGTCACGGATGCGATCTTCGCCCGCACCCAGGCGATCGACAGCTACCGGATTGTCGTCGTCGCCGACGTCAACCTGGACGTCGAGGGATCGCAGCAGGTCGAGGACATGACGGTAACCGTCATCGACCCGGTTGCCGACTATGCCGAGCTGATGGAAAGCCTGTTCGACTTTTCGGCGATCCGCAAGCTGATCTCCGGTGGCTTCCGCGTCGTCTTCGATGCAATGAGCGCCGTCACCGGACCCTATGCCAAGGAGATCATCGAGAAACGGCTCGGCGCGCCCAAGGGTTCGGTGATGAACTTCATACCCCTGCCGGACTTCGGCGGCCATCATCCGGACCCGAACCTCGTCCACGCCCGCGCCCTCTACGAGACGATGATGGCGCCCGACGCGCCAGATTTCGGCGCCGCCTCCGACGGCGACGGCGACCGCAACCTGATCGTCGGCAAAGGCATTTTCGTCACCCCCTCCGACAGCCTCGCGATACTTGCCGCAAATGCGCATCTGGCGCCCGGCTACGCCAAGGGACTTGCCGGCATAGCCCGCTCCATGCCGACGAGTGGTGCCGCCGACCGCGTCGCCGAAAAGCTCGGCATTGGCCTCTATGAGACGCCGACCGGTTGGAAATTCTTCGGCAACCTGCTCGACGAGGGCATGGCGACGATCTGCGGCGAGGAAAGCGCCGGCACCGGATCCAACCACGTGCGCGAGAAGGACGGGCTCTGGGCGGTATTGCTGTGGCTGAACATCCTGGCGGTCCGCAAGGAAAGCGCCCGTGATATCGTGCGCCAGCACTGGTCCGCCTATGGCCGCAACTATTATTCGCGCCATGACTATGAGGGTGTCGACTCCGACGCCGCGAACGGCCTTATCGCCGCGCTGCGGGACAAGCTCGCCGGCCTGCCAGGCAAGAGCTTCGGCGCGCTGACGGTCGAGACCGCCGATGATTTCTCCTACAACGATCCGGTCGACAAATCGGTGAGCAAGAACCAGGGCATCCGCATCCTCTTTGAGGGCGGGTCCCGCGTCGTCTTCCGTCTCTCGGGCACCGGCACGTCCGGCGCGACGCTGCGTGTTTATATCGAACGCTTCGAACCTGACCCGGCTCGCCACGACCTCGACACGCAGGAAGCACTCGCCGACCTGATCGCCGTTGCCGACGAACTCGCCGAGATCAAGGCACGCACCGGGCGCCAGGAGCCGAGCGTCATCACCTGAGGCGCAAGATCAATGGGGCCGCCGCCATGCGCGGCCTTCCTTCTTCCAAACTGGTGCCCCGGCACCCCCTTCTGGCCTGCCGGCCATCTCCCCCACAAGGGGGGAGAATATGTGCGGCTTCCCCTCGCTTCAACCGAAAGGCTTCCGCAAGCGGAGCGCCCCCGTGAGGCAGAAGAGAGCCGCGAGTCGTCTCCCCCTTGTGGGGGTGATGGCCGGCAGGCCAGAGGGGGTGCCGGCGGCACCGATCTCGGCTGCAAGATCACTACCAAGAAGGAACGCGTCCCTCATGCCGACGACCGGAATTCCACCCCTCGGCGTGACCCGCACGCCAGACGGAACGCGCTTTGCCGTCTGGTCCCACAATGCCGCGCGGATCGATCTTTGCCTGTTCGATAAGCAGGGCGAAAAAGAACTGCGCCGCCTGCCGATGAGGCGCGACGGTGATGTGCACAGCATCACCCTTGGGGACGCCCCCCTCGGCACCCGATACGGCTTGCGTGCCGAGGGCGTCTACTCGCCCGACCACGGACTGTGGTTCGATCCTTCCAAGCTGCTGGTCGACCCCTATGCAGTGGAACTCGACCGCCCGTTTCGCCACGATCCGCGGCTGACGGTCTTCGGACAAGAAACGGCCGATCTCGTGCCGAAGGCGATCGTGACGGACATAAAGGCTGTGGAGCCTAAGCCGCCGCTGTTCCAGCCGGGCGGGCTGATCTATGAGGTCGCCGTAAAGCCGTTCACCATCCTTCATCCGAACATTCCGGAAAAGAAGCGCGGCACTCTGGCCGCGCTCGCCGAGCCGATCGTCATCGAGCACCTGCACCGCCTCGGTGTCTCCGCCGTCGAACTGATGCCGATCGTCGCCTGGATCGACGAGCGGCACCTGCCGCCGCTCGGACTGCACAATGGTTGGGGCTACAACCCGATCGCACCGATGGCGCTCGATCCGCGCCTGGTTCCGGGCGGCGTCAAGGAATTGCGCAAGACGGTGGACGCCCTGCACAAGGCCGGCATCGGCGTCATCCTCGATCTCGTCTTCAACCATTCCGGCGAGAGCGACCGCTACGGCACGACGCTCTCGATGCGCGGTCTCGACAATCTCACCTATTATCGCCATGTGACCGACCAGCCCGGCGAACTCATCAATGACACCGGCTGCGGCAATACCATCGCTTGCGATCACCCGACGGTGCAAAGCCTCATCCTCGACAGCCTGCGGCATTTCGTGTTGGCCGCCGGCGTTGACGGATTTCGCTTCGACCTTGCCTCCATCCTCGGTCGCGACATGAGCGGCTTTCATCGCGACGCCGCGCTTTTTGCGGCAATCGCGGCCGATCCGGTGCTGTCGGACCGGGTGCTCATCGCCGAGCCCTGGGATACCGGCCCGGGCGGCTATCAGCTCGGCAATTTCCCTCGCGCCTTTCTTGAGTGGAACGATCGCGCCCGCGACGATATCCGCCGCTATTGGCGCGGCGATCGGCACGCCATCGGCGCGCTCGCCAGCGCGCTTGCCGGCTCCTCCGACATCTTCTCTCGCTGGGGCGAGACGACGACGCGCAGCGTCAACTTCGTCGCCGCCCATGACGGCTTCACGCTCGTCGATCTCGTCTCCTATGCACGCAAGCACAACGAGGCGAATGGCGAAGGCAATCGGGACGGGCACAACGAGAACTACTCGTGGAACAATGGCGCCGAGGGCCCGACCGAGGATCCGGAGGTGGTGACAGCACGGCGGAACGATGCCATGGCGATCGCCGGCAGCCTGTTCGCCTCGCGCGGAACGATCATGCTGGCGGCAGGGGACGAAGGCGGCCGCAGCCAGCACGGCAATAACAATGCCTATGCGCAGGACAATACGATCACCTGGCTCGACTGGGAGGCGCTCGACCAGCAACTGGTCGACCACACGGCTGCGCTCTCCTCCATGCGCCGTCGCTTTCGCGTCTTCGCCGAGAGGTCCTTTTTCACCGGCCGGGGCGACGTCGCCTGGCTGCGGCTTGACGGTCATCCGATGACGGTCGAAGATTGGGAACATCCGGCGACCGATAACCTGATCATGACGCTTGCGACCGAGGATCGGCAACAGCAGCGATCGACCCGGCTCGCCGTGGTCATCAACCGCAGCCATGCGCCGCATCCCTTCATGCCGCCGCCGAGCCTCGAGGGCGAATGGCGCGACGCCCTCTCGGACGCCACGCTGCCGGCCTTCGCACCCGCCCGCTCAGTCACGTTTCTTGTCGAGGTTTTCTAAAGTTTTACCGCCACTTGCTAGACGTTGCCCGGCCGGCCTATAGATCGGTCGAGAGGCCGCTGCTTCAGGACAAACCCATGCCGCACGATATTTCGCTTTCCGAGGTCAAGGCTCTGATCGGCAAAGAGATCGGCGTATCCGACTGGATCACCGTGTCGCAGAAGACCATCGACAATTTTGCCGAGGCGACAAGCGACTTCCAATTCATTCACACTGATCCCGAGCGCGCGGCGGCGGAAACGCCCTTCGGCGGCACGATTGCGCACGGGTTCCTGTCGCTCTCGCTACTCTCGGCAATGAACTACAATTGCCTGCCGAAGATCCGCGAGCAGACGATGGGCATCAATTACGGCTTCGACAAGGTGCGCTTCATGGCACCCGTCAAGAGCGGCGCCCGGGTACGAGGCCGCTTCACCATGGCCGACGCCCGCTTCCGCGGCGCCGGCATGCTGATGATCACCTATGACGCGACGGTGGAGATCGAGGGCGAACGGAAGCCGGCCCTGACAGCTGTATGGCAGACGATCATTCAGTTCGACCCGAAGGACCGGCCGGCCGATGCCTGACGCCGGGTCGGCCGACGAGACCATCCGTGCTGCATTCCGCGACCAGGCGAAATCCTGCGAAAAGCTCGGTTCGCCGTTCATGGCGCGCCTCTGCAAGCTGGCTGCGGAGCGCCTGAATGAGAAAAACACAGTGGGCCGCCGCGTTCTCCGTTGGCCAGGCGATCCATCCGCCAATGGCGACGCCCTCGCGCTGCGGCTGTTCGGTGCCCTTCACGCCCTTGTTCTCCTGCATCGCGACGACGAATTGGAAGGTTGCTACCCGCCCAACGATGCCGACGACGCCACACTATGGAACGCTTGCGAGGGGGCACTCGCGCGGCACGCGGATTTCATCCTTGAGCGGCTCCGATTTGCGCCGCAAACGAATGAGGTGCGCCGCTCCGGCGCATTGCTTCCCGGCTTCCTGACGATTGCCAATCTTTTCGGCAGGGGGCTCGTTCTCTCGGAGATCGGCGCCAGCGCCGGCTTGAACCTCCACTGGGACCGGTATCGTTACGTTCTCCCGAACGGTGATTGCGGCGATGAAGCTGCCGATGTTGTCATCACGCCCGAATGGCATGGTGACGCACCGAAACTCCGGTCCTTGGAAATTGTCTCACGCGCCGGTTGCGACCTCAACCCGCTGAACCCGGCGGACGAGGACGACCGGCTGCGGCTGCTCTCCTATATCTGGGCAGACCAGTTGGACCGGCTCGATCGGACAAGGAAAGCATTGGACATCGCCGCATCTGCAGGGAGGCTGGTCGAGCGCGCCGACGCGATCGACTGGCTGAAGGCCCGCCTGGCTCGCAGCTTCCCGGGCGCGGTGCACGTCATCTATCACTCGATCGCCTGGCAATACCTGCCGGCAGCCGCCCAGAGGCAAGGTGAGGCCCTGATTTCCGCCGCCGGCGCGGTTGCGACTCACGCGGCGCCGATTGCCCGGCTGCAGATGGAGGGCGACAGCCAAACGCCCGGCGCGGCACTGTCGCTTCAGATATGGCCGGGCGGTGAAAAGCACCTCATCGGCCGCGCCGATTTCCACGGCCGTTGGGTCAGTTGGCGAGGCTGGCCGGCAAGCGGCTGACCGCGACGACACGACAAGCCCCGCTCACAAAGAAAAAGCGGCAGATCGCTCTGCCGCTTCCAGTTCAAAGACGCGCCTCTTCAATGCGCCGCGTCTTCAGCGCCTTCCGAAAGCAGGCCGAAGACGAAGGGCGCGAACGATCGCCAGCACTCGAGGCGGAATGTATCCTCCGCCGTTCGGAGCAGAACAATCTCCGCCTTGCCGAAAATCGTGCGCGAGCAGGCGCCGACCGGAAAGAGTGCGAGCGACAGGTCCTGCGGGCAGCCGCTGTTGATCGCCACCTCCGCGCCCGGTCCACTGACGATAATCGCCGTGTTGCGGTGGGACACATCAACCGCCGAATGCAGGGCGCCACTCGATGCGGCGGCGGCCATCAGGTCAGCACCGTCCTCGTCGATTACCAGCCACTCGTCCGGCCCGAGCCAGAGTGCGTGGCGCTTGCCGCTCGAAGCCGAGGTCTTCGGCCGCAGCGGAAGCGTCACACCGAGCGCCGCCGAAAGAGCCGGAACCTCGTCCTTGCCGGCGCGCAGCGATATCCGCGATGCGGGTGCCGCCGGCGTGAGGATCGCCGCGTGCGAACCGCCCCTGAGGCCGGCGAGCGGAGCTTTGCGAATAGCCATTGCCTGGTCAGCCATGGAGGCGACCTCCTTCCTTGTCAAAGAACACCATGTCGCTCACTTCGACGGCGATCGTCCGGTCCGCCATCGGCACGTAGAGCGTCTCACCGAGGCGGGCCTGACCGCCGGCGACCACGGCCAGCGCGATCGAGCGACCGCAATTTGGCGACCAGTAGGACGAGGTCACATGGCCGAGCATGGTCATCGGTTTCGGCTGATTGGGGTCGGCGACGATCTGCGCGCCTTCCTCCAGCACCACCTTCGGATCCTTGGTGAGCAGGCCGACGAGTTGCTTGCGGCCGTCCTTGACGAGGTCGGGCCGCTTCAGGCCGCGAATGCCGACGAAGTCCCGCTTCTTCTTCGAAACCGCCCAGGAGAGGCCGGCATCGTGGGGCGTGAGGGTGCCGTCGGTATCCTGGCCGACGATGATGTAGCCCTTCTCGGCACGCAGCACGTGCATCGTTTCGGTACCGTAGGCGCAGGCGCCCATCGGCTCGGCCCGTGCCCAGATCGCCTCCCAGACCGCCTGACCGTAGTCCGCCGGCACATTGACCTCGAAGCCGAGCTCGCCGGTGAAGGACATGCGGAAGAGCCGGGTCGGAATGCCGCAGATTCGCCCTTCGGCGACGCTCATGTGCGGCAGGGCCTCGTTCGAGAGATCGATGCCTTCGACGAGCGGTGCGATGATTTCGCGTGCCTTCGGACCCTGGACGGCAATAACCGCCCATTGCTCCGTCGTCGAGGTTAGCCACACCTTGAGGTTTGGGAACTCCGTCTGGAGATAGTCTTCCATATGGTGCAGGACGCGCGGCGCGCCGCCGGTCGTCGTCGTCACATGGAAGCGATCCTCGGCCAGCCGGCCGACGACTCCGTCGTCATAGACGAAACCGTCGTCGCGCAGCATGATTCCGTAGCGGCAGCGGCCGGGCTTCAGATTGTCCCAGGCGTTCGTGTACATGAGATTGAGGAACTTGGCGGCATCGGGGCCGACCACCTCGATCTTGCCGAGCGTCGACGCATCGAAGACGCCGGCCACCTCGCGGACGGTCTTGCACTCGCGGGCGACCGCCTCATGCATGCTCTCGCCCGCCTTTGGATAGAACCAGGCGCGCTTCCAGTTGCCGACATCCTCGAACTCGGCGCCCTGCGCCTCCTCCCAGGCATGCATAGGCGTCTTGCGGGCCGGATCGAACAGGCCGCCGCGCGAGTGGCTGACGATCGCGCCGAAGGTTACCGGCGTATAGGGCTGGCGGAAGGTCGTCAGCCCCACCTCGGGAATCCCCTTGCCGAGCGCTTCCGCTGCGATCGCGAGCCCGTGCATGTTGGAGAGCTTGCCCTGGTCGGAGGCCATGCCGTTGGTGGTGAAGCGCTTGATATGCTCCACCGAGTGCATGCCCTCGCGCACGGCAAGGCGAATGTCCTTGGCGCAGACGTCATGCTGGAAGTCGATGAAGGCCTTGACGGTCGTGTCTGGTCCTGCCCCTTCGGCAGCCCCGGTCATGCCGCCAGTCCATTCAAAGGCGTTCTGACCGTTGAGCGCGACCTGCGCACCACCTTCTGCGCCGGCGGCCCGGGCCGCCAGTTCGCCGGCGGCAAGCGCCTCATCGATCGTCGCCTGGATATCGTCGGTGCCGTTGCAGGCGCCGATCGAGAGGCAGTCCTGCGCATAGGTGCCAGGCAGGAAGCGCTCTGTCGCCGCATCGAACTTCACCTTGCCGCGCGATTGCGAGAAGAGATGCACGGACGGCGTCCAGCCGGCCGAGACGAGCAGCGCATCTACGGTGATCTTTCGCGCTCCGCTGCCGCCGTTGCGGGCGACGGTGATCGAGGCGATCCGAAGCTTGCCCGTGGTGTTGACGACGGAGTGACCCGTCAGCACTTCGATGCCGAGGTGTCTCGCCTCCGCCAGCACTGCTTCGCTCGGCCGTTCGCGGCAATCGACGATCACCGGCACGCCAACGCCCGCCCTCTTGAGGTCGAAGGCGGCCTCGTAGGCGGAATCGTGCGCCGTGTAGATGGCGACCTTCTTGCCGACCGCGACGCCGAAGTGGTTGAGATAGGTGCGCCCCGCCGAAGCCAGCATGATGCCCGGCCGGTCGTTGTTTGCGAAGACCATGTGGCGCTCGATCGCGCCGTTGGCGAGGATGACCTTCTTGGCGCGTATCTGCCAGAGCCGCTCGCGCGGCAGCGCCTTGTCCGGCGCGGCGAGATGGTCGGTCACCCGCTCGACCAGTCCGACGAAGTTGTGGTTGTAATAGCCGAAGCCCGTCGTGCGCGTCAGCACGGTCACGTTGTCCATGCCGGCAAGCGCCTTGCCGGTCTCCTGCGCCCAGGCATAACCCGGCTTGCCGTCGACGACGGCACCGGAATCGTATCGGAGCGCCCCGCCGACTTCCGGCTGTTCGTCGCACAGGATGACCTTCGCGCCGGCCTTTGCCGCCGCGAGTGCGGCCGCGAGACCGGCTACGCCGGCGCCGACCACCAGCACGTCGCAATGGCCGTAGCGGCTGGCATAGTGATCCGGATCCGCTTCCGTCGGAGCAACGCCAAGACCGGCGGCGCGGCGGATGAACGGCTCGTAGAGGCTGTGCCACGCCGCCTTCGGCCACATGAAGGTCTTGTAGTAGAAGCCGGCGGCGAAGAAGGGCGACAGGAGATCGTTGAAGCCACCGATATCGAAGGCGAGCGACGGCCAGCGGTTCTGCGAGGAGACCTTCATGCCGTCGAAGACTTCCTGCACGGTGGCGCGGACGTTCGGCTGCCGCCGCGCTGCGTCACGAGAGACATCGAGAAGCGCGTTCGGCTCTTCCGCACCGGCGGAAAGAATGCCGCGCGGACGGTGATACTTGAACGACCGGCCGACGAGATGGATGTCGTTGGCGATCAGCGCCGAGGCGAGCGTATCGCCCTCGAGCGCCGTCAGCGTGCGGCCGTCGAAGGTGAACCGGGCGGTGCGCGCCGGCGTCAGGCGTCCCGCCCCCGAAATGCGATTGACCCCGCTCATTGGGCTGCTCCTTCCAGGGCCTCGTACGTTTCGACCGTCGCGCTCGTCTTCGGCTGCGCATCGAGGTCAGGCTTCGGCTCGCCCGCCTTGTAGGTCGTGAGGAATCGGTCGGCGACTGTGTCGCGCGCCGCGTTGAAGAAGCGGCCGCAGCCATGGATGTGCCGCCATCTCTCGAAAATCACGCCCTTGGGATTGTCGCGCAGGAAGAAATAGGCCTCGAATTCCTCGTCGCTGATCTCGGCGATATTGGTCGGACGAGCGATATGGGCATCGCCGGCATTGCGGAACTCGAGCTCGGAGCGCTCTTCCTCGCAGTAGGGGCAGTAAATCAGAAGCATCTGGAATGTCCTCGCATCAGAGCGCCGTGCCTTCCACGGAAGGCACAAAGGCCGCTCTATCCTTCAACTCTAGTGCGCAACGGCGGCAGCGGCGGCCTCGTCGATGAGCCGCCCGGTGCGGAAGCGCTCGAGCGTCAGCCCCGCAGCGAGCCTGTGCGGCTCCCCGCGTGCGATGAGATGGGCAAAGAGATTGGCCGAGCCCGGCGTCGCCTTGAAGCCGCCCGTTCCCCAGCCGGCATTGAGGTAAAGGCCCGGGACAGGTGTGACGCCCTGGATCGGCGAACGGTCCTGCGTCACGTCGACGATGCCGCCCCATTGCCGCATCATCTTGACGCGGCGGAACATCGGGAAGAGCTCGCAGATCGCGTCGAGCGTATGGGTGATGATCTGCAGGCCGCCGGTCTGCGAATAGGAATTGTACTGGTCGGTACCGGCGCCGATGACGAACTCGCCCTTGTCGGACTGCGAGATATAGGCGTGCACCGAGTTCGACATCACCACGCAGGGAAAAATCGGCTTCAGCGGCTCGGAAACCAGCGCCTGCAGCGGCTGGCTCTGCAGCGGCACGCGCACGTCCGCCATCTGCATCAGCACGGACGAGTGGCCGGCCGCGGAAATGCCGACCTTCTTCGCGCCGATGAAGCCGCGATTGGTATCGACGCCGGTGACTCGGCCGGTTTCGTCGCGACGGACGCCGGTCACTTCACAGTTCTGGATGATGTGCACGCCCCGGTCAGACGCCGCACGCGCATAGCCCCAGGCGACCGCGTCATGGCGCGCCGTGCCGCCGCGCCGCTGGAGTGCAGCGCCGTTGATCGGGTAGCGGGCGGTCTTGGCGATATCGAGCGGCGGGCAATAGGCCTTTGCCTGCTCCGGCGTCAGCCATTCGTTGTCGATGCCATAAAGCCGGTTGGCATTGATGTGCCGTTTGAAGGACTGCTGGTCATGGATGTTGTGCGACAGCATCATCACGCCGCGCGGCGAATACATCACGTTGTAGTTCAGATCCTGCGACAGGTTTTCCCAGAGCTTCAGCGAATGCTCGTAGATGTCCATGCTCTCTTCATAGAGATAGTTGGACCGGATGATCGTCGTGTTGCGGCCGGTATTGCCGCCGCCGATCCATCCTTTTTCAAGCACGGCGACATTGGTGATGCCGTGCTCCTTGGCCAGATAATAGGCAGCCCCAAGGCCATGCCCGCCGCCGCCGATGATGATCACATCATATTGCGGGCGTGGCTCCGGCGAGGCCCAGTGGGGGCCCCAGCCCTTGTGGCCGCGCAGTGCCTCGCGCGCCACGGCAAAAACAGAATATTTGCGCATCCGCCTGCTACTCCCTGAACCCCAAAAAACGTTCCGTCGGCGTTAGAAATCGCAAATCCGGTGGCGACGCAACGTTTCTTTTGCGACGCGATCCGGCGGACTTCGGCGGACTTGCGACATGGCGACAAACTGCGACGAGGCTTCGTACGCGCCCGACCTTCCTTCCGGCGGGCGCGCAATTTTCCCCTTGAGCGACGATCTCGCCGCTGGACTTTCGGACCGTCATCTGGTATCCGCTCCTCTTAATCGTAGAGCTTTCGGCTCGGCGAACGCAGACTTATTGCCTCCCAAACCTGATGGTGAGGCTTACAACTCGAACAAAGGAACGGGATTCACGTGCAGGTACTTGTCCGCGATAACAATGTCGATCAGGCGCTTCGCGCACTTAAGAAGAAGATGCAGCGCGAAGGCATTTTCCGCGAAATGAAGATGCGTGACTTCTACGAAAAGCCGTCCCAGAAGCGTGCGCGCGAAAAGGCCGAAGCCGTCCGCCGCGTTCGCAAGCTGGCCCGTAAGCGCGCGCAGCGTGAAGGCCTTCTGGCCCGCTGATTGGCCGTTATTTCGACGCTTTCTAATGTAAATCGTGGCGGGGGCGAGGCATCGCCGCCGCCATTTTGATATGGACACCCGGTCCGTCGGCAGTCTAGCGTGACTGCTGTATCAACTGGCGACGGTTAGCCGCCCGGAAACAGGCCGGACGGTTCACCCGAGGCGCTCTTATAGCCCCGGAGCCCCGCGCCTTCGCCGCTCTCCGTAAAGGAAAGCACTGGGACCCTGTCGCTTTTGAGGGATCGACTTTGACACTTGCTGCCATGACTGCGGACGTCTCCGGTTTCACCATCCACGAGGCGCACCGCCGCCACCAGCGCAATCCGAAGCTTGCCGCCATGCTGATACTCGGCTCGGCCCTGCTACTTGCCGGATGCCAGACCGACACCGCCTCCGAATCGATGATCCGCGTTGAACGGGCGCAGGGCTCGGAAGAAAACATCGCCTCGCTGTCGAGCGTCATCGCCTCCAATCCGAGCGACCCGGAAGCCTATAACGTGCGCGGCTCGGCTTACGGCCGCGCCGGCGAATTCCGCCGGGCACTTGCCGATTTCGACCAGGCGATCAAGCTCAACCCGAGTTTTTACCAGGCCTATGCCAACCGCGCGCTCGTCCACCGCAATATGGGCAACCAGCAGGCCGCTCTCTCCGATTACAACGCGGCACTGCAGCTCAACCCGAATTACGACGTTGCCTATATCGGCCGCGGCAATCTCTACCGCCAGGCTAACCAGCTCGACGCCGCTTTCAACGATTTCAACAAGGCGGTCCAACTCGACACCACCGACCCTCGCGCCTATCACAATCGCGGCCTGATCTATCAGGCCCGCAACGATCACGCGCAGGCGATCGAGGACTTTTCGACGGCGATCTCGCTGTCCCCGAGTTCGCCGGAGCCCTATAACGGCCGCGGCATTTCCTATGTAGCGCAGGGCGACGACGACAACGCCTTCTCGGATTTCAACACGGCCATCAACCTCAACGGCAAGCTGGCCGAATCCTGGGCCAACCAGGCGCTGGTCTACGAACGCCGCGGCGAAAAGGCCAGGGCGCAGAAGTCCTATTCGCACGCGCTGCAGCTCGATCCGAAATACGAGCCGGCCCGCGTCGGGCTTGACCGCGTCAAAGCCATGTCCTGACCCTAGGGCCTTTCCTTCCCAAGCGCCCGTGGCATTGCCGCGGGCGTTTTTGTTTGCCGGCAGCGGCGGCGTGCGCGTCCCCGGCATATCGGCGATTGCGGAACCATCACGAGCTCAATCTGTTTGACTGTGACCTCAACATGGAGATCACCCATGATCAAACAGACCTTCCTTGCGGCGGCGGCCCTTGCGGCCCTTTCGGGTGCGGCACCCGCCCAAAACTATGTAGCGCTCGGCCGCCTCACCTGCGGCTCCGAAGGCGGCACTGGGCTCATCATCACCTCCACGAAGAACCTGATGTGTACCTTCAAGCCTGCGGATGGTTCGCCCGGAGCCGTGTATGCCGGCAAGATCACGAAAATCGGCATCGATATCGGATCGACCGGCAAGACCGTGATGATCTGGGATGTGCTGGCGAAGACCGGCACACCATTCACCGAATATGCCCTGGCCGGTGAGTATGTCGGCGTTGGCGCCGATGCGAGCTTTGCAGTGGGGGGCGGAGCAAAGGTCATCGCCGGCGGCACGAACAAGGCCTTCATGCTGCAGCCGGTCAATGTCCAGGTCCAGGAGGGACTGAACGTCGCCCTCGGCATCGATCACCTGGTTCTGGCGCCGGCAGGTTGACCCCGTAGATAGCGGAGAGGCCCCGTGGGGCCTCCTCGCCCCTCCCCTGCCGCAACCCTCTCGTTCCTCGACATGAAAGCCTACTGGATGTTTCCTTAAATCGTGCTCGATTAGGGATAAAAACATGCAGCAATTCAAACTGCTACGGCGACCTTTGTGCGTCTCACAAGACGCACGGTGCTGTAGGCGACTTGCGCGTCGAAGCAAGGCGCGCCACTGTGCTATCAGTCGTTGGTGGAACCGGCGCGACAGCTTCGACGGGAACTGGGATGAAGGATCAGGTAATCCGCGACATCGTTCTGTGGATGTCGGACGAGGGAATTCGCGGCCTCAAGGAACAGGACCTCCTCGCAGGTTTCTGCGATCAGTGCCACGCAGCCGGTATCCACGTCGACCGCGCTCTCGGACTGATCGACACGCTCCACCCCGAATTCGAGGGCCGCGCCTTCCAGTGGAACAGCGAAAGCGATGAAGTGCCGGATGTCCTGCACTACGGCTCGACGAGCGGCGGCGAAGCCCAGGAAAATTGGCAGCGCTCGGTTTTCTTCCAGATGCTCCAGGAGAACGAAACCGAACACCGCGTCCGCCTTGCACAGGAGCCGCATATCCCCTTCACCATGCTCGACAAGCTGAAGGCCGAAGGGCACACCGACTGCGTCGGCTTCATCCATCACTTTACCGACCGTGGCCGCGTCGGACAGATGGATTGTTTCTACTCCTACTGGACGTCGAAAAGACGTGGAGGCTTCAGCGACGAAGACCTCCATGCGCTCCGAACGCTGTTGCCGACGCTCGCGCTCGCCGTCAAGGCGGCCTCCTGCGTCCGCATCATCGGCACGCTGGCAGACGTTTATCTCGGGCAGGACGCCGGCCGGCGCGTCGTCGAGGGCAGCATCGAACGGGGGGCGGCCGAGCGGATCGAGGCGGTCATGTGGTTCTCCGATCTGCGCAACTACACGCGCATCGCCGAGAGCGTCGCGCCGGAGGAGGTCATTCCCTTCCTCAATGACTATTCTGGCACGGTGATCACAGCGATCGAGGAGCATGGCGGCAGTGTGCTGAAGCTGATCGGTGACGGTGTCCTCGCGATCTTCAACGGCCGCAAGCCGGCTGACGCCTGCGGTGCGGCGATCGCCGCCGAGCGGCAACTGCGCATCATGCTCGCCGACTTGAACACGCGGCGGCTCGAGAAGGGAGAACCGACCACCGACGTCTATCTCGGGCTGCATATCGGCGAGGTTTTCTACGGAAACATCGGCAGCCGGAACCGACTCGATTTCACCGTCGTCGGCCCCGCCGTCAACGAGGTGAGCCGCATCGTCTCAATGTGTCGCTCGGTGGAACGGCACGTCATCATGTCTTCGGAATTCATCGAGGCTTCGCCGGCCGCCCATCGCGCCGATGCCGTTTCGCTCGGGCGCTTCGCGCTTCGCGGCGTTGCAAGGGCGAAGGAACTTTTTACCTGGGACCCGGACATCGAAGGCGGCTGAACGCGACGGAATTGGACCTGCACTGTTCGTTCGGCAAGAATGCCCGCCTCAAGAGGCGGGCATTCAGGTCGGCAGTAAGATCTGTCTTTAGTGGTTGATCGCCTTGACGATTTCCTCGGTGACCTTCTTGGCGTCGCCGAGCAGCATCATCGTGCCGTCCTTGTAGAACAGCGTGTTGTCGATGCCGGCATAGCCGGAGCCGAGCGAGCGCTTGACGAACAGGCAGGTCTTGGCCTTGTCGACGTCGAGGATCGGCATGCCGTAGATTGGCGAGGTCTTGTCGTCGCGCGCCGCCGGGTTGGTGACGTCGTTGGCGCCGATCACGTAGGCGACGTCGGCCTGGGCGAATTCCGAGTTGATGTCCTCGAGCTCGAACACCTCGTCGTAAGGGACATTCGCCTCGGCCAATAGCACGTTCATGTGGCCGGGCATGCGGCCGGCGACCGGATGGATGGCGTATTTGACCTCGACGCCGGCCGCCTTGAGCTTGTCGGCCAGTTCCCGCAGCGAGTGCTGGGCCTGAGCCACCGCCATGCCGTAGCCGGGCACGATGATCACCTTCGAGGAGTTCTGCATCAGGAAGGCGGCGTCGTCGGCCGAGCCCTGCTTGACGGTCTTCTGTACGCCGTCGTCGCCGCCGGCGATCGCCGTCTCGCCGCCGAAGCCGCCGAGGATCACCGAGACGAACGAGCGGTTCATGCCCTTGCACATGATGTAGGAGAGGATCGCACCCGACGAGCCGACCAGCGCCCCGGTGATGATCAGCGCCAGGTTGCCGAGCGTGAAGCCGATACCGGCCGCCGCCCAGCCGGAATAGGAGTTGAGCATCGACACCACCACCGGCATGTCGGCGCCACCGATCGGGATGATGATCAGCACGCCGAGCGCCAGCGACAGCAGGACGATCGCCCAGAAGTCGACATGGCTCTCGGTCAGCGCCAGGCCGATGATGAAGAAGACGATCAGCGCCGCCAGCCCGAGATTGATCAGATGCCGGTAGGGCAGCAGGATCGGCTTGCCGGACATCCGGCCGTCGAGCTTCAGGAAGGCGATCACCGAGCCGGTGAAGGTGATCGCGCCGATCGCCACGCCGAGCGCCATCTCGACGAGCGCCTGGGCGTGGATCTCTCCGATCGCGCCGATGCCGTAGGAGGACGGCGCATAGAGCGCCCCGGCCGCCACCAAGACGGCGGCGAGGCCGACCAGCGAGTGGAAGCCGGCGACCAGCTGCGGCATCGCCGTCATCGGGATGCGCTTGGCGATATAGGCGCCGGCGCCGCCGCCGAGCCCGAGGCCGGCGACGATCAGCAGGAAGCCGCCGATCGACGGCAGCGCCAGGAAGAGCGTCGTGACGATGGCGATCCCCATGCCGATCATGCCGTAGGTGTTGCCCCTGCGGCTCGTGGTCGGATGCGACAGGCCCCTGAGCGCCATGATAAACAGGACGCCGGAGACGAGATAGAGGAAGGCTGCGAAGTTAGCGTTCATCGGCCCGCCTCACTTGTCTTTTTCTTGTACATGGCGAGCATGCGCTGGGTGACGAGAAAGCCGCCGAAGATGTTCACCGAGGCGAGCACCAGGGCGACGAAGCCGAAGCCGGTGGCGAGCCCCGAAGCCGAGATGCCGACCGCCAACAGCGCCCCGACGACGATCACCGAGGAGATCGCGTTGGTGACCGCCATCAACGGCGTATGCAGCGCCGGCGTCACCGACCAGACGACGTAGTAGCCGACGAAGATCGCCAGCACGAAGATCGCCAGCCGGAAGACGAACGGATCGATGGCGCCGCCGGTGGCGCCATGCGCCACGGCGCCGGCCGCATCCGGCACGTATTCGGCGGCGGTCCTGACCGCCTCGACCGCCCGTTCGAGATCGGTCAGTGCCTTGTCCAACAGTTCGTTCGCCATCACTTGTCCCCCTTATCCGCACCGCCGAAGGCCGGGTGCACCACGGCGCCGCCGTGGGTCAGCGCCGTCGCCTTGACGAGTTCGTCCTCCATATCGAGCGCCAGAGCCTTCGTCTCTTTCGAGACCATCGTCTCCAGGAAGGTGACGAGGTTCTTGGCGTAGAGCAGCGACGCGGAGGCGGCGATGCGGCCCGGCACGTTGAGATGACCGACGACCTTGACGCCGCCGACTTCGGCGACCTTGCCGGCTTCGGCGCCTTCGACATTGCCGCCGCGCTCGACGGCGAGGTCGACGACCACCGAGCCGGGCTTCATCGCATCGAGCATCGCCCGGGTGACCAATCGCGGCGCCGGCCGGCCGGGGATCAACGCCGTGGTGATGACGATGTCCTGCTTGGCGATGTGCTCGGCGACGAGCGCCGCCTGCTTGACCTGGTAGTCCTTCGACATTTCCTTGGCATAGCCGCCGGCCGTCTCGGCTGCCTTGAACTCCTCGTCCTCGACGGCGATAAACTTGGCGCCGAGCGAGGCGACCTGCTCCTTGGCGGCCGGGCGCACGTCGGTCGCCGACACCATGGCGCCGAGACGCCTGGCGGTGGCGATCGCCTGCAGCCCGGCGACGCCGGCGCCCATCACGAAGATCTTTGCCGCCGGCACCGTGCCGGCCGCCGTCATCATCATCGGCAGGGCCCGGTCGTATTCATGGGCGGCGTCGATCACCGCCTGGTAGCCGGCGAGGTTGGCCTGGCTGGACAGGACGTCCATCGATTGGGCCCGGGTGATGCGCGGCATCAGTTCCATGGCGAAGGCGGTCAACCCGGCGTCGGCCATCGCGGCGATCGCCGCCTCGTTGCCGTAGGGGTCCATGATGGCGATGACGATCGCCCCCGACCGGTAGCCGGCCAACTCGTCGGTTGTCGGCCGCCGCACCTTGAGGATGACGTCGGCGCTCCTGGCATCGGCCGCCGTTCCGATCCGCGCCCCGGCTTTCTCGTATTCCGCGTCTGGAACGCGCGAATGGAAGCCGGCGCCGGCTTCGACGATGACGTCGAAACCGAGCGACTTCAGCTTCTTGACGCTCTCGACAGAGCCCGCCACGCGTGGCTCGCTCGGATCCGACTCCTTGGCGATAAAGACAATCTGGCTCAATACTCCCCCTCTCCGCCCCGCAAACAGGCCCTAGCCGAGGTGCGGGTACATGTTCCACTGCCGAGTCGGCTGCTTGAACGAGCCGCCCCTCATGCTGGCTCCTTAAAATCGGAGTCGATTTAAGGAGAGACGCCATGCACTACCTTCAAATCGCCACAGCGAGCTTGCGCGTGCGAAAAGGCACGGCGCGCTGCAGCGACAGGCACTCTTTCGTCGAAGGCGGTGCCTGCCCGCCGTCGAAAAACGTTCCTCACGCGGTGAGGGTGACTGGATCCCTTCCGGCGGCAAAAGGCAGGGGCGTCCTCCTTCCCCACCTTTGACAGGAAATGACCGGGAGGTGGCTCAGCGCAAGAAAAAGTAACCGGCGACGTTGAGGAGAATGAACAGCACGGAAGCGCTAAAGAAGCCCATGGTCGTGAAGAAGCCGGCGGCCATGGCAATCAGCAGGGCAACGCAAAACAGCGTGCCGTATTTCGTTGCGTTGAGAAAGAACTTGTAGGTCTTCTCATGCTCGGAATAGTCCATCGGGGCGCCCGTCTCGGCCGGTCCCGTATGATGCTCTGCCATCTCCAGTTCTCCAGAATGCTGTGGCACCGCCTTGCGGCGGTTCGCTTTGACCCACGATCGGAACCGCTTTCACGCAAGACGAGAGAGAGGTCCTTTAGCTTCCGCATACACAAAGCGACGGCCCTTCGCAACGAAAACCCGCCCCCGCAGGCTGCGGCATAGTCGAACGCCCATGCCGGCGAATTGTTTCGCCACATGCAAATGCAAGGCTGCAGTATCCCGGCCGCGAGGCCGACCTATTCGCCCATCGGGTCCCGCGAAAAAGAGCGGCCCTGGGCCAATTGGGCGAATCGCGCGGTCGGCAGGATCGTCAGCGGCGCAAACGGCACCTCATTCCGGCCGCCGAACATCAGGCGTCGTTCGAACGTCTCGGAATCGAAAATCGGATAGCGATCGAGAATGGAGGGCCGCTGACCCCGCACCTTCGCGACGAGGAGCGAGCCGTCGGCATTGTAGACGCCGAGGTTCTCCCGCCGCTCCACCACGGTTTTCGATCCGAAGAGCCGCTTGTAGAAGGCGGTGTGGCGTGGACGGCAGGCGGTGAGGCAGCGGTCGGCGGCGAAATATTCGCAGGCCATCGCCACCGGGCGCAGCGTCAGATACGGCAAGGCCTTCAGATCGCCGCCAAGCACCTCCGGGTCGACGGCGAGCCGGCCCGGATCGATCAACACCATGCCGGCATCCAGGAAGGCGTCGATTTCTTCGCCGAAGATCAGCCCCGACGTACTGGCGCGATGGTCCGGCGTCACATGATGGACGCGCACCGTGCTGACTAGCCTCTCGTCGAGATAGATGCCGAAGACATAGGCATGGCTGTCGAAGTCCAATGCGTCGATGAGCGTCGAGCCGGTCAACTCCATGAGATTCACCGCCTTGTAGGCCTTGAATCTCAGGCGGGCGATATCCTCCATGTCCTCACCACCCTCGACCCGCCGGTATTCGACGCGATCAAGCAGCAGCATAAGTTTTTCGGAAAAGCTGCCAGAATCGGCCAGGCCTCCGTTGACGCTCATCACCCACCCCATGGTTAATAGGGCGTTAACCTATTGAGGGCAGAGCTGACGGCAACAACAAAATGGCACAGGTCACAATTAGCTTTTTGTTAACCTTAACAAAAGGTAAAGCGATGTGGTTAACGGCTGAATCACAGCACGAATACTTGCTCGGGGGGACAAAGTCCTAGGCGATGTGCGATCGCGACGCTTTCGTGGTTCGTTTTCGGACACGTGGCTTGCACAGGTCTCGGATCGCCGATGCCCGCATCGGCGCCGAAAAGACAAAACCCTGGATCAGATCGGCACAACGATAGCTGTTGATGAGCTGCAACTCATCGACCGTCTCCACCCCTTCGACGACCGCTTTCAGGCCGAGGGCATGAGCGAGATTGACTGCACTGCGCAGCAGCTTGAAGCGACGCGCATCGTCGAGAATGTTACGGACGAAGGACCGATCGATCTTGATGATCGAGACGGGGAGCGCATCCAGATAGCTGAGGTTCGAGTAGCCGGTTCCGAAGTCGTCGATCGCAATGGTCATGCCGCGCTCGCGAAGCTCATGGAGCAGAGACTGGCCCTTCGCGGGTTCGTCCATCAGGCAGCTTTCCGTCACTTCGAGATGCAGCCGGGCCGGATCGAGCCCCGTCTCGTCCAAGGCCTTGCCGACAATTTCGACGATCTGCCTGTCGCGAAGGTCAAGGACGGACAAGTTGACAGAAACAGCCACGCCCTGTGGCCAGGTCGAGCAGTCGCGGCAGGCCTGCCGGAGAACGAAGCGGGTGATCTCGGTGACGAGCCCCATCTCCTCGGCGAGCCGAATGAAAACAGTGGGCGGCACCGGTCCGCGTTCCGGATGGGTCCAGCGCGCCAGGGCCTCGCAGCACTCGACACGCGATCCATCCGGTGTGAACATCGGCTGGTAGGAGACGCTGAGGGTGCCGGACTTGATCGCGTCGCGCAGATCGCTCTTGAGCTTCTGCCGATCGAGATAGCGTTCATCCATTTCGGCTTCGAAGGCGGTGCAGCCTCCCCTTTCGCGCGATTTCGTCTCCGCCAGCGCCAGATCGGCCTTGATCTGCAGATCCTCGAATCGAAAGGCGCTGCTCTTCGCGATGACGAAGCCGGCGCTCATGGTCATGTAGAACGTGAAGCCGCCGACCTCGTAGGTGCCGCGCAGGCTGGCATGGACGTCTCGGATTCGCTCATCCAGATCCGGACTGTTTTCCCGGTTGGGGAAAAATACGACGAACTCGTCGCCCATCAGCCGCGCCGCGATCGCGCCACTGCCCGCGACCTCCTTGAGGCGTCCGGCAATTGCCTGAAGCAATTTGTCGCCGACCACGTGGCCCCTTGTGTCATTGACGTGCTTGAATTCGGCGACATCGATGAGCAGCAGCCCAACGTCGCAATCAGGCGCAGCCTCGCCGGCGACCGCATTGTGCGCCAATTCGACAAGATAATCGCGGCTCGGCAATGCGGTCAGCGTATCGAAGCGCACCATCTGCAGGATCTGCTTTTCCGCCTGAACCCGCGCCGTCACGTCTTCGAAGATCAGCACGACCTCGCCGTTCTCACGCCGGTTCGCCGAAAATTCGAGAAAGAGATCATCGAAAATAGGGACGAGCGCGCGCGACCGTTTTCCCTTGAGAAGCAGGTCGAGCTGGCGGACCATGTTCGCGCTTTTCTCTCCGTCGAGCGACATCTCGCGGGCGCCGCGCCGAAGCACGTCATCGAGGAGCAGATTCTTCATATCCGCCTTGTCGCCGAGCTTCAGAAGCTCACAGGCGCGTTCGTTGGCGACGACGATGCGGTTGTTGCCGTCCAGCATGAACAGGCCGTGCGTCATGTTGTTCAGCGCCGCGTCGAACTGCTCGGCCATCGATCTGATTTCCCGTGCGGCAAGAACATTGTCGTAAAGAAAGGCGCGCACGTTGTTCGCCATCTTCCACGTCGTGAAGATGAAAGGCAGGATCAGGACCGCCAGCACGAGCATGTAGGGATCGCGCAGCGTCAGGAGGCCAATGACAATTGGCAGGCAGGCCGACGAGGATAGCAACAGCACCGCGCGTTCGGAGCCGTAGTTTCTGCCGACCAGCGAAATCATCGACGCAAGCGTCACCGAGATACAGGCGAGTTCGGAAAACGAATCCTGACTGACGGCAATGGCATAGCCGCAGGCAAGGCCGCAGGTCAGGGTCACGCCGATCCCGCCGACGATATACCGGTTCTCCCATCTCCTGACCGCGGCGCGATCGGCACTGGAGAAATCCTGACGGTCGAAGCGCCTCATGTCGAGGTTGCGAAGGGTCCAAATGATGACAATCGCGAAGGAGCAGCCAAGATAAAGGGGATCGGACGTCTTCAGGAAGACAAGCAGAAAGGTCACGACGTGCGACAGCATGCCGATCACCAATGCGCGGCGATGTTGGTAGAGCGAGCTTACAGACGACAGGTATATGTCTGTCGGAAAAGCGCCCTGTTCATTGCGCGTCATGAACCAAGCTCCGGTTGCCGGATTGTTAGGAATCCAGGGCTTAACGAATGATTTCGTCTAACTGTCGAATATATCTGGCCGATTGCAAACAGCGGCACCTCGGATTTTCCATTCCGGGCAGCGATTCAACCCTCTCTTGCAGCAAGCGCCAGTGAATGGACGGATTTTGCAACTGGGCATAGGTCTCCTTTAAGAAAATGAAAACCGATCCAACTTTTAAAGCGTTCGAAGAAGCACGACCGTTTCGAAAGAAATGGTTAGCCGACCTTGAAGAAGCGGTGCCGAATGCCTGTTCCGAGTCTTGAATAGCGCCGGGAGTCTCGCCCGGGAGGCCTCGCGTAGCGCCCGCCCCCTCTGCGCAGTTGACTTTGACCTCGCTCTGGCGGCAAGGCTTTCTCAAAAACGATGAACGGAGCTGATGATGTCGAAATCTGTCGTTGCCATCCCCTGCGACTTTCGCGAATTCGACGGCAATGTCTGGCACGTGGTCGCCCATCAATACGTGCGTGCGGCCGTCGAGGGAGCCGGCGTCATGCCCCTCCTCGTTCCGGCACTCGAAACCGGCAACGACATCGACGAGATCCTCGACCGGGTCGACGGTGTGCTCGCCAGCGGTGCACGCTCCAACGTCCATCCGGCGCTTTACGGACGAGAGGCGACGGACGCGGACGGGCCCTTCGATCCGGGCCGGGACGCGACCAGCCTCCCCCTGATCCGTCGGGCGCTCGACCGCGGCATCCCGCTGCTCGCCATCTGCCGTGGCATCCAGGAACTGAATGTCGCGCTCGGCGGCACGCTCGCGACCGAGATTCAGGATCAGCCGGGGGTGTCGGATCATCGGAAGCCGGACGTGCCCGATCTCGACGTCGCCTATGGCATTCGCCAGGACGTGGTCGTCAAAGAAGGAAGCTGCCTCGCTCCCGTGCTCGGCGTCGGCCGGGTCCGGGTCAACTCGCTGCATCGCCAGGCGATCGCCGCAACGGCACCGCGGCTGGCGGTCGAGGCCGTCGCCGACGACGGCACGATCGAAGCCGTGTCGGTCATCGGCGCCAAGGCATTCGCCGTCGGCGTCCAATGGCATCCGGAATATTGGGTGCGGACCGACGCTCCCTCCGCCGCCCTCTTCAAGGCTTTCGGCGATGCGGTGCGCGGCTATAGGAAGAGCAAGGCGGTATAACCGCTGCTATCGGACTTTGCGCTCGAACGGCGTCTCCGGGACCGGCGTGAGCGCCCGTCCTGTTGAAAACCAGGCCTCCAGATTGTCGACGACGAGATCGGCCATGGCGTTGCGGGTGACGACCGAAGCGGACGCCACATGCGGCAGCAGCGAGACGTTCGGAAGCGCGATCAGCGCCTCAGGCACATGCGGCTCGTTTTCAAAGACATCGAGCCCCGCACCGGCGATGGTGCCGCTCTGCAACGCCGCGATGAGGGCGGTCTCGTCCAGCGTCGAGCCGCGGCCGACATTGATCACCACCCCTTGCGGTCCGAGCGCGGCGAGCACTGCCGCATTGACGGCCTTCGCGGTGCTTAGTGTCCCCGGCACGATCACTATCAGCGTGTCGACTGCTTCGGCCAGGCCCAAAAGGCTCGGATAATAGGCGAAGGGCAGTTCCTCGCGCGGGGAGCGCGTGTGGTAGGCAACCGGCACGCGGAACGCCTCCAGCCGGCGGGCGATCGCCAGACCGATCCTGCCGAGGCCGAAAAGTCCGACCTTTCGTCCACGGAGCGACAGCGGCGACAGCGGAAAGTTGCCGTCCCGAACCCATCGGCCCTGCCGCAGCCATTGCTCCGCCTGTGGCAGTTGGCGCACCGTGTTGAGGAGCAGCCCGATCGCCGTATCGGCAACCTCCTCCGTCAATACATCCGGCGTGTTGGTGACCACGATGCCGCGCGCCGCCGCACGGGCGGCATCGACGCCGTCGTAGCCGACGCCGAAATTGCCGATGATCTCGAGCCGAGGGAAGGAATCCATCAGTTCGGTCGGCAGGCGCCCCGAGACGGCAATGCCGGCGACATCCGCCATGTCTGCCGTGACCAGCGACGCATCGGCCCGCTCGATGCGTACAGTCGCGAACATCTGCGGCAGTCGCTCGAGGATGCGCGGGTTGATCTTGCCGGGTACAAGGATTCTAGGACGGCTCATCGAGGTTCCCTTTCCGGAGCGTGACGAAAGAAGCGGATGATCGCTCCCCGCATCCTGTTCCGACTCGCGGGGAAGGATCAAGCCGTTACGCGGAGCGGACCGGTCGACTGGCGGATGCGCATTTCCGGCTTGATCAGGTGGATGCCGTCCGGCTCGTGACTGCCGGAAAGCTTGTCGAGCAGGGCACGCGCCGCGCTGCGGCCGACTTCCGCCTGGCCATTCCAGACGGTCGTCAGCGCCGGAGTCGCGATCGAGGCTTCCTCGAGATCGTCGTAACCGGTCACCGAAATGTCGACCCCCGGTACGAGGCCGGCGCGGGCGATGCCGTTCATCATGCCGATCGCCACCAGATCGTTCCAGCAGACCACCGCGGTCGGCTTCTGCGGCAGCGACAGGAGATGCACCGCCGCCTCGAAGCCGCCCTGTTTCGAACGCGGGCCGGGGATGCGCAGATCCGGATCGACCTCGATATTCGCCTTGCGCAAGGCGTTGACATAGCCCTGATAGCGGTCACGCCCGGTCGAGGTCTGGTCGGTGCCGCCGACCATCGCGATGCAGCGGTGGCCGAGTCCGATCAGATGGTTGGTGGCAAGCGCGATGCCGTAGGCGTCGTCGCCGCGGAAAATCGGAACATCGAGGCCATCGATCGAACGGGCGATCAGGATCGCCGGCATGCCGTTGTCCTCGGCCAGCTGGATATCCTCCGGCGGCGTGCCGATCGCCGGCGACATGATGACACCGTCGCCGCCGAGCTGCAGCAGCGTTTCGATGAAGTCGCGCTGCTTCTCGACGGAATCGTAGTGATTGGAAAGAATGAAGGTCTGCTTGTCGCGATCGAGTTCCGCCTCGATCGCCTTGAGGATCTCGCCGTAGAACGGGTTCATGATGTCGTGGACGACGACGCCGATGATGCCGGAGCGCGATGTTCTAAGGCTTGCGGCGCGGCGATTGTAGATATAGCCGAGGGCACGCGCCTGCTCCTTGATCTTCTCGCGGGTGGCGATCGCCACGAGAGGACTGTCTCGCAATGCCAGGGATACGGTCGCCGTCGAAAGGCCGAGTGTTTCCGCAATTGTCGAAAGCTTGACCTTCTGCGCCACCGTGCCCCCCGTTGCCTGTCGATTTTCTTGCGCCGTTTTAAACCCTCTTTAAACTGTTTAAATCGCCGCTGCAATCGGGAAGTGCGCCAAGCCGGCGCGTCAGTCGGCCGCGCGCGCCGCCTGCAGGTTGCTGTCGACTGCGCGCAAGAGTTTCAGGAGCGTGCGCACCTGCTTGTCGGTGAGGCCGCGCGTGGCGAGCTTTTCGGAATGCTGACCGGCCTCGGCGATCGTCTGCAGGCGGTCGCGCCCCGGAGCGGTCAGGAAGACCTTGGTCAACCGCGCATCGCCCTCGTCCGGCCGGCGCTCGAGGAAGCCCTGGGCCTCCATGCGGCCGATCGTGCGCGTCATAGTCGGCGCCTTGACGCCGAGCCTGGCGGCGAGCGCCCCGGCGGTCAGGCCGTCCGTTTCGGCGAGAGCCAGCATGACGCCGTCCTGGCCCGCATAGAGGCCGCTTTCGATAAGGTTGCGGGAGAGCACCGTGCGCATCGAGCGCGCTGCCTGGACGAGGATCGAAGCCAGGTCATGATCGTGCGCCTCGGCGACGATCTCGTCCTTCCTCTTGCCGTTCTTGCCCCTCTTTTCGGCTTTGCTCTTCTTGCCCATTGGACCTCCGGCCGAATCCCGTACACTGCCTTTATAGCAATACAGCTTGAGATTACGAACTGTATGACTCAAATAACGATTTTACGACAAGCGATCCGGAGGACCGAACAGAAATGTCGCTGCCCAAGCCCCGCTGGGACGACAATCCCGTGGATCTTGCTCCAGCCGAACGGCGGGATTGGATCGCCATTCTGCCGCTCGGCGCACATGAACAGCACGGGCCACACCTGCCCTTCGAAACGGACCGGCTGATCGCCGAAGGCATTGTCGACCGCGTCATGGCACAGTTGCCCCATGACCTGCCCGCGACTTTCCTGCCGGTCGAGCCGGTTGGCTACTCGATCGAACACATGGACGTGACGGGGACCCGAACGCTTGGCTATGCCGAAGCGATCGCGCGCTGGCTCGGCATCGCCGAAGACCTTGGCCGGCTGGGCATCCGCAAACTGGTAATGCTGAATGCGCATGGCGGCAATTCCCCCCTGATGACGATCGTGGCGACAGAGGCGCGCGTGCGCTTTAACATGCTGGCGGTCGCGACGAGCTGGACCCGTTTCGGACAGCCGGAGGGCTGGATCGATGATGAGGACAAGGCGATCGACATCCATGGTGGCGACATCGAGACGTCAGTGATGTTGGCCCTCCACCCCGAGAAGGTCGACATGGCGAAGGCCCGCCGTTTCCCCTCCCGTCAGAGCGCGTACGAGCGCCGCTTCAAGCATCTGCGCGCCTACGGCCCGCATGCCTTCGGTTGGAAGATGTCGGACCTCAACCCGGACGGCGTGGCCGGCAATGCGGCCGCCGCCACGGCGGATCGCGGCGAAGCTCTTCTCAGCCATGCGGTCGGCGGCATCATCGAACTGCTCAGGGATGTGCAGGCCTTCGACGTCGGCGACTTTGCCTGACCGCCCGACGCAAGCGAAAAGGCGCGCCCGCACATTTGCGCATCGCTGCATCATCTCCTATATGAAACCCCGACACCGATGCTCGCGGCGCATCGCCAATTCTCGAGGCTCCCATGACCGACACGACCACGCAGAAGCCGATCCCCGTCACCGTGCTCACGGGCTATCTCGGCGCCGGCAAGACGACGCTCCTCAACCGCATCCTCAGCGAAAATCACGGGCGCAAATATGCGGTCATCGTCAACGAATTCGGCGAAATCGGCATCGACAACGACCTGATCGTCGAATCCGACGAGGAAATCTACGAGATGAACAACGGCTGCGTCTGCTGCACGGTGCGCGGCGACCTCATCCGTGTGGTCGAAGGGCTGATGCGCCGGCCGGGCCGTTTCGACGCGATCATCGTCGAGACCACCGGCCTTGCCGATCCGGTGCCGGTTGCCCAGACCTTCTTCATGGATGACGACGTGCGCGCCAAGACCGAGCTCGACGCCGTCGTAGCACTCGTCGACGCCAAGCATCTGCCGCTGCGGCTGAAGGACAGCCGCGAGGCGGAAGACCAGATTGCATTTGCCGATGTGGTGCTGCTCAACAAGACCGATCTCGTGTCGCCCGAAGAACTCGAGCGCATCGAGGCGACGGTCCGCGTGATCAATCCGTCGGCCCGCATCTACCGGACGCAGCGCTCGGAGATCGATCTCGGCAAGGTACTCGACCAGGGCGCCTTCAATCTCGAAAGGGCGCTGGAGAACGATCCGCATTTCCTCGATCAGGGCGAGCACGACGATCACGTCTGCGGCCCCGATTGCGACCACGACCACCATCATCACGATCACGATCACCACCACCACGATCATGATCATGACCACGGTCATCATCACCACGACCATGCTCCCTCGCCCATCCATGACGTGACGGTGCAGTCGATCTCGTTGCGTGGCGGCGAGATGAATCCGGAGCGCTTCTTCCCCTGGATCCAGAAGATCACCCAGACGGACGGACCGAATATCCTGCGCCTCAAGGGCATCATCGCTTTTGCCGGCGATGCGGAGCGTTATGTGGTGCAAGGCGTCCACATGATCATCGAAGGCGACCACCAGCGCGCCTGGAAGGACGGCGAGAAGCGCGAGTCCCGCCTCGTCTTCATCGGCCGCGATCTCGACCGCGAGAAGCTCGAGCGCACTTTCAAGGCCTGTGAAGTCCAGGCATGATCCCGGACAAGCTGAAGCAAGAGGGCCAAGCCAACTGATGCCGACCGTCGCTCCGCTCGATCTCGAAGGCCATGTCGTCGGCGTGGCCTTTCTGAAGGACATTCCCTTTTTCGCCGGCGCCGCCGGCACTATTCACCGCCTCGATCACGGCCACAAGACAACCGAGCTGCACGACGGCCTGCTTTCGGTCGCTTATGACGAAGCGACCGATACGCTCTTGACCGGCGGCGAAGACGGCAAGGTGATGCGCGTTTCGGCTGACGGAACGGCGAGCCTCGTTGCAGAGACGCCGCGCAAATGGATTTCCCAGGTCGCTGCCGGACCGCAAAGGGCAGTTGCCTATGCCTTCGGCAAGACGAGCTATGTCCGCCTTGCCGACGGCAGCACGAAGGAATTCCCCGAGGACCGCACCGTCGAGGGCATTGCCTTCGCTCCCAAGGGCTTGCGCATCGCGGTGGCGCGTTACAATGGCGTGTCGTTGCATTGGGTGACGATGGCCGGCCAGCCGGTCGACCTCGAATGGAAGGGCGCCCATACCGGTGTCACCTTTTCGCCCGACGGCCGCTTCGTCGTCACCTCCATGCAGGAGAATGCGCTGCATGGCTGGAAGCTGGATGCGAAGCCGGGCGCCGAAGCGCGGCACATGCGCATGACCGGCTACCCGGCCAAGGTGAAGTCACTTTCCTGGTCGGCAAAGGGAAAGTGGCTTGCCTCCGCGGGCGCACCGGCGGCGATCGTCTGGCCGTTCCAGGGCAAGGACGGGCCGATGGGCAAGGCGCCGCTGGAGCTCGGCACGCGCGCCAACACGATGGTAACGACGGTCGCCTGCCATCCGGCCGAGGACATCGTCGCGATCGGCTATGAGGATGGCATGATCCTCGCCGCCCGTCTCGCCGACAGCAAGGAAGTGCTGCTGCGACGCCCCGGCAAGGGCGCGATCACCGCCATGGCCTGGAACAGCAACGGCCGCCAAATTGCCTTCGGCTCAGGTGCCGGCGATTGCGGCGTGGTGGATTTGTCGGGATAGTTTATCTCCTGCAGTGTAAGGGAAGCCCCCTCACCCTAACCCTCTCCCACGCAAGCGGGGCGAGGGGACGTGCCCGCGTCCACGTCATCAATGGCGACAGCTCAACAGTCATGGGCTTCTGGCGCATAACACGCAAGGCGGCGCCGCGAATCCCTTCTCCCCGCCTGCGAGGAGAAGGTGCCGGCAGATGGATGAGGGCCAATCCGGCTCGCCAAACCTCACCACTCAAGCTCCAGATGCGGCCGTCCGTTTGAGGTCTTCTCGATGGTCCGCCCGCCTTCGTCGACGATTGCCGTCACCCTCTGCCGGAAGGCCGAGAAGCTTTCGAAGGTGACGACGTCCACCGGCGCGTCGAACTTGAAGGTCAGTCGGTAGTGACCAGGCTTCGCGGTCAAGGCCTGAGCCGAGAGGACTTCGCCCTCGAAGGGCTGGCCGAGATAATTGCCTCTCACCCGCGAGCCGAGTATCCACGGATTGAACGGGGGCCGGTTGCCGACGGCGGCGTGCAGCGTGTTCCAATCTCGATAGCCGTATTGGGCGGCGATCAGCTCGAGAGATTTCGAATGGCCAATCTGCTCGCCTTCGGCGGAAAGCCGGGCGCGCAAGCGTTTGGCAAGGTCCTTCAGCGTGTGCAGGGATGGAAGTGTGCGCGATTCAGGCGTCATGACAGGGTCTCCTGCTGCGGCATGCGCTCGTTCGGATGGGTGCCCGCATTGCCATCGGTTCGCATGCCTGGAGGCGTGACCGAGTCGAAAAGAGGGACTTCACCAAAGCTTGTACGCTCGCGGACGGCAGGGGCCCTCGCCCGCCGCCTCCATAGGCGAAGCGATGATTGCTGTCAAATGCAGTAATGGCGGTATGCAGGCTCGCGCTTCCGACACCACGCAATTCCTCGTTGCAGCACTTTCAAAGTTGTGGAACGACTGTGTGACACGAGAGGAGATTTCCATGAACGAGATGACCATACTTGCATTCGCCGCCGTCGCCTTCATTGGCATTGCAACACCAGGCCCGACCGTGTTGCTGGCACTGACCAACGGGTCGCGCTATGGCGTCCGCCGCGCCGGCTACGGGATGATCGGCGCAGTGCTCTCGGACTTCGTGCTGATCGGCGCCGTGGCCCTCGGTCTCGGCGCGCTGCTCGCCGCATCCGAGTTCTGGTTCTCGGTCGTGAAATGGGCGGGCGCCGCCTACCTTGCCTTGCTTGGCTTCCAGTTGCTGCGCTCGCGCGGCACGGTCGATATCGCAGAAGGGGTGCCATCCGAGGAAGGCACCGGCACGCCGAGCTCGATTTTTGCGAAGAGCTTTCTGGTCGCGGTCACCAATCCCAAGGGATACCTGTTCTTTTCCGCCTTCCTGCCGCAGTTCATCGAACCGGCGCTGCCGCAAGCGCCGCAATACGCCGTTCTGGCTCTCGTCTTCGCATCGATCGATTTCATGGTGATGTTCGGCTATGCCATGCTCGGCTCGCAGGCCATGCGATTTCTGAAGCGATCCGGCGCGATCTGGCTGGACCGCGTGTGCGGCGGGGCGCTGGTGGCCCTGGCGGGATCGCTGGCGCTTTATCGGCGGGCCGCGAACTGACCGAAGACACCGCGCCTCAAGCGAGTTGCCTCGAACTCGCGAGTATGGTCATAAAACACTACAGCGCCCCCGCCATGCGACGGGAGCGCTGTTCAGGGTCCGCCTCCGCAGGGTTGGAGGCGGAAGAATGGTCTCAGGCCGCGCGCTTGACCGGCGGCAGGGCGAGTTTCCGGCCGCTTGCCACCAGCATGCCGGCAGCGCCTTCGAGCCAGCCGTCCTTGAGCTCGAGCGCCAGGAAGCGGTTGCGCTCGAACGGGCCGGGCATGACGAGATGCTGGGTCCGCGCGGCGAAGAAGCCGAAGCGCTCGTAGTAGGCGGCGTCGCCCACAAGAAGGATAGCGCCGTGGCCACGGTTCTTGGCTTCCTGGATCGCCGCCCGCATCAGCGTGCCGCCGATCCCCTTGCCTTCATGCGCCGGGTCGACGGCGAGCGGGCCGAGTAGCAGCGCCGGCACGGCCTGCCCTTCGCAGTTTACGCCGGCCTCGACGTTCCAGAGACGCACGGTGCCAATGACATGGCCATCGACGTCGCGGGCCACGAGGGCGAGCCCCTCGGCCGGCACGCGGCCGCGCCGCAGCTTTTCAGACGACTTCCTGTGGCGGCCGGGACCCATCGCCCGGTCGAGCAGGTTTTCCCGCGCGACGACGTCGCCCGGATTTTCGGCATCGATCACAAAGGTGGACGGCGCGAAGTACGCGCGCAAGGTGTCAACAACAGCGGCCATCGGGGCCTCCCGTCATCAAAACCGCTTCAGGCGGAACTGCAAAAAATTGTGAAGTCGCCGCTCCCGCTTAAAAGCGGGAGCAGGCAGGATCAGATCACATAGGCTTTCAGCGGCTCGAAGCCATTGAAGGCGACGGCCGAGTAGGTCGTCGTGTAGGCGCCGGTGCCCTCGATCAGAACCTCGTCGCCGATCGTCAGCGAGATCGGCAGCGGGTACATGTTCTTCTCGTAGAGCACGTCGGCCGAGTCGCAGGTCGGGCCGGCAATGACGCAGGGCTCCATCTCGTCGCCATCGCGCGCCGTGCGGATCGGGTAGCGGATCGCCTCGTCCATCGTCTCGGCGAGACCGCCGAACTTGCCGATATCGAGGAACACCCAGCGGTGGCTGTCGTTGTCCGATTTCTTCGAGACGAGAACGACTTCCGCCTTGATCACGCCGGCATTGCCGACCATGCCGCGGCCCGGTTCGATGATTGTCTCCGGAATGTTATTGCCGAAGTGCTTCTTCAGCGCACCGAAGATCGCCTGGCCATAGGCTTCGGCCGACGGAACGTCCTTCAGGTACTTCGTCGGGAAGCCGCCGCCCATGTTGACCATCTTGAGCTCGATGCCCTGCTTGGCAAGCTGGCCGAAGACGCGCTTGGCATCGGCGAGCGCCGCATCCCAGGCGTCGAGCTTCGTCATCTGCGAACCGACATGGAACGACACGCCGTAGGAGACGAGGCCGAGCTGATGGGCATAGACGAGCACGTCGACGGCCATCTGCGGCACGCAGCCGAACTTGCGCGACAGCGGCCATTCGGCGCCTTCGCCATCGGTGAGGACGCGGCAGAATACACGGGCGCCCGGAGCGGCGCGCGCCACCTTCTCGACCTCTTCATGGCTGTCGACCGCGAAGAGGTTGATGCCCAGCGCATGGGCGCGGGCAATGTCGCGCTCCTTCTTGATGGTATTGCCATAAGAGATGCGGCTCGGGGTCGCACCGGCATCGAGCGCCATTTCGATTTCGGCGACGGACGCGCAATCGAAATTGGAGCCGAGACCGGCGAGAAGGCGCAGAACTTCCGGCGCCGGGTTGGCCTTCACGGCGTAGTAGATCGCGCTGTCGGGCAGCGCATGACGGAAGGCCTTGAAATTGTCGCGCACGATGTCGAGGTCGACAACGAGGCAGGGGCCTTCGGGTCGTCGGGTGTTGAGGAAGTCGATGATGCGTGCGGTGGTCATGGCTTTATTCCCCGATCCATTAGACTCCACAACTGTGGAGGACAAAGGGCATACGCGCGCTTGCACTGGACCCAGCCGGTGGAGACCCCGGAACCATGCATGCGCTCGGTGCGCGAAACGATGAATCCAAGCCCGCAAAGGCTAAGATTCGGCTTTGTCTGCCATGGATTGGAGGGAATAACCCAACCGCACTTCCGGCAATGAAGGTGTGCCTCTTCAGTAACCCCGGCTGTTGGAGAGCCGGCAGACACCAGAAAGGCCCGCACCGTCGTTGCTTCAAGATGTCCTCGCATTTCCCGGTTGGCCGGAATAGCGACTGGAGGGGTTAGTTCCAGGTACCTTACCGATACCCTCACCTAATCGAGGGTCGGCGGACACCCACAGGCACGTGCGACTTTGGGCAAGGGCGTAGGTAAGAAAAATCACTGTCGTAATCAAGAGTTTTTTCCGCTTCGCCCCTAAATTTTTCTGGACCCGACCATGGCGTGAGTGTTCACTTTCAATGAACATCGCGGCGAGGCCGGTGCGCGCGGCAGAGACGCCCAAAAAAGGACTCCGGAGGGAGATGTTCGGCTCCCGCAGGGTGAAAAGAGAAAGTCGAATCATGGACACTTTAACCCGCATCCGCGCCTTCATCGATGTCGTGGACGCGGAAGGTTTTTCGGCCGCCGCCCGTCGTATCGGCAAATCCAAGGCGCTGTTGTCAAAATATGTCCGCGAACTCGAAGACGAGCTCGGCGCGCTCCTCCTCAACCGCACGACGCGGCAGTTCTCGCTGACCGAGGCCGGCCATACCTATTACCGCACGGCATCCGAAATCCTGAAGGAGATCGACAATCTCGCCGATCTCGTGCGTGCCAACAATTCCGACCTGCGCGGCCGGCTCCGAATCACCGTGCCGCGGACCTTCGTCGATGCGGAGATCGGCCAGTCGCTGATCGATTTCGGCAAGCAGCATCCGGAACTGTCGTTGGAGATAGTCTCGGACGACCGCTTCGTCGACCTCGTCGAGGAAGGCTTCGATGTGGCGATCCGCATCACGCGGCTTGAGGATTCGACGCTGATCGCCCGCAAGCTCGACGACTTCCAGTTGCTGGTCTGCGCCTCGCCGCATTTCCTGGCGAAGGCCGGTCCGTTTGCGCACCCGACCGACCTTGCGCATGTTCCATGCATTCTCGACACCAATGGCCGCTCCTATTCCAACTGGCGTTTCATCGAGCCCGACGGTTCGCCCTTCACCGTGTCGGTGAGCGGGCCGATCGAGGTCAACAGCCCGCTTGCCGCGGCGCGCGCTGCGGTCACCGGCATCGGGATCGCGGTCCTGCCCGACTTCATCGCCCGGCCGAAGATCCTGTCGGGCGAGTTGGTGACGCTCTTTGAGGAGTTTCTCCCCAAGGACCGCGGCATCTACGCGATCTATCCGCACCGGCGCTATCTGCCGACTAAGGTTCGCACCTTCGTCGATTTCCTGCACGGCTGGTTCCGCAAGTCGCAATGAACGCGGCGAGACATGGGAGCGCGCCCGGCATTTTGCCTGCACAAGTCCCAATTTCGTCCCATTTACGGTACATTCGAGGGGCGATTCGCCCGGTCCCTCGACCGAAAAGGATTTCTAATTCCCATGAACACACAACGCCTCGTCCTGGCCGGCCTTGCGACCCTGCTGGCGCCCGGGCTCGCCGCCGCCCATCCGCACATCTTCGCCGAGGCGCGGCTGGAGATCGTCTCCGACGACAAGGGAAATATTGGCGAGCTGCGCAACGTCTGGCGGTTCGACGAGCTGTTTTCGGCAAGCGTCGTGCTCGACTTCGACAAGAACTCCAACGCCACGCTCGACCCGGACGAGCTGAAGGAGGTCGGCCAGACCGTGCTCGAGTCGCTTTCCGAGTACAACTACTACACGACGATTTCCGACAACGGAAAATCGGTAAAAGTGAGCCGGCCCGACAGCATCGCGGTCGACTACAAGGACAACCAGCTGCTGATGATGTTCGCGGTCAAGCCGGCCGAGGCGATGCCGCTCAAGGGCAAGCTCTCCTTCGGCGTCTACGACCCGACCATGTACACGGCGATGGACTTCCCGACCGACGACGATCTCACCGTAATCGGCGAGAAGATCGAGGCCTGCCAGCATCAGGTGGTGCGGCCGGATCCGGACGAGGTGCTGGCCGAGAACAAGGACACGCTCACCGACGCGTTCTGGAGCGACCCGACCGGTACCGACATGTCGAAGCTCTTCGCAACGAGGATCGAGGTCACATGCTGAACCCGCGCAGGATCGCCGGTCCGCTCGTCGCCGGCCTTCTGTTGACAGCCCTTTCGGCGACGCTCGCCATGGCGCAATCGCCGCTCGGCATCGGCTCCGCAGAGCCTTCGATCCAGACCACCGGCGTCCTCGGCGGGTTTTTCGCCTGGGTCAACATGGAGCAACAGAACTTCTATCGGCTGCTGACCGGCGCGCTCAAGGGCATGCGCGAGAACCCCTGGCAGCTCTGGTCGCTGATCGGCCTCTCCTTCGCCTATGGCGTCTTCCATGCGGCCGGGCCGGGCCACGGCAAGGCGGTGATTTCCTCCTACATGATCGCCAATGAGACGGAACTGAAGCGCGGCGTGCTGCTGTCCTTCCTTTCCTCGATCCTGCAGGGCGTCGTGGCGATCCTGCTGATCGGCGCCGTCTATCTCGTGCTGCGCGGCTCCTCCATCAACATGACTCGCGCAACCCACGCGCTCGAGGTCGCAAGCTATGCGCTGATCGCCGCCTTCGGCGGCTGGCTCGTCTTCCGCAAGCTGCGGTCGATGACGCGGCCGGCGATGGCCGTTGCTGACGGGCATGCCCATCACGACCATGGCCACGACGGCCATGATCACCCACATCGCCATCTCCACCATGATCACGGCCACGCGCATGGCCATGGCGAGGTCTGCACGACCTGCGGTCACGCCCATGCACCCGACCCACAAATGCTCAAGGGCGATCGTTTTGCGCTTAGCGAAGCCTGGTCGGCGATCGTCGCGGTGGGCCTGCGCCCCTGCTCCGGTGCCCTGATCGTGCTCTCTTTCGCGCTTTTGAACGGGCTCTATCTGGGCGGCGTTCTTTCGGTCTTCGCTATGTCGATCGGCACCGCGATCACCGTCTCGATCCTGGCGACGCTCGCCGTCACCGCCAAGGGATTTGCGCTGCGCTATGCCTCAAGCCAATCGGCTGCGGCACGCATCTCGAACGGCATCGAAATCGCCGGCGCGCTGCTGGTGCTGGTGCTTGGGCTGGTTCTGTTGGGTGCCGCGCTGCAGGGCTGAGGCGCACTCAGGCTATAGGCCGTGCCGCCGCTGATGGCGGGCGCGCAGCCAGAAGATCAGGAAGAAGCCGAGCACGAAGAGGGCGCCGACGCCGGCGGCGAGCCAGGGCGAGATGTCGCCGAGCCGCACCATGATCGACGGCAGCACGAAGAAGCCGATGCCGACGACCGCCAGGATGATCGCTGCCGCGATCGCCGCCGACCTTTCCTTTTTCTCGGGCGTGCTCACGCTCGCTCCTTTGTCGCGAGTTCCGCGCGGATATCCTCGAGACGCCGCTTCTGGCGCCCTTCGCGATCGAAATTGTCGGGAGAAAGCCAGTCCTCGAATGCGGCCTTGAGGAGAGGCCATTCGCGGTCGATCATCGAGAACCACGCCGTGTCGCGGTTGGCGTGTTTGGAAATCATGTGCTGTCGGAAAATGCCTTCAAAGGTGAAACCGAGTCGCAGGGCCGCGGCGCGGCTCGGCTGGTTTTCGCTGTGGCATTTCCACTCATAGCGACGATAGCCGAGATCCTCGAAGACGTGCCTCGCCATCAGGTAATGCGCTTCCGTCGAGAGCGGCGAACGCGCCATCGCCGGCCCGTGCGCCACACCGCCAACCTCGACGACGCCATTGGCCGGGTCGGCGCGCATGTAGTTCGCCATCCCGACGACACGGCCGGTCGCCTTGTCGCGGAACACTTCGGTGATCCAGCCGGAATTCGCCTGAACGGCCGAGAGCCAGTCGTCGAAAGCCTCGATTCCCGAAAAATCGTCCTGCGTGAAGTATTTGAGCAGCGGGTTGATCGCCGGGCCGCCGAAGGCATCGTGCCAGAGTGGCTCGAGATGCGTCGCCCGGTCGTAGGGCTCCAGCCGGACATATCGACCCTCGATCAATACCGGCTGCGGCGCCGGGCATCCGTTCCAATTGGCAAGATCGCGCATCGACCACTCCCGCGTTCCACTTGCTTTTGGCAATAGGACAGACACCGCCGCGTTTCAAATTCAAACTCGTGATCGAACCATGAGCGGAACGGATGCGCTCCGCTCATTGCGCTGCATCTCAGACAGAAACCTTGGCCGCCGAAACCGTCGCCTCGATGTGGTCGACAAGCGCGTCAGGCAGGCCCAGCCGGCCGGAGAGAAGATCGAGATAGCCGCGCTCCGCCCGGCCATCCGGCTCGATCGCAAGCCGTGATGCTGTATAGATCTCGACCCGTTCTTCTTCCGTCTTGCCGGCAGCGACGATGGCGTCGAGGTCGATCGGATTGGCGAGCTCGGCTTCGAGGAAAGCCGCAGCATCCGCCGAGAGACCCGAAACGGAGAGTTTGTCCATGATCCGGCGACGCTCGGTCTCGTCGATATGGCCATCTGCCCGGGCGGCGGCGATCATGGCGCGAACGAGCACCAGCGCGAAGTCATCGCTGAGCGCCTCCGGTGCTGCGAAGCCAGAATCTGCCGGCGGCGCGGGGAGTTCCATGGGTGCACGCGACGCTGGTTGCGGCGCCTGCCCGGCCTGATAGTTCTTGTATGCCTGGTAGCCGAGGCCAGCGATCGCCGCCAGCCCGCCGAGAACAGCCGCATTGCCGGCCAGATTGCGTCCTGATTTCGTGCCGAGCAGCACGGCCGCGATCGCTCCGGACGCCAGGGGATTGCCCTTGGCGAGTTGTGTCACCTGGTCGGCGCGGCCGCGAACCGTGCCGCCGGCGCCGGGCACCTGGGAACCCAAGAACTGATCCAGCAATTTCTTCGCGTCGAACATCGGTCTCGCTCCTTAAGTTTGACGCGCGGAAGCGGCTGCCTCTCTGCGTCGTCGTTGGCGGAGTGAGACATAGGAACCGCGAGGCGAAAATACAAATACGCACCGGACCCCAAAAAGCCGGACGTGAGCCCAGCTTGCTTGATGGATAACCCTGCGTGTCGCCCGGTCAGCCTTTCAGCGCAAAGGCCTCGGCGGCGAGCTTGGTGATGCCGGCCCAGTCGCCGCCAGCAACCAGTTCCTTCGGCGCCACCCAGGAGCCACCGACGCAGACGACGTTCGGCAGCGAAAGATAGTCGCGCGCATTGGAAAGCGAAATGCCGCCGGTCGGGCAGAACAAGGTGCCGGCGAGCGGCGAGGACAGCGATTTCAGATAGGCGGCGCCGCCGGCCTGCTCGGCCGGGAAAAACTTCATGACGTCGTAGCCTTCCTCGCGAAGCCCCATCACCTCGCTCGCCGTAGCCGCCCCCGGCAGCAGCGGCACCGCGTGGTCATTGGCGACATCAATCAACTCCTGCGTCGTACCGGGGCTAACGATGAACTGCGAGCCCGCCTCCACGGCCTGTTCGAACTGCGCGGCGTTGAGGATGGTGCCCGCACCGGCAACCGCGCCTTCGACTTCGTTGGCCACGGCGCGGATCGCCTCCAGCGCCGCCGGAGTGCGCAGCGTGATCTCGATCGCCTTCAGGCCTCCGGCGACCAAGGCGCGTGCGAGCGGGACTGCAGTTGCTGCGTCGTCGATCACCAGCACCGGCACCACCGGTTGCAGCTTGAGGATGGAAAGAAGCTTGTCGGTCTTCGCGCTCATGCCCGCCGTCCTTTTAAAACGATTGAATCTGCACCCGCATACTCCGCCCGCCTGTCATTGTCGAGACCGAAAGGCCCTGCGCCGTCCGCGCCCTACAAAAGAAGGCGATCAAATATCATCTGCAACAAGAGATGGCTTGAGCCTAACCCGCAATGCGATAGTTTGATGACGGTCGACCTCTCGAATGGCAGGACATTCCATGGCGAAGGAGATAGAGCGCAAGTTCCTGGTTGCTTCCGACGACTGGAGGGGGCGCGCCGACGGTGGCATCAGGCTACGCCAAGCCTATATCGTCACCATGGATGATCGTTCGGTGCGCGTGCGAATCCATGGAAACAAATGGGCCCGCCTTACAGTCAAGATCGGCAAATCGGCCCTCGTGCGGAACGAGTATGAATACGACCTGCCCATGGACGACGCTCGCGAGTTGCTGACCCAGGCCGTCGGCATCGTCATCGAGAAGCGTCGCTATCGCGTGCCGCACAAGGGCTTCACCTGGGAGGTCGATGTTTATGAGGGAGCGCTCGAAGGCCTGGTCGTCGCCGAGGTCGAGATGAAGAAGGAGACGGACCTGCCCGCCCTTCCCGCATGGCTGGGCCGCGAGATCACCGGCGACCGCCGCTATTCCAACCAGGCGCTGGCCACCGAAGGACTGCTGGTCGCGTAACCATGACCTGCGCCTTCAGTCCGGGCCGCCTTCACCGGGGACTTTCGCGCCGTCGACACCGAGCAGCTCGAGCGCGCGGTGGCGGTGCTCAAGGATCAGCCGGCGGGCGTGCACGAAGCCATCCACGATGGGCGCAAGAGCTTCAAGCGCCCGCGCTCGCTCTACCGACTCATCGCCTGCGATGCTCCACTCTTTCAGAAGCAGGAAAACGCCCGCATCCGAGATGTGGCGCGCAATCTCTCGACCGTTCGCAACGCCGCCTGCGAAACGAGCACCGAGGCCAAGCTCTTGCGCGAGTTGCGCAAGCGCGCCCAGGACTACAGGATGAATCTGGGGCTTTTGCGAGAGACATGGCCCTCGGCGATGCAAGCGAAAAGGGCGGAGACCAAGGAACTGGTCGACGTGCTCGGCCATTTGAACGACCTCGCCACGATGACGTCCCTCATCAACGAAGAGCCGGAGCTCGCTGGCGACAGCCACAACCAGGCCCATCTCCTTTCCGCCGCCATCACCCGGCAAGAGGATCTGAGACTGGAAGCCCTGCAGCGGGCAGCGGCGGTCTTCCTCGACGACCCGGGCGAGAGCCGCATGATCGAACTGCTGTGGCTCGAGGCCGGGCGGTAAGGGGTGGGCCTTTCGGGTCCGATTCGCCGCAATTGCGCCTGGCCTGTGAAAGCTGTATTTGCGTGTCCTATGACCGACATGTTCACGACACCGCGCCCGGAGGCGCAGGGCCAGTTCCTGGTGGCCGCGCTCTATCATTTCGTTTCCTTTCCGCGCTTCGCCGACTTCCGCGAACCGCTGCAGGCGATCTGCGACGCCAACGAAGTGAAGGGTACGCTGCTTCTCGCGCATGAAGGGATCAACGGCACGATCGCCGGCACCGACGCGGGCATTGCCGCAGTGCTTGCCTATCTGCGCGCCCAGCCGGAATTCGCCCGCCTCGAGCACAAGGAAAGCCGGGCCACGGCCATGCCCTTCCTGCGCATGAAGGTGCGGCTGAAAAAGGAGATCGTCACCATGGGCGTCGAGACCATCGACCCCAACAAGGTGGTCGGTACCTATGTCGAGCCTAAGGAATGGAACGCGCTGATCGCCGATCCGGAAACGCTGGTCATCGACACGCGCAACGACTACGAGACGGCGATCGGCCTCTTCCGCGGCGCTGTCGATCCGAAGACCAAGACCTTCCGCGAGTTTCCCGACTGGGTCCGCAACCATACCGGCCTGCACAACAAGCCGAAGATCGCCATGTATTGCACCGGCGGTATCCGCTGCGAGAAGGCAACCGCCTTCATGAAGGAACAGGGCTTCGACGAGGTCTACCACCTCAAAGGCGGCATCCTGAAATATCTCGAGGAAGTCCCGGCGGAGGAGAGCCTTTGGGACGGCGCCTGCTTCGTTTTCGACGAGCGTGTCTCCGTCACCCATGGCCTCGCGGAAGGCGAGCACACGCTCTGCCATGCCTGCCGCCAGCCCCTGACGCCAGAGGACCTCCTGTCACCGCTTCACGAGGAAGGCGTCGCCTGCGTTCACTGTCACGAAGTCCGCACCGACGAGGACCGCGAGCGCTACCGGGAGCGGCAGCGGCAGATCGCATTGGCGAAGAAGCGCGGCGCGCGGCATCTCGGCAGCTGAAAGCCACGATCGCAAGAGTCAAATTTCGATCGTCGCTGCTTCGTTTCGGGCGTCGATCGCAAGTGACCCGGCCCCGGTGATCGTCGTCCAATCCGCCTCGCTGGCGAGGACCACCGGGCAGGCCCTTCCATAGAGCTCGGCCGCGACCATCGCCCCGACGGTGACGATCGCGTCGCGCGCCAGCAGCACGATACCCGCCGGACCGGTTCCGCGCCGAAGCGCTTCCGCCAGCACCGAACTCCCGGAGCTCGAGCCGCGCCCTGCCCGCATCACCAGGATACGGCCGCTCATCACTTCGTTCTTCTCCGGATGCCACTGGTCGATGATCCGGCCGGTTGCCGAGTCGAGGCCGCCCCAGAAGCTCAAGGGTTCCGTGAGCACCAGCGTTTCTGCCTCCGCCGAGCCTGCGACCAGCGTCATTGCCTGGAATTTCACTGTCACAGCCGCACCACCTTTCCGGCCCGGGCCGATGCGACACAGTCCGCTAGCGATCCGAAGGCCACCTCGACGCCGATATTGCCCGGCGCGTAATAGGCCCATTTGCCGGAATTGGTCATGACGGCGCCGGACACGTCGCGCATCACCGCGGTCACGTAGGTGCAGGTATCGATGACAAGCGTTACACCGGCTGCCCTCAGGCGCTCCTCCCAGCCGCGTCTTTGCAACTCCTCGAGCACCGCCCGATGGGTGTTGACATAGACGTCGATCACCGGCCGCGCACCGTCGATCAGCCGCATCAGCCGTTCGAACTCGGAGAGCGAGAAATGCGGTGTGCCCAGGCTGACTGCGGTCAGTGGCGTTCCGTCCGGGACCGTCGAGAGGTTATGCGCGGTTTCTCGGAGGTCCGCCGCGGTAAGCCGGATCACCTCTTCCGGCGCTCTGCCCTGGAAAGCCGCGTCGGTGGTCGGCGCCTCCGGCGTCAGCCCGACGGCATGGAAAAGCGCAACCGCACCCGCGGAAGCGGCGACGGCACCGAGCGCCTTCAGATCGTCCTCGTTCGTCGAGGCCGGCAGACCGGTGATCGCCGGCACCCGGTCGCCGCAGCGCCTGCCGATCGTGTGACCGACGGCAACGCAGGAAAGCCCCGCTTCCTCCCACTCCTCGGGCAGGCTCTCGACCTTGACGAGCACCCGGGCGCGGCGGTTCTCGCCTATATGCAGGCCGTAACAGGGCGCGCGGCCCGTCAGGGCGCAGCAGAGATCGATAAAATCGCCATAGCGGTTGGTGCGGGCGCCGAGCACGGAATTGGCAAAGACGATGGCGTTCGATTCGGCCCAGGCGATCTGGGCGCCGAAACGCGGCCGGAAGATCGTCTGATAGGGCGCGCAGGTGAAGGTCGGCACGCAGCCGAGCTCCTCATGCGCCTTCATCAGCCGCGCTCCGGCTCGGCCGACCTCGTCGCTGCCGGCAAAGAGCTCCGGATGGATGAGATCGACGGAGCCGACGTTCAGCGTCGTCGGCACGCGAACACGGCCGCCGAGATGGACCAGATGCTCGATGAAGTCGAGGCTCACCTGGCCAAGATAGAGGCAGCCGTCGATATGAGCTGCTTCGATATCGATAAAACGTTCCGCGCCGACAGCCTCTGCGAAGCGGACGAGCAGCCGCATGGCGAAGGCGGCGGCCTCGCCGTGCTCGCCGGACAGAAGCGATTTATCAGAGAATGAAAGCGCAATGGACATGCGGCCGATTAAAGACTGCTCAAGGTGCAAGTCAATTCGCCGTTTCCCCTTTACCCCGGGAGAGTCTCACATTCGTCGAGCTGAATGGCGCTCCGGTCCCAGTGCGGGCGACTGCGGGTGAAGACCGCATTGGTGGGCTCAAACAGCGACATATCGTCGAGGGTGCCGGCATAGACCGTCCAACGGTCGTGACCGGACGAGAAGATCTGGCTGCCGCAGGTGGGGCAGAAGTAGCGGATCGTGACATTGCCGTTTTCGGCGAGCTTCTCGTAAGCGCGGAGCTCGCCCGTGACATCGACGTCGGCACGCGAGAAGATCATGTAGCAGCAATGACCGGTCCCGGTTGCCCTCTGGCAGTCTCGGCAATGACAGAAACCGGAATAAAGCGGCCTGCCTTTCGTCTCATAGCGCACCGCGCCGCACAGGCATGTACCTTTCATCACGCTCTCCCCCTCCAAAGCCAAGGAACCTAGCGCGGAATTCCTGGCAATCAAACAAAACCGCGCACCAGCTCGTGGTGCGCGGTTTCCTACGGCGGAAATTCACCAGCCGGCGATGACCGAGCCCTTGAACGTGTCGTTGATAAACGCCTTCACCGTGTCGTTGTGATAGGACTCGACCAACGTCTTGACCCAGGGCGCGTCCTTTTCCTTGCCGCTGACAGCGATGATGTTGACGTAAGGCGCCTTCTCGCCTTCGCGGGCGATCGGGTCCTTGGAGGGGTCGAGCCCGGCTTCAAGTGCGTAGTTGGTATTGATGACGGCAGCGTCGACATCGTCTAGCGAGCGCGGCAGCTGCGCGGCATCGAGTTCGGCGAAGGTCAGGTTCTTCGGATTGTCGACGACGTCGGCCGGACCGACCTTGAGGCCAGCGCCTTCCTTGAGCTTGATCAGGCCCTTGTCGACGAGGATCAGCAGCGCGCGGCCGCCATTGGTCGGGTCGTTCGGGATCGCGACCGTCGCGCCGTCGGCGAGCTCGTCAAGGCTCTTCACCTTCTTCGAATAGACACCCATCGGGAAGTTCACGGTATAGGCGACGCTGACGATATCGAAGCCGCGGTCGGCCACCTGGTTGTCGAGATAGGGCTTGTGCTGGAAGGAATTGGCGTTGAGCTCGCCATCGGCGAGCGCCTGGTTCGGCACCACGTAATCGGAGAATTCGAGGATCTCGATATCGAGATTCTTGGTGGCCGCCACTTCCTTGACCTTTTCCATGATCTGGGCGTGCGGCCCTGGCGTCACCCCGACCTTGATGGTTTCTGCGCGGGCCGCTCCGGCCGTAAAGGCAAGGGCGAGCGAGGCTGCGAGGAGGATGGTCTTCATGTGAGGCTCCTTGGGTGTGGGAGGGCAGGAAAGGTCAGGTCTTGCGGCTGCGCTTGTCGAAGCGGCGCGCCAGGCGGTCGCCGGCGCTCTGCACGAGCTGCACGAGGACGATCAGCACGACGACGACGATCAGCATGACGTCCGGCATGAAGCGCTGATAGCCGTAGCGGATGCCGAGGTCGCCGAGCCCGCCACCGCCGACCGCGCCCACCATCGCCGAATAGCCGATCAAGCTGACGATGGTCATGGTGAGCGCCAGCGTCAACGCCGGCCGCGCTTCGGCAAGCAGCACCTTGAAGACGATCTGCACCGGGGTGGCGCCCATGGCGCGGGCCGCCTCGATCAGCCCCTTGTCGACGTCGCGGATCGCCGCCTCGACGAGACGCGCGAAAAACGGAATGGTCGCGATCGTCAGGGGCACGATCGCCGCCTTCGTGCCGATCGAGGTTCCGGTGACCAGCCGCGTGAACGGGATGATTGCCACCACGAGAATGATGAAGGGCGTCGAGCGCGTCGCATTGACGATAAGGCCGACGGCACGGTTGACGTTCGGCGCCGGGAACAGCTCGCCCTTGCCGCTGGTTGCAAGGAAGATGCCGATCGGCAGGCCGATCAGCGCGCCGATGAAGCCGGCGATCGCCACCATCCGCAGCGTGTCGAGCGTGGCCTTGCCGATGAGCAGCAGAAGATCAGGCGACATAGCCGAGCACCTCCGTGACCAGTCCGTTCTCGGCGAAGAAACGATCCGCCTTCCCCAAGTTTTCCGGATCCGCCCCATAGGCGACGACCAGCGAGCCGTAGGGCTTGCCGCCGATCTCGTCGATCGTGCCGGCGATGATGTTGACCTCGGCGCCGATCGACTGGATGAGTTGCGAGATCAGCGGCCGCTCGGCGGCCGCGCCGAAGAAGGTAAGACGCACGACGATACGATCGCCGGGGGCGGCGGCAGGTTTCAATCCTCTGGCGATTGCCTCTGGCAGCTTCGACCCCGGCAGACCGGAAAGAAGGGCCCTAGTCGTCTCGTGCCTCGGATGGGTGAAGACGTCGAAGGTGCGGCCGCGTTCGACGATTTCGCCCTTGTCGATCACCGCCACGTCGGAGGTGACGGCCTTCACCACTTCCATCTCATGGGTGATGAGCAGCACCGTCAGCCCGAGCTCCGCATTGATCCGCTTCAGAAGCTCGAGGATCGACTGGGTCGTTTCCGGATCGAGCGCCGATGTCGCTTCGTCCGAGAGCAGCAGCTTCGGCTCGGTCGCCAGCGCCCGGGCAATGCCGATGCGCTGCTTCTGGCCGCCGGAAAGCTCGGCCGGATAGCGGGTGTGCTTGTCCGCGAGCCCGACAAGGTCGAGAAGCGGCAGCACCCGCGCCTCGATCGCATGCCGATCGATGCCGGCGATTTCCAGCGGCAAAGCGACGTTGCCGAAGACGGTGCGCGACGAAAGCAGGTTGAAGTGCTGGAAGATCATTCCGACAGAACGGCGAAGATCGCGCAGGCCCGCTTCGTCGAGTGGGCCGACGTCGACCCCATCGACGAACACCTTGCCGCCCGAAGGCTTTTCGAGGCCGTTGACCAGCCGGATCAGCGTGGATTTTCCGGCGCCGGAGCGGCCGATGATGCCGGTGATCGAGCCGCGGCCGACCGTCAGGCTGACATTGTCGAGAGCAGTGAAGGCCGCGCTCTCGCCGGATCCGGCGAAGCGCTTGGAGACGGCGTCGAAGACCACGGCGGCGTCGTCCGTCGCAATCGTGGATGTAGGGATGGTCATTGTCCGGTCGCCCCCGAAAGAGGGATCACAGCGATAGAAGGATACATGATGCTCTCGGATGTTCGAAACTCTGGTCCCTGCCACTCTGCCGGGACGGGGTGCGTGTATGGTCAGTCGGACATTCGACAACGCATTCGAAACGGGGAGCAGTTCTCATTCATCAGCAAGCCGGTGCGTTCAACTTGGTTGCCAGGTGGCTACCGTGCGATATAGCCGTTTATGGCGCCAGGGCGAGCCTTTTCACAGATATGGCTTTCCAGAAACCGCCGGCTCGACACAAAAAACATGCTCTTTTGCGGCGGCGGCTTAGGCCGCAGCGCCTGCGACAATCGAGTCGGCGAACGTCCGAAGGCATCGTGACAAAAGCCCGTTGGCGCACGCTGCGCCCAGGATCTCTTCTCGGTCGACTTCGCCCTTGCCGAGCAACGGAACCCGAAGGAAGGCTTCCGTCACGAGATGCAAGGACATGGTGTTCAGCACCTCGGTCAATTGCTCGAGAACGTGGTCGCCGCGATGAGACGCGTGGGCAAGCATGACCGGCTTGAACGGGACCTCATCTCGCGACACCAGCCAGTCCAGCGCGTTCTTCAAGCCGCCCGGGATGCCGTGCGCATACTCGGGGCAGGCGATGATCAGTCCGTCGGCAGCGGCGATTTTCGCAGCAAAGGAGCGGACAGTTGCCGGCGTCGCCTCGCCTTCCCGATCGGGATTGAAGATCGGCAGGTCGCCGATCACGTCGCAGATCTCGATCGCAACGCCTGTTGGCGCCGAGAGGCGCAAAGCCTCAAGCAAAGGCCCGGTTCGATGACGATCGCCTCTGGCTGCCGCAAAGCGCGTAGAAGTGGAGGGGTTTTCTCTCCATGGTCAGACCGGCTTATGGTTGCCCTTCGGAAACTGTTCCGCCACTTCCTTGTACCAGTGACCGCTCTTCTTGATCGTGCGGACCTGCGTCTGATAGTCCACGTGGACGATGCCGAAGCGCATGCGATAGCCTTCCGCCCATTCGAAATTGTCCATCAGGCTCCAGGCGAAATAGCCGCGCATGGGATAGCCCTTGGCGATCAGGTCGGCGGTGACCGACAGGTGGTCGGCGATATAGTCGAGCCGCGGCTGGTCGTCGACGACGCCCTTCTCGATGCCCATGTTGTAGCAGGCGCCGTTTTCGGTGATGTAGCAATCCGGGAGCTTGTAGCGGGCGTTGAGGGTCTCCACCAGCGCCCCGAGCGCCGGCGCATAGACCTCCCAGCCAATGTCGGTCTTCACCTCGCTGACCGGTTTCGCATTGGTCGTCGCCGGATACTCGGCGCCCGCTACCGGATCGTGCGAAACGCGCATCGGCGTATAATAGTTGAGGCCCCACCAGTCGAGCGGCTGGGCGATCGTCGCCATGTCGCCATCCTCGATCAGCGGCATCCGGCCCCCGAGTGCTGCGAGGAAGCCCTCGGGATACTCGCCCCTGAAGATCGGCCCGAAGAAGACGCCGTTATGGAAGTCGAAGGCGCGCTCGGCCGCTGCCTTGTCCTCGGCGCTGTCGCTGCCGGGATAGACCGGATGGGCATTGATGACGATGCCGACCGGCAGGTCCGCCCGTTCTGAGCGGATGGCCGCGACGCCCAGACCATGGGCGAGATTGGTGAAATGGAGTGCCGCGAGCGCCGCGTCCATGTTGCGTTCGCCCGGCGCGTGGATGCCGTAGAGATGGCTAAGCCACACCGAGCACCAGGGCTCGTTGAAGGTCGCCACTGCATCGAGCCGGTCGCCGAGGCGGGCGATCACCGTCTTCGCGTAGCGCTGATAGGCATAGGCGGTCGTCCGCGCCGTCCAGCCGCCGTCGCCCATCAGCGCCAGCGGCAGGTCCCAGTGATAGAGCGTCGCGAAAGCCTTGATACCGCGGGCTTTCAAGCCGTCGACAAGGCGATCGTAGAAGTCGAGCCCCTTCTCGTTGATCGGCCCGGTGCCTTCCGGAATGATGCGCGGCCAGGCGATCGAGAAGCGGTAGGCCTCGACGCCAAGGCTCTGGATGAGATCGAGATCCTGCTCCATTCGATTGTAGTGGTCGCAGGCGACATCGCCGTTGTGGCCCTCGAAGACGCGGCCGGGCATATTGGAGAAGGCGTCCCAGATGGAGGGCTTGCGCCCGTCCGCCTTGCTAGCGCCCTCGATCTGGAAGGAGGCGGTGGCCACGCCGAAGATAAAGTCGCCGGGAAAACGCTTGGCAAGTTTCTTGGCTTCTATCATCGTTCTCTCCCGTCATCATCTGCTGAGTGGCGCGCCTGAAGCCGCCGCCACGTCGTTCATTGTGTGACCGTGGCCTAAAGGTGCGACGGCAAATGTCAACCCGGGAAACGGGCGCGCTTGCATCGCCCTTTTCCCGGGTTGCGCTTCAGACCTTGATCCAGGCGCCGTTGCGCTGCGACGAGCGCACGCAGGCATCGACGAAGATCATGCCCTTCATGCCATCGTCTATCGTCGGATATGTGACAGCCGGAGCCACCGTCTCCCCGATTCTTTTAGCGAAGATCGCCCGCGCCGCTTCCGCATAGATATTGGCGAAGCCTTCGAGATAGCCTTCCGGATGGCCCGATGGAACGCGCGAAACGCGCGCCGCTGCCGGCGAGGCGCCGGCGCCGGCCCGCGTCAGCAGGCGTTTCGGCTCGCCGAAGGGCGTGTGCCAGAGGTAGTTCGGATCCTTCTGGACCCATTCCAGACCGCCCTTGGTGCCGTAGACCCGCACCATAAGCCCGTTTTCGTGCCCCGGCGCCACCTGGCTGCACCAGAGCATGCCCTTCGCCCGCGCGCCGTCCTTCTCCTTGAAGCGCAGCAGCACATGGGCATTGTCGTCGAGCTGGCGGCCGGCGACGAAACTGTCGAGATCGGCCGAGAGTTCGTCGAGCTCGAGCCCGGAAACGAAACAGCCGAGATTGTAGGCATGCGTGCCGATATCGCCGGTCGAGCCACCGGCGCCGGAGCGGGCCGGATCGGTCCGCCAGGCCGCCTGCTTCTGGCCGGACTGCTCGATATTTTCGGTCAACCAGTCCTGCGGATATTCCATCTGCACCAGACGGACGGTGCCGATCTCGCCATTAGCGATCATCTCGCGCGCCTGGCGCACCATCGGATAGCCGGTGTAATTATGCGTCAGCACGAAGAGCGCATCGCTTTCCTCCGCCGCCTTCTGGAGTTTCTTCGCGTCGGCAAGCGTCGAGGTCAGCGGCTTGTCGCAGATCACGTGAATGCCGCGCTTCAGGAACTCCTTCGCCGCCGCGTAATGAACGTGGTTCGGCGTGACGATCGCCACCGCTTCGATGCCGTTCTTCAGCTTCGCCTCTCGGATCGCCATTTCCTTGTAATCCGAATAGACGCGCGACGAGTCGAGCCCGAGCTCGCGTCCCGAGGCCTGCGCCTTCTCTGCTGTCGACGACAGAGCGCCGGCGACCAGCTCGTATTGATCGTCAAGCCTCGCGGCGATCCGGTGCACGGCGCCGATAAAGGCGCCGGAACCGCCGCCCACCATGCCGAGCCGGATCCGCTTCTGCCGAGTTTCCGTACTGCTTCCCTCGATAGCCATGCCGTTCTCTCCTGATCAGATTTGGTGCTGGGGGTTAAACCCCCTCTGCCCTGCCGGGCATCCTCCCCCACGAAGGGGAGAAATTTACGGCGCCGTCGCGGCGACGCCCTCCCCCGTTGGTGGGGAGGGGTTGTGGAGGGTCTTTTTGGGAACGACTGGGAAGTCGCTTTCCGCTCAAAGCCCCAACATCCGCCTGTTCGCAGCCTCGTCGGTGCCGCTGTCGGCGAAATCGTCGAAAGCCTTTTCGGTGACGCGGATGATATGCGCCTGGACGAACTCCGCCCCTTCGCGCGCGCCGTCTTCCGGATGTTTCAGGCAGCACTCCCACTCGACCACCGCCCAGCCGGCGAAATCGTTCGCCGCCATCTTCGAGAAGACCGCGCCGAAATCGACCTGGCCGTCGCCGAGCGAGCGGAAGCGGCCTGCCCGGTTCACCCAGCCCTGGTAGCCGCCATAGACGCCCTGCCGGCCGGTCGGGTTGAACTCCGCATCCTTGACGTGGAACATCCGGATGCGGTCCCTGTAGATGTCGATATTGTCGAGATAGTCGAGGCACTGCAGCACGTAGTGCGACGGATCGTAGAGCATGCAGGCACGGGCATGGTTGCCGGTGCGCTCCAGGAACATCTCGTAGGTGATGCCGTCGTGCAAGTCCTCGCCCGGGTGGATCTCGTAGCAGACATCGACGCCGCAATCCTCCGCATGATCGAGGATCGGTTTCCACCGCCGGGCAAGCTCGTCAAAGGCGGTCTCCACCAGGCCCGCGGGACGCTGCGGCCAGGGATAGACGAAGGGCCAGGCGAGCGCGCCGGAGAAGCTTGCCATCGCATCGAGGCCGAGATTCTTCGACGCCGTCAGCGCCAGCTTCACCTGTTCCACTGCCCATTGCTGGCGCGCCTTCGGATTGCCACGCACCTCCGGTGCGGCAAAGCCGTCGAACGCCTCATCATAGGCGGGATGCACGGCCACCAACTGGCCCTGCAGATGCGTCGAAAGCTCGGTGATCTCGACGCCGTTGTCACGCGCCTTGCCGGCGATCTCGTCGCAATAGGTCCTCGATTCCGCCGCCTTCCTCAGGTCGAACAGCCGGCCGTCCCAGCTCGGGACCTGCACACCCTTGTAGCCGCAATCCGCCGCCCATTTGGTGATGGAGTCCCAGGAGTTAAACGGCGCCGCATCGCCGGCGAATTGCGCAAGAAAGAGCCCCGGTCCTTTGATCGTCTTCATGCAAATTTCCTCCCTGGTGAATCACTGTCTAAGAAACCGGCACGCCGGTCGACTGATGATCTTTAACCGCCTCGCTCCGCAAACTTCGTGATAACTCATATACCTGCAACGTTGCAGGAGCGAGAAGCTAGCAGATTCTCCGCAAGGGGCAATCCGCTTCTGCCCCAATGCGAAGAGGATTTCTTGTATCCGCAGGCGCCGAAACAGGAGCCGCGAAGAAGTTCCGGAAACGGCGAGAGGGCGTCGCGTCATGCGAGGCCGCCCGTCCGTTTCCGACCGATGCCGCCATCAGACGTAGCGGTTTACGATGTTCTCCAGCAGTTCCTGCTTGCCGGATTTCGGCTGCGGATTGAGGTCGGCCTTGCGCACCCAGGCCTCGATCTCGTCAAGCGAGAAGCCGCCCTCGAGCATCTTCTTCGCCTCGGGCACATTCCAGCCGGCATAGCGTTTCTCCAGCGGCGCAGAGAGCCCCTTGTCCTCGATCATCTTCGCCGCCGCCTTGAGGCCGCGTGCGCAGCAATCCATGCCGCCGACATGGCCGATAAGCAGATCTTCCGGATCGATCGACTGGCGACGCAGCTTTGCGTCGAAGTTGGTGCCACCGGTCTTGAAGCCACCGCCTGCGAGCACGTGATAATAGGCGAGCGCCATCTCGGGAACATTGTTCGGGAACTGGTCGGTATCCCAGCCGGACTGGTAGTCGTTGCGGTTCATGTCGATCGAGCCGAAGATGCCGAGCGCATTGGCAAGCGCCAGCTCGTGCTCGAAGGAGTGGCCGGCAAGGATCGCGTGGCCCTGCTCGATATTGACCTTCACCTCGTTCTCGAGGCCGTACGTCTTCAGGAAGCCATAGACGGTCGCAACGTCGAAGTCGTACTGGTGCTTGGTCGGCTCCTGCGGCTTCGGCTCGATGAGGATCGTGCCCTTGAAGCCGATCTTGTGCTTGTATTCGACAACGAGATTGACGAAACGGCCGAGTTGGTCGAGTTCGCGCTTCAGATCGGTGTTGAGCAGCGTCTCATAGCCTTCCCGCCCGCCCCAAAGCACGTAGTTCTGGCCACGAAGCCGCTGTGTCGCATCGATGCAGGTCTTTACAGTTGCCGCGGCAAAGGCGAAGACGTCCGGGTCCGGGTTGGTCGCCGCACCCGACATGTAGCGCCGGTTCGAGAAGAGATTCGCCGTGCCCCACAGCAGCTTGACGCCGGTCTCGGCCTGCTTCTTGGCGAAGTAATCGACGATCTCGTTGAGATTGCTGGTGTTCTCGGCGAAGGTCCGGCCCTCTGGACGAACGTCGGCGTCATGGAAGCAATAGAACGGCGTACCGAGAAGCTGGAAGAACTCGAAGGCGACGTCGGCCTTCAGCTTGGCCGCTTCCATCGAGTCCTTGAACCAGGGACGCTCGAAGGTCTGTCCGCCGAAGGGGTCGCCGCCCGGCCAGACGAAGGTGTGCCAATAGGCAACTGCGAAGCGCAGATGATCTTCCATCCGCTTGCCGAGGACGATCTCGTCCGGATTGTAATGGCGGAAGGCGAGCGGATTGGTGCTCTCCGGGCCTTCATATCTGATCTTGGCGATGTCGCCGAAAAATCCGGTGCTCACGGCTGTCTCCTCTCAAGGACTGTTGCCGGCCCGCCTGCTGCGGAACGCGGCCATTGGTGGAAGTAATCGTTTTCATTGCATCATTCAGCGTGACCCGCGAAGCCGGCCGGGGCCAGAACTGGCTAGATCGTCGCTCCCTTGATGGCGGGGTAAAGCCGGCAATAGCGCTGGTAGGCGTCTTCATAGGCCGGCGCCAGCGAGGCGTCCGGCGCGATTGTCTCCGCCGTCGCCGGCGCATAGCAGGTCGCAACCGGATCGGCGCCGGTGGCGGCGATCAGGCCGAGCCGGGCTGCGCCGAAGGCGGCACCGAAATCGCCGTCGGCCGGCAGATTGACCGGCAGGTTCAGTGCCGTTGCGATCGACTTCAGCCAGTAGCGCGACCGGGAGCCGCCGCCGATCGCCGTGACCCGTGTGAGCCTCGTGCCGGCGGCGCGCAACGCTTCCAGGCTGTCGCGGATCGCGAAGGAGACGCCTTCGAGCACGGCCTGTGTCAGCGCGGCGCGAGAACTTTCATGGCCGAGACCGGCAAAGGCGCCGCGGATCGCCGCGTCGTTGTGCGGAGTACGCTCTCCGGAGAGATAGGGAAGGAATGTCACCGAGCCCGGCGCCTTGAGTATGTCGCCAAGCTCGCCTGTCAGCTCCGCAGCGCTCCTGCCAGTGATGCCCGAATGCCAGTTGAGCGCATCGGTTGCCGAAAGGATCACGCCCATCTGGTGCCAGGTGTTGGGAAGCGCATGGCAGAAGGCATGGACGGCGCTTTGCGGATTGGGAAGATAGCTGGCGTTGGCGGCAAAGAGCACCCCGGACGTTCCGAGCGAGACGAAGGCCTGCCCCTCCCCAACCGCGCCCATGCCGCAAGCAGATGCTGCATTGTCGCCGGCGCCGCCGGCAACAACGACGCCGGACCCCATGCCCCAGCGGCTCGCGAGCTCCGGCCGGAGCGTGCCGGCAACGTCCGTCCCTTCGACCAGATCCGGCATCTGCCGCTCTTCGAGGTGGGTGGCCGCAAGGAGACTCTCCGACCACTGCCGCTTGCCCGTATCGAGCCAGGAGGTGCCAGCGGAATCCGACATTTCCGACATATGCTCGCCGGCCAGCCACAGACGCAGATAGTCCTTGGGCAACAGCACCCAGCGCACCCTGGCAAAAACCTCCGGTTCGTTTTCGCGCACCCAGGCGAGCTTCGGTGCGGTGAAGCCGGGGAAGACAATATTGCCGGTCAGCGCCCGGAACTGCGGATCGCTGTCGAGCGCCGCCGCCTGGCGAAAACTGCGCGTGTCGTTCCAGAGAATAGAGGGTCGAAGCACCGCATCGTTTTCGTCGAGGAGCGTCGCACCGTGCATCTGGCCGGAGAGGCCGATGCCGCGGACCGCGGCGAGCGCGTCAGGATGCGCCGCCTTGAGCCCGGCGATCGCCTCTTCCGCCGCACGTACCCAGTCAGCCGGGTCCTGTTCCGACCAGCCGGTATGCGGCCGCGAGACGTCGAGCGCGGCCGCGGCGGAACCGACGATCTTCTGTTCGCCGTCGATCAGCATCGCCTTGACGCCGGAGGTGCCGAGATCCAGTCCGAGATACATGGGTGTCCTCCTATGCCTGCTCTATCGGCAGGTTATCCTTCAGGAAAATGTCGATGCGGATGCGTTCCTGCGCCTCGATGACGGCCAGCCCGTCGACCTTCGCCTTCAGCACCCGGATCGCGCTCCTGACCTCGTGGCCCGCATCCTGGTTGAGCAGCACATCGATGGTCCCGGAGAGTAGAGCGGCCCGGCTATGGGGCGTCAGTTCGTGGGCGATCGCGCAGACCGCCTCGGCCCTGCCGGCTTTCTCGAGCGCGGCAACGAGGCCGCGATTGCCGGCACCGAGACTGTAGACGCCGGCAAGGTCCGGATGGTGCTCGATGAGCGCGCCGACGAGTTTCTCGACGAGAGCCGCATCGTCCTGACCCTCGACGACCGGCAACAGCAAGCGAGTTTCGAAGCATTTGCGCATGACCGCTTGAAAGCCTTCCAGCCGTTCCCTGTGGTCGCGCACGAGCATCGAGCCCGCCACCACCGCTACCGGCCCGGCACGATCGCCGAGGAACCGGCCCATCAGGTTTCCGGCGGTGCGCCCGGCGGCGATATTGTCGACGCCGGTAAAGTGATCGCGCGTCGATCCCGGCAGGTCGGAAACGAGGGTGACCACGGCAATCCCGTTCTGGCGCAGGTCTTCGACCGCTTGCACGACCTCAGGCGCCTCGATCGCGACTACGGCGACGCCGGCGGGCCGCTGCCGACGTGCTTCTGCCAGGGCATCCGCCAGGGCGCGCGCGTCGAACGCGGGAACACAGAGGATGGTGATTTCGGTCCGCTCCGCCACCAAGTGCGCCTTGGCGGCCCTCACCTCGGCCTCAAGCCCGCGCATGAAGGAATTTTCGCCGGCGGGCAGGATGAAGACGAGGGAATAGCTGCGGCCCTTGGCGAGGTTGGCCGCGGCAACGTCACGCACATAGCCGAGCGTCGCAATCGCCTGCTCGACCTTGTCGCGCGTCACGGAACGGACGCCCGGACGATTGTTCAAAACCCGGTCGACAGTGGCCAGGCTGACGCCGGCCTCCGCGGCGATATCGTGAACGGTCGGTCGCATTCGTTCCTCCTCGCAGACCCCTTAGAGGAAGTTTTGATGTACGTAAATCAAAAATATTGTGAGAGCGAAACGGCTTTGAATATCGGGCGCCAAACCCTCAGTCGAAACGCCTGCTGAAGGCATGCGTGAAAGCGGCATGGCCCGCCACGCCAGTGGCCTCTCCGAAGACGACATCCAGGAACTTATCAGTGATCCGGACAAGCGCGAAGCCGCCGAGAAAGGCCGCCTTGGGCTTGAAGATGTCGATTTCGCCGACGCGATAGGCCATCACCCGGTCATGTTCGTGACCGTGAAAGAGTCCGACGACGTTGTAGCCCCTAAGCGTCTCGAGCAAGGCCTCGCGCTCGGCCGGGCTCCACCAATGCGGCTGGCCGCCGCCCTGATCGTCGAAAGTCTTTGCCGCAGGGTCCCAGACCTCGGTCGAGAACGCATCCCAGCCATAATGCTGGAACAAGACGACCGGGCGTCCGTCCGCGGCATAGGTAGCGAGATCGCGCTTCAGCCACGGCAGGCCGCTAACCGCCCCCTTGTTCTCGTCACCGCCGAAGCGCTGCAATTGAACGAGGTGGAGTCCGCCCCAGTCCCAGGAATAATTGTCCGATAGCGGATCGTAGTTGGTGACCGGCACCGGGGGTCTGTAGAAAACCGACTGGCGATGGGTGAGTTCCACATAGTCGCGCAGCTCGCGACGGTACCAGTCGCCGTTCGGCGGCGCGCCGTCCTGATCGAGATCATGATTTCCAAGCCCGACATAGACGGGGTAATGGATGTGATGCGGCCCGACGCCATGCTCGTATCGGCTCTGGAACTGCTGCAACTGCCGCCCTTCGCGAGGCTCGCGAACCTGGCCGCCGCCGTCGTCGGTGATATCGCCGCCGAGCACCAGGCCGACCGGCCGTAAAATCTTCGCGCCGGCGCCGGCGAGCCCGCTCGGCTTGCCGTCGATCGTTTGCGGCCAGTGCTGTCCCGGAAGTCCGTTGAGTGCCGCAATGTGTCGCAACAGATTGGTGTCCGTCTTGCCCTCCTGTTCGCAATTCGGCGCAAGGCCTTCCGTCGAGACGAGGCAGGCGTGGATGTCATTGGAAAAAAAAAATGTGGCATCGACTGGTGGCCGCGCTGCCCGCCCGCCGCCTGCGATCAGCGAAAGGCCGAGGCCAGCCGTACCAGCAAGAAATCTCCGCCTGGACGGCTTGAGGAATGGATTGTCGATCATCGCCTGCCCTGCGCCTTGATCAATTCGACCGACTCAAGGGTAACGAGGATAGTGCCGCAACGTTTGCAGCGGGTAAAGCATGCCGTTCGTGCTGAATTTGCTTCACCCAGGCCACCTCACCGCTTGCGGGGCGAGAGGACTGGGAAGGCGCGGCATATCCCTTCTCCCCGCACGCGGGGAGAAGGTCGCGGCGGGATGAGGGGCAATCTGGAAGAAAGCAGGCTCTCGCTTTTCCCACCTCAGTGCCCGCCGCCTCCCGCGCCGGCGCCCTCCGGCTTCTTGATCATCAGCACGCCGAGGATCATCGTCAGGAACAGGGCGGTCAGGATCAGGAACACGTCGATGAATGACAGGATCACCGCCTGCTGCTGAACCATCGCAGCCAGCTGCTTGACGGCGGCGGTCGCACCGTCGAGGCCGTAGGCGTTGAAGTTCGACGCCATATTATTCAACCGCTCGACCGCCTCCGGATTGCCCCACTGGATATGTTCGGCCAGGCGCGCATAGTGGAGATCCTGGCGCTGCGTCAGGATCGTGTTGATGATCGCGAGGCCGACGGCTCCGCTGATTGCGGGTCAGGTTGAAGAGGCCGGAGGCATTGCGGATGCGGGCCGGCGGCAGCGTGCCAAGCGCGATATTGTTGATCGGCACCATGCAGAGCATCAGCGAGCAGCCACGCAGGATCTGCGGCACGAGCAGTTCCCAGAAGTCCCAGTCGGCCGTTAACTGACTCATCGTCCATGTTCCCGCCGCAAAGCCGGCAAAGCCGATGGTCATCATCACGCGCGGGTCGAGACGACCCGCCAGAAAGCCTGCGACCGGGGCCGTCAGAAACATGGCGAGACCCGAGACGAACATGGTCTCGCCGATCATCAGCGAATCGTAGCCGCGGATGCGCCCGAGATAGAGCGGATAGAGATAGGTCAGGCCATAGAGGCCGATGCCCATCACGAAGGAAAACAACGAGCCGAACGTAAAATTGCGGTTGGCGAAAGCCCTTAGATCGACGACCGGAAACTCCACCTTGAAGGCCCGGTAGAAGAATATTGCGGCGGCAACAACTGTGGCGACCGCGCCGATGACGATGTGGTCGTCGTTGAACCAATCGTTGGCGTTGCCCTCCTCCAGCACATATTCGAGCGAGCCGAGGAAAATCGCCATCGAGAAGAGGCCCCACCAGTCAAATTTCTTGATCAGCGCCAGTTCCGGCTCGTCGAAGTCGATGAAAATCCAGGTCAGCGTCGCGACGATGACGCCGGGAATGACGTTGACGAGGAACAGCCAGTGCCAGGAGAAGGCATGGCTCAAATAACCGCCGACCGTCGGACCGATGGTCGGAGCGAGCGTTGCGATCAGGCCGATGATCGGCGAAACGATATTGCGCTTCGACGGCGGGAAGATGGTGAAGGCGGCGGCGAAGACCGAGGGGATCATGCCGCCGCCGATGAAGCCCTGGATCACCCGGTAGACGATCATCTGGTCAATATTGGTGGCGGTTGCGGCAAGCGCACTGGAGGCGGTGAAGCCGGCGGCGGCGACGGAAAAGAGCACGCGCGTCGAAACGATGCGGGCGAGCGTCCCCGACAGCGGGATCATGATGACTTCGGCGATCAGGTAGGAGGTCTGAACCCAGCCGATCTCGTCCGATCCGGCGGAAAGACCCGCCTGGATTTCGGCAAGCGAAGCCGAAACGATCTGGATGTCGAGGATCGCCATGAACATGCCGACGACCATCGCGAAAAAGGCGATGAGCCGCCGCGGATCCATGCGCTCCTCGGCTCCGGCGCCGCTCGTCGCCGCCGTGCTCGCTGTTGCCGTCGCAGCCATACCTGCTACTCCTTCGCGCGCTTACTTCGCTTCGGCGACGTTGGCGGCGTCCGGCGCCGTGCGGGTATCGACATCGACCACGACGCTTAGGCCCGCCCGCAGGTTGCCCTTGGCGAGTGCGTCGGCCGGAAGCGTGATGCGAACCGGCACGCGCTGGATGATCTTGGTAAAGTTGCCGGTGGCGTTCTCCGCCGGCAGCAGCGAGAAGACCGAACCGGAGGCCGGCGAAATCGATGCAACCGTGCCCTCGATCGGATGCTCGTCATAGGCATCGACATGGACCTGGACTTTCGATCCGGGAACTAGGTGGGCGATCTGCGTTTCCTTGAAATTCGCATCCACATAGAGCTGGTCCACCGGCACGAGACCGGCAAGCCGCTGGCCGGCCGAGACGAGGTCGCCGACCTGGACCGAGACGTTGCCGATGACGCCGTCATAGGGCGCCTTGAGCACGGTGAAGCCGAGGTCGCGGTTCGCCTTGTCGCGCGCAAGTTCGAGCGAACGGATCGTACTTTCCGATTCCGCCCGCTGCGCCTCGAGCACGGTGATATTCGCCTTGGCCGCGGTGATGTTGGCTTCGGCACCAACGAGATTTGCCCGCGCCTGATCGAGTGCGACCTGGGCGCTGTCGCGCGACGCATCCGTTCCAAAGGCCCTGGACTGCAGGTCGCTGGCGCGCTTTTGCGTGAGTTCGGCGCCCCTGACGGTCGCCTCGAAGGCTTCCTTCTGAGCCTCTGCCTGGCTGAGACTTGCCTTGGCACCAGCGATCTGCGCATCGAAACGGCTCAGCGCCAGCTTCTGCGTCGCGATCTGCGCTTCGGCCTGTTCCAAAGCGATGCGATAGTCTCCATCCTCGAGGGTGACGAGCGGATCGCCCGCCTTGACATGCTGGTTGGCGACCACGTCGACCTTGGCGACATAGCCGGAGACTTTCGGAGAGATCGTCGCGATGTCGCCCTCGATATAGGCGTCGTCGGTGGAAACCATGAAGCGACCGGTGATCCACCAGTCGTAGCCGTACCAGGCCCCCGCGGCGAGCAGCGCCAGTCCGATCGCCGGAAGGATCAGCTTGCGGCGCTTCTTGGGGGGAGCGGCAAGTTCAGCGGCCGGGCGCTCCGTCACCGGTGGGGCTTCGCCGGTCGGGGCCCTGGCCTCTGTGCTCGGAACATCGACGACTTCGAAATCGTCGCCGACAGGACGGACTCGCGCAACGCTGGAGGTGCTGGAAGCGGACATGGGACACCATTTGAATAAATTAGCTAAATTGAACTGAACCGTTCGGTTCGATCGCCCTTGACATAATGCCTTTCGCGCCGCATATCAAGAGCAAATCGAACCGAGTGGTTCGAAATGATGAGCAAGGTAAAAAATCTGCCCGGTCTTTCTCCGCGCCCCTTGCTTTTTATCGCAATCGATCACGTTTATGATTTCGGAGTTAGTTCCAGGATCATCGTGATCTACAGGAGTGGAAACGTCCGGCGATCATGACGTCAGCGAAAAGCGCACAGCAGGAAAAGTCCCTGCAGCACCAGGAACAGCACCCTTCGAGCGGCGGCCGACGCGCGGCCGGCGAGGACCCGGTCAAACGCGAGCAGATTCTCGAAGGTGCCAAGCGCGTTTTCATGCGCAGCAATTTCGACGCCGCCAGCATGAACGACATCACCCGCGAGGCGGGCGTTTCGAAGGGCACGCTTTACGTCTATTTCGAGAACAAGGAAGATCTTTTCGAGGCGCTCATCGCCCGGGAGCGCAACCGTATCGTCAGCAGCATCAAGCAGTCGCTGAACGACATCGAGCCGATCGAGGAAGCCCTTCACGATTTCGCCGTGACGCTGGTGACCAGCATAACCTCCGACTACACGATTCGCGCAATGAGGACCGTGCTCGGCGTGATCGACCGCATGCCGCGGCTCGCGCAACGCTTCTTCACCGCCACGCCGGAAAACGGCTACACGGTGCTGAAGGCCTATCTCGAGCAGCAGGTGACGGCAGGCACCCTGTTGATCGACGATACGGAACTGGCCGCCAAGCAGTTCATCGAGCTTTCCATGGCCGGCCTTTTCAAGGGCCGCCTGTTCGGAATGTGCGACGCTCTGTCCGCCGGCCAGATTGAGAGGAACGTCGCATCCGCCATCCGCGTCTTCATGGCTGCCTACGGTCCGCGAGACGCGCGATGACCGCGACACTGTGTCTCGCTCCCGACTAAGCAGGACTGCACATCTGCAGGCGGTTGCCGAACGGATCGTAGAAGCTCGCAAAGGTGACGAAACCGGGAAACACCTGTGCATCCTCGCACTGAACGCCGCGGCGACGCAGTTCCTCTACCGCCGCATGGCAATCTTCGACATTCAAGACAAGGGTTGTCCCGGTGGAGGGTGTCCAGCCGCTCTCGGCCGATATCACCGAAACGTTGCCATCCGCTCCGCCGGCGGAGAATTCGATCCAGCCGGCTTCCGGCAGGTCGTAGAGCGGCGATCCCAAGCCGAGCACCTCGCCATAGAACTCGCGGGCACGATCAAGGTCGGTCACCGAGATCGAGACCACATTGATGCCACGAAAGAGAGGGTCGGTCGCTGCCATGGTCTTGAATGTAGGACGCAAAACCCGTTCGTCGAGCCGCGCTGCGGTTCTGTCGGGAAGCGCCGAGAGCAGCGGGTGGAATTTGCCGTCGACAGGCTGCGCCAATGCACTCCAGCAACAGCGATCAAACGCGCCCTCCGACAATTCCATAAGAATTGGATCGCCACCACGGGAGTGAACATGAGTGCCATCGGAAGGGCGATCTGGTTCATCGAGAGCCATTTCGCAAAGACTATATCGCTGGAGCAGATTGCCGGTGCCGCCGGCCTGTCGCGCTATCATCTGTCGCGCGTCTTCGGGCTCGCGACCGGCCGCTCGATCAGCGCCTATATCCGCGGGCGACGCCTGAGCTCAGCCGCACTTCTCCTTGCAAACGGACATTCGACCATTCTCGAGGTGGCCCTCGATGCGGGCTACGGTTCGCACGAGGCTTTCACCCGTGCCTTTCGCGAGCAGTTCGGCGTGACACCCGAATCGATCCGCAAACAGAGGCATGTCCGCAATATCGAATTGATGGAGCCCATCAGGATGGACGACACGCGCAATCTGAAAATCGAACCGCCGCGTTTCGAGGCGGGCCCTGCCCTGCTCCTCGCCGGCCTTGAAGAGACCTACACCTACAATCGCACCGAGGGCATCCCTTCGCTCTGGCAACGATTCAACAACCACTTCGGTCATATTCCGGGCCAGCGCGGCAACGTCGCCTATGGCGTCTGCACCCATGCGGACGCCGAAGCCGGCACCTTCCGCTACATGGCTGCCGTCGAGGTCGAGGATGCGGACGCGCTGCCGAACGGGTTTTCCACCTTGAAGCTGCCGAAGCAGCGCTATGCGGTGTTCCTGCATCGCGGTCACATCTCGGCGATCTCGACCACGGCGCACGAGATATTCGGATCGTGGTTTCCGCAATCCGGTCTCGAGCATGGCGAAACACCCGATCTCATCGAGCGCTACGACGAGCGGTTCGACCCGGATTCCGGCATGGGCGTCGTTGAGATGTGGGTTCCGATAAAACAGTAAACGGTAAAACGCTGCCGCAAAGCCGCGGCAGCGCTTGCTACTTCGGCGCTACTCCTTAAATACTGCGGCGAGCCTGGCGCAACGACGCGCCCTGGAGGGGAAAGTCTGCGCGGTTTTCCGCCCGCATTCCCTTCCGGTTGTTGGAACCGATCAGGTACACGGATGCTGGGAGTCGCTTTGACACCGCATCGGTGATCGTCAAAGAGAAGGAAAAGTTCGCCGATGCAGGAAATCCTCACGCTCGCTCAAAGCCCGGAGGCGTGGATCGCTCTCATTACGCTCATTGTGATGGAAGTCGTCCTCGGCATCGACAACCTCATCTTCATTTCGATCCTGACCAATAAATTGCCGGCCGAGAACCGGGTCAGCGCCCGGCGCATCGGCATCGGGCTCGCGCTGGTCATGCGACTGGGGCTGCTCGGCACGATCGCCTGGATCGTGCAGCTGACCCAGCCGGTGTTCGAGGCCTTTGGCCATGGCTTCTCCTGGAAGGACATGATCCTGATCGCCGGCGGCCTTTTCCTCGTCTGGAAGGCGACGAAGGAGATCCACCACAATGTCGACCCGAGCGACCATGACGAGGATTTCATCGCGAGCTCGGCGATCAACAGCTTCACGGCGGCGATCGGACAGATCCTGCTGCTCGACCTCGTCTTCTCCGTCGACAGCATCATCACCGCCGTCGGCATGACCCCACATCTGCCGATCATGGTTATCGCCGTCGTGGTCGCCGTTACGGTGATGCTGGTTGCCGCCAACCCGCTTGCTAATTTCATCGAGAGGAACCCGACGATCGTCATGCTGGCGCTCGCCTTCCTCCTGATGATCGGCACGACGCTGATTGCCGAGGGCATGGGTTTCCACGTACCGAAAGGCTACATCTATGCCGCCATGGCGTTTTCGGCGCTGGTGGAAGGGCTCAACATGGTCGCCCGCAATGCGCGCCTGAGAAAGCAGCAGGCCACCAAGCTGCATTAGCAACGGCAACCCATTGCGAAGGGGCCCGCATTCACGCGAATGCGGGCCCCTTGCTGCGGGAGGTAGGCGAGGATGCGGGCTGGACGGGCAAGGAGCTCGGCTGCCGTTTCGTTGGCCACGGGAAGAAACCGGAAAAATCCCCGTGTTCTCCACTTCCGTCGCGTCCGGTTGGCACAGGCCGCGTCCTCGACCGCTATAACGCGGTAGCGCGGCGAGCGTTCCAAGCCCATGTCCGGCTGCATCGAGAAGGCGCCTCTCCTCCTCTTTCCGTTGACATGCGAGGCTTTCTATGGTCTCACCCCTGCCGACTGGAATTGCCCGCCGATACCGCTTGGCGGCACCCTTGCGGGCCTTCCTTCCCATAAAATACGCGCCCGTCAGCCGGTAGGCATCCGGCAAGGGCTCAAGAGCACGTCAAGACGGGCAAAGACCATGGCAGATTCTGCAGTCCGGGTACGCATCGCACCCTCTCCCACCGGCGAACCGCATGTCGGCACCGCCTATATCGCTCTGTTCAACTATCTTTTCGCGAAGAAGCACGGTGGCGAATTCATCCTCCGCATTGAGGACACCGACGCGACGCGCTCGACGCCCGAGTTCGAGAAAAAGGTGCTCGATGCACTGAAATGGTGCGGGCTGGAATGGTCGGAGGGCCCGGATATCGGCGGCCCCCATGGCCCCTATCGCCAGAGCGACCGCAAGGACATGTACAGGCCCTATGTCGAGAAGATCGTCGAGAACGGCCACGGATTCCGTTGCTTCTGCACGCCCGAACGGCTGGAGCAGATGCGCGAAGCGCAACGCGCCGCCGGCAAGCCACCGAAATATGACGGCCTGTGCCTGAGCCTCTCCGCGGAGGAAGTGACCTCACGCATCGCCGCCGGCGAGCCGCATGTCGTGCGCATGAAGATCCCGGCGGAAGGCTCCTGCAAGTTCCACGACGGCGTCTATGGCGATGTCGAGATCCCGTGGGAGGCCGTCGACATGCAGGTGCTCCTGAAGGCCGACGGCATGCCGACCTATCACATGGCGAACGTCGTCGACGACCACCTGATGAAGATCACCCATGTCGCGCGCGGCGAGGAGTGGCTCGCGTCGGTGCCGAAGCACATCCTGATCTATCAGTACCTCGGCCTCGAACCGCCGAAATTCATGCACCTGTCGCTGATGCGCAATGCCGACAAGTCGAAGCTGTCGAAGCGCAAGAATCCGACCTCGATCTCCTACTACACGGCGCTCGGCTACCTGCCGGAAGCACTGATGAACTTCCTCGGCCTGTTCTTCATCCAGATCGCCGAGGGCGAAGAACTGCTGACGATCGATGAGCTGGCGGACAAGTTCGACCCGGAAAACCTGTCGAAGGCCGGCGCGATCTTCGATATCCAGAAGCTCGACTGGCTGAACGCCCGCTGGATCCGCGAGAAGCTATCCGAGGACGAGTTCGCCGCCCGGGTCTTCGCCTGGGCGTCGGAGAACGATCGCCTCAAGGAAGGCCTGAAGCTGTCGCAATCGCGCATTTCGAAGCTCGGCGAACTGCCGGACCTCGCCGCCTTCCTCTTCAAATCGGATCTCGGCCTTCAGCCTAGCGCCTTCGCCGGCGTGAAAGCCTCGCCCGAGGAGATGCTTGAAGTCCTGAACACCGTCCAGCCGGATCTCGAAAAGATCCTCGAATGGAACAAGGAGTCGATCGAGGCGGAACTGCGCGCCAGTGCCGAGCGGATGGGCAAGAAGCTGAAAGCCGTCGTGGCTCCCCTCTTCGTCGCCGTATCCGGTTCGCAACGTTCGCTGCCGCTCTTCGATTCGATGGAGCTGCTCGGCCGCGCCGTGGTGCGCCAGCGTCTCAAGGTGGCGGCGCAGGTGGTCGCCTCCATGGTGGGCAGCGGAAAGTAAGGACGATACCCATGAACGAAAAGACAGTAACCGCCGGCCTTTCCTCCGACGCAACCGAAGTGCGCGCCCAGAAGCTTGACCTGCTGCGCGAGCAGATCGGCGAAGTCTACCCGGCGCATTTCCACCGCACGCTGACCAATGCGGAACTCGCCGAAAAATATGCCGGGCTGGAGCCCGATACGGAGAGCGGCGACACGGTGACGGTCGCAGGCCGGGTTTTCTCCTCGCGCAATTCCGGCATGTTCATGGATATCCATGACGCCTCCGGCAAGATCCAGATCTTTTCGCACAAGGACACGGCTCCGGAAGAGGCGCGTGTGCTTCTGCCGATGATCGACCTTGGCGACATCATCGGCGTCACCGGCGAGGTGCGCCGTACGAAGCGTGGCGAGCTGACGGTGAATGCCAAGGAAATCACCATGCTCTGCAAGTCGCTCCTGCCGATGCCGGAGAAGTATCACGGGCTTGCCGACATCGAGACGCGCTACCGCAAGCGCTATCTCGACATCATGGTCAACGAGGACTCAAAGCTCCGCTTCCAGCAGCGCAGCCGCATCGTTTCGAGTCTGCGCCGCGTCCTCGAGGACGAGGGCTTCATGGAAGTCGAAACGCCGATGCTACAGCCGATCTATGGCGGCGCGACGGCCGAGCCGTTCAAGACGCATCACAACACGCTGAAGCTCGACATGTATCTGCGCATTGCGCCCGAGCTTTATCTGAAGCGCGTGCTGGTTTCCGGCCTCACCGATAAGGTCTTCGAGATCAACCGCAACTTCCGCAACGAAGGCGTCTCCACCCGGCACAATCCGGAATTCACGATGATGGAGTGCTACTGGGCCTATGCGGACTACGAGGACATGATGGGCCTCGTCGAACGCATGTTCGAGACCCTGGCGCTGGCGGTCCACGGCAAGACCGAGTTCGAATTCGGCGACAAGCAGCTCTCCTTTAAGGGACCGTTCCCACGCGTGTCGATGCCGGCCGCCGTCAAGGATGCAATCGGCGTCGACTTCCTCGCAATCAACACCGACGAGGAGGCCCGCGAGGCGGCAAGGAACGCTGGCCTCGAGGTCGAGAAGGACGCCACCTGGGGCGAGGTCCTCGCTTTCATCTTCGAGGAGAAGGTCGAAGCGACGCTGATCCAGCCGGCCCATGTCATCCATTTCCCGAAGGACATTTCCCCCTTCGCCAAGGAGGTGCCGGGCGAGCCGCGGCTCGTAGAGCGCTTCGAGACCTATTGCAACGGCTGGGAGATCGGCAACGCCTTCTCCGAGCTCAACGACCCGGTCGAGCAGCGCGCCCGCATGGTCGAGCAGATGGAACAGGCCCATGCCCGCGGCGAAAAGGAAAAGACCCTCGACGAGGACTTCCTCGACGCCATGGACCAGGGCATGCCGCCGGCCGGCGGCCTCGGCATCGGCGTCGACCGGCTGATCATGCTGCTCACCAATTCGCCGTCGATCCGCGACATCATTCTCTTCCCGGCCCGTCGTCACAAGGGCGACTGAGCCGGAGGAATCGGTCTCGACAGGACAAGCCCATTGCGCAGCGCACCCTGAGTTGGTCCCGTCGCGGCTGCGTTAAGGAAAAATTTACCACGACTGGCAGCGGCGAAATTACCCCTGGTTCCTGCCCCGTTTTCCGCACATTCACGTCACCATGATGCGGGGATGGATAAGGCAGGCCTCGCATTTCTGGCGCTTATATTCGCTCTCATCACTATCGTGTTGAGCATCCTGGCGGTCGACCGGCCGGCGATAGAGGCGCCCCCGAATAGGGCGGCGCTGGTTCGCACCAACTACCCGTGAGATCGTTTGCGCTGGAACAACAAGGTATTCGGGCGAGTTGCTAAGCGTGGCAACGAACCTGAAAAACCTTCATGCGTCTTGTCTTGTTGATTATATTCGACTCAATTTTCAGCATACTCGTCTTGAAATATGCCGATAATTCCTTGGGCAATGCGCCTATCGCGGCCACAGCCGATAAACTTTCCGATAACTGAGAAGGGAAAAGACCTGGGCGCATTTCTCCGATGCGCCGAGTATGAACTGGTAGCGGTCCAGCAAATTTTCCCTTACTCAAACTAGTATTGATTACATTTATATTGGGTCGATCACGCCCAATATCATAGTGATCTAGTGGCCGTTATGTGCTTTCTCACTCTCGGCCGGATGCCCGCTGGCTTCCGGATCCGTGCCTTCTGCGTCGGCCGCAGCCGGATCGATGCAGAGCGAGCGGTCGTCCATCTTGGCCATGATGGCGCGAACCTCGTCGAGATCGAGGCTCACCACCTTGCCGTGGAACATGCCGTCCGGATTGGCCGTGCCGTCGTTGTAGGAAGCGCGGAAGGCTTCGTCCATGCCCTTGACGCTCCGCGGACCGGGCGCGAAAAGCACTTCGGCGCCGATCGCGGCACCGCGCACCGCAGCGCGATCGTCAGGTCCCGCCTCGTCGAGGACGACGACCTGATAGAGGTCAGCTTTCTCCTTGTTGGCCAGTGCGCCGACGACGCGCAACGCGGTGCGGACCCGGTCCGGCCCGCCGGCCCGGTCCGTCTTCACATGCATGCGGATCCATCGCTGTCCGCGATGGTCGAGCTTGAGCGTCCTCAGCGTCGTGCATTCAAGACCAGAGGCGGAGGGCTCCGAGAGCCTCGCAGCGAGCCTGTCGCGCCCCACATAGACGGCGGCGCCGCCCGACGCGGCCGAGACGGCAAAGGCCGCGGCGAGGATCACAACGAGCCGCTTTGAAGGACGCAGTTTTCTGAAGATAGCCTTCACAGGCGGCTCCGCTGTGGACGCAAAATACAAAAAGCCAGAACGGTAATTAAGATAGGCGAAACACCCTTTCGGAAAGTTTAAACATTGACCCGAGCCCGGGGGAAAGGCGAGACGTATTGGGCGTTGCCGGGAGCGGGTTCCGCAAGGCGTCGGCCGCCCCGACAAAGCCCTTGCTCTCCTGCCCGTCATCACTAAAAACGAAGCGGCAATTCTCAATTCAAGTGACCGGCGGGGGAGCATGGCGCGTATCGGAATAGTCGGAGCGGGAATCATTGGCTGCGCCTCGGCGGCCCATCTGATCGCCGAAGGCCACGCGGTTACCGTTTTCGAGAAGGACGTCGACGGCCTGCCCGCTTCCGTCGGCAATGCCGGCATCCTTGCGGTTCCGGAGATCGACCCCATCGCCCGCCCCGAGATGCTCTTAGCGGCGCCGAAGTGGCTCGTTGATCCGCTTGGGCCGCTGACGCTTCGTTGGCAGGACCTGCCTGCTCTCACCCCATGGCTCTTCCATTTTCTTCGCGCGGCTCGGCCGGCCCAGGTGGAGCGCTCCCGAAAGGCCCTGCTCGGCCTGATGCGCGAGGCTCTCGCCGCGCATCAGGCGATGGCGAGGCTCTGCGGCATTTCAGGCCATACGAGACCGACCGGGGCGCTGACGATCTTCGACAGCGAGGCCGCCCTCGACGCCGCGTTCCGGCACGAGCAGGCAACCGCCGGGCTTCTCGGCTTCGCCGTCGAACGGCTAGACCCCCGCGCCGCTCGCAGCCACGTTCCCGCCCTCGAGGGCGCCTTCGCCGGCGGCGTCTTCAGCAGCGGATACCAGACATTTCTCGATCCGCTGAAGCTGCTGCGCGACCTGCAGACCCATGTCCGCCAATACGGCATGCTCGTGGAAGCCGGCGTCGAGGCCGTGCAGCCGGGCGCCGAGGCGATCACGGTAATCGCCGACACTGGCGAACGGCACGTCTTCGACAAGGTGGTGATCGCCGCGGGCGTCTGGTCGCGCACGCTCGTCCGCCAGCTTGGCTTGAAGGTACTGCTGGAAACGGAGCGCGGTTACAACACCACCTTCGCCAACCCGATCGTCAAGCTGGAAATGCCGATCTTCTTCGCCGAGCACGGATTTGTGGCGACGCCGCTTGCCAATGCGCTGCGGATCGGCGGTGCGGTGGAACTGGCGCGGCCGGAGGCGCCGCCAAACTACGCGCGAGCCGCGGCGATGCGTCAGAAGATGCGCCGCTACGTGCCGAGCCTTCCAGAGACCGGCGGCAAGGAATGGATGGGCAGGCGCCCCTCGACGCCGGATTCGCTGCCGGTCATCAGCCTGCATCCGTCGGATTCGCGTATCGCCCTGGCCTTCGGCCACGGCCATCTCGGGCTGACGCTCTCCGCGATCACCGGTGCGAAGGTTGCCGCCCTCCTCTCGAACCGGGCTGGCGCCGACCTGGAACCCTTTAATATCGGGCGTTTCCAATAGCCCCAACGATACCCGACCGATTGACTTTCGCCCGCGCCTTGTCCATTGCCGCCCGCGCACAGGATCAGGTTCGGGAAAATGGGCGCAGATGCCCCAGAAAAGGAAGACGACATGCACAAGGTTATTTTCGATACGGATCCCGGCGTCGACGACGCCATGGCGCTTCTCTTCCTGCACCGGCACCCGGAGATCGACCTCATCGGCATCACCTCGGTGTTCGGCAACGCCTCCATCGAGACGACGACGCGCAACGCGCTCTTTCTGAAGCAAGCCTGGGGTATCGCCGCGCCGGTCGCCAAAGGCCTCGGCGAGATGTTCAATCCAGACCGGCCGCATGTCGACTGGCCGACCGGCATCCACGGCCATGACGGGCTCGGCAATATCGACGTGCCGGAGGTGATCGACCTGCCGCTCGATCATAGGCCTGCCCATCGGTTCATCATCGAAACGGTGCGCGCCAATCCAGGAGAAGTGACGCTCGTCGCCGTCGGCCGCATGACCAATCTGGCGCGCGCATTGCGCGAAGACCCGGAAATCGCCGGCCTAGTAAAGGCCGTGGTGATCATGGGTGGCGCCTTCGATGTGCCCGGCAACATCACGCCGGCGGCCGAGGCCAATATCCACGGCGACCCGGAGGCAGCGGACGCGGTGATGACTGCCCCATGGCCGGTGACGGTGATCGGCCTCGACGTCACCTCGAAAACGGTGATGACGCGCGCCATGCTCGCCGACATCGCCGAACGCGGCGGCAAGGCGGCGCGGCTGCTGGCCGACATTTCGCAATTCTACATCGTCTTCTACGAGCAGCATGTCGATGACGGCATGGTTGTTCACGACAGCTGCGCCTGCGCCTATGTCGTCGCGCCGGAATTGTTCCGGACCCGCAGCGGCGCGATCCGCGTGCTATGCGGCGGCATCGCCGACGGACAGACCATCCAGAAGCCGGACGGCCGGCTTTTCCCGCCGAATGCCTGGGACAATCAGCCGAGCCAACAGGCCTGCGTCGGCATTGATGCCGACGCGGTGTTAAAGCTCATCGGCGAAACGCTCGCGAACGGTCATTAGGACTGCTCCCAAAAAGACCCTCCCCCACCCCTCCCCACCGGGTGGGAGGGCACCCGGGCCGCACCGCCTCCGTCTTTATCAACACCTCTGCGTCAAGTGCGAGGTTGAGAATGGCAGGCGGTCACCGCGAGCGCCGAAGCCCCTCCTACCTATGGGGAGGGGTCTTGCCGCTGGCGAAAAACTTGCCCGGATAGCTGGCAGGCGCGCGCCCGCCGGCTATCTTAATGCGCATGAAGCCGGAAACCTTGCTCTATCCCGCGCCGAAGGGCCTCTATTGCGAGAAGGGAGACTTCTATATCGACCCGGTTCAGCCGGTCGAAAGAGCACTCATCACGCATGGCCATTCCGACCATGCCCGTGCCGGACATGGCCGCGTGCTGGCGACACGCGAAACGCTGGACATCATGCGCATCCGCTATGGCGACGGCTTTTGCGGCGAAAGCGAGGTGGCGCACCTCGGCGAAACGATAGCAATCAATGGCGTGCGGGCCTGCTTCCATCCGGCCGGTCACGTGCTCGGCTCCGCGCAAATCTCGGTTGAGGCGGGCGGAAAGCGGATCGTCGTTTCCGGCGACTACAAGCGGCGCTCCGATCCCACCTGCCGCCCGTTCGAACCGGTGCCCTGCGATGTCTTCATTACCGAAGCGACATTCGGCCTTCCGGTCTTTCACCATCCCGACGACCGGTCGGAGACCGCCCGGCTTCTCGCATCGCTGAAGCAGTTTCCCGAACGCGCCCATGTCGTCGGCGCCTACGCGCTCGGCAAGGCGCAGCGGGTCATCGCGCTGCTTCGCCAGCAGGGCTACGACGAGCCGATCCATATCCATGGCGCGCTCGCGAAACTCTGCGAGTATTATCAGGGCCAGGGCATCGATCTCGGCGATATCCGCCCGGCCACCGTTGCCGGCGAAAAGAGGCCGGATTTCGCCGGCGGCATCGTGATCGGTCCGCCTTCGGCCTTCGCCGACCGCTGGGCGCGGCGCTTCGCCGAGCCTGTCGCCGCCTTCGCGTCCGGGTGGATGCTCATTCGCCAGCGCGCCAAGCAGCGCGGCGTCGAACTGCCGCTGGTCATCTCCGACCATTGCGACTGGACAGAACTGACCGGCACCATACGCGAAATCGCTCCGGCCGAAGTCTGGGTGACGCATGGCCGCGAGGAGGCCCTGGTGCGCTGGTGCGAATTGGAGGGCATCCCGGCGCGCCCGCTCCATCTCGTCGGTTACGACGACGAGGGGGAATGACGGATGAAAGCCTTTGCCGAACTGCTCGGCCGCCTCGTTCTGACACCCCAGCGGAACGCCAAGATCCGGCTGCTGGCCGACTATTTCCGCAGCACCCCCGATCCGAGCCGCGGCTATGCGCTGGCGGCGATCGCCGGGACGCTTTCGCTCAACACCGTCAAACCGGCATTGATCCGGGACCTGCTGCTCGAGCGCATGGACGAGGTGCTGTTCCACTATTCCTACGATTATGTCGGCGATCTCGCCGAGACGGTTTCGCTGGCCTGGGAGCCGCCGGTGGGTGTCGCTCCGGCTGACATTTCGCTCGGGGAGGTTGTCGAGCGGCTGCAGAGGGCGGGGCGTTCCGAAGTGCGCTCACTCGTCCGCGACATGCTCGACCGGCTCGACACCGCCGGCCGGTTCGCCTTTCTGAAGCTCGTCACCGGCGGCTTGCGGATCGGCGTCTCGGCGCGGCTCGCCAAGCAGGCCCTCGCCGACATGGGCGGCAAGGACATCGGCGAGATCGAAACGCTTTGGCATGGGCTTTCGCCGCCCTATCTGCCGCTCTTTCTGTGGCTCTCCGGCGAAGCGGAGATGCCCGTTCTCACCACGCCGGCCGTTTTTCATTCGGTGATGCTGGCGACCCCGATCGGCGATGGCGATCTTGAAGGACTGGATCCGGCCGATTTCGCCGCCGAATGGAAATGGGACGGCATCCGCGTCCAGCTCGCCAATATTGGCGGCGTGCGGCGCCTCTATTCCCGCAGCGGCGACGAGATTTCCGGCGCCTTTCCGGAAATCATCGAGGCTGCCGATGTCGCCGGCGTCATTGACGGCGAGTTGCTAGTCGGCGGAACGATGCGCACCAACCGCGCGACAGCGACATTTGGAGACCTGCAGCAGCGGCTCAATCGAAAGACCGTCAACCGCAAGCTGCTGGAGGACTATCCGGCCTTCATTCGCGGCTACGACATCCTCTTTTCCGGCGAGCGGGACATGCGGCCCGAACCTTTCCACGCCCGCCGCGACGCCTTGGCCGCCCTCATCGACGCCGCGTCGCCACAGCATTTCGACCTGTCGCCGCTCGTTCCGTTCTCGACCTGGGAGGAACTGGACCGCCTGCGCTCGGAGCCACCGGATCCGGTCATCGAAGGCATCATGCTGAAGCGGCTCGATTCGCCCTATCTGGCCGGGCGGATGAAAGGTCCGTGGTTCAAGTGGAAGCGCGCGCCGTTCAACATCGACGCGGTGCTGATGTATGCGCAGCGCGGTCATGGCAAGCGCTCGAGCTACTATTCGGATTTCACCTTCGGCGTCTGGACGGAGGCAGAAGGCGGCACGGCCCTGGTTCCCGTCGGCAAGGCCTATTTCGGCTTTACCGACGCCGAGCTCGAGGTGCTCGACCGGTTCGTGCGCGACAACACGGTCGAGCGCTTCGGGCCTGTGCGTGCGGTCCGCGCCGAACCGGACGCCGGCTTCGTCGTCGAGGTGGCTTTCGAAGGCCTGAACCGCTCGACCCGCCACAAATCCGGCGTCGCCATGCGCTTTCCGCGTATCGCCCGGCTGAGACCGGACAAGCTCCCGCGGGACGCCGACAGGCTGGAGACCCTGCAGGCGATGATGGGGATGAAAGGTTAGAGCCACCTGGCCTATTTCAGCGACTGCGAATGAAGAATTGTTAAGGAGAGTTTGGAATATTCGGACTATCTCTCTCGCCGTCCGCATCCGCAGGGTCGTCTTGTGCCAAATTTGAACGCTCGAAATTTTCGACGGCTCTCGGGGTTTCTGAAGCCCAACTATCTGCCGGCGGTGATCGCGACCTTCGTTGTTCTGACTGCCGGCGTTCTCGCCGACAATCAGAATCGGGTCGTCTCCGAAGCGCGCCTGCGCTCCGAGGTCGCGGATGAACTCAATCCGATACGATCCCGCCTGGAGAGCAGCGTTAACGGCAACATCCAACTCGTCCGCGGCCTGATCGGTACGATCGCAACCGAGCCGGATATGCGCCAGCAGCGCTTCAGCGAACTGGCGCAGAGCATCTTCAGCGAACGCTCACAACTGCGCAACATCGCCGCGGCGCCCAAGCTGGTGGTCTCGATGGTCTACCCGATGGCGGGCAACGAGAAGGCTATCGGCCTCGACTACCGTGCCAACGACAAACAACGCGGATCCGTCATGCGGGTGGTGGCAAGCGGAAAAATGGTGCTCGCCGGTCCCGTCGATCTCGTCCAGGGCGGCCGCGGACTGATCGGCCGCTTTCCGGTGACAACCAATGCCGGTGGCAGCAGGCGTTTCTGGGGTCTGGTATCAGCGGTCATGGATCTCGACCAGCTCTATCGCGACAGCGGCCTCATCTCATCGGCGCTCGACATCGAAATCGCCATTGCCGGCCGTGACGGCCAGGGACGCGATGGCGCGATTTTCTTCGGCGATCCGGCAATTTTCGAAAAGGCGCCGGTGGAGGTGGACGTGACGCTGCCGGGCGGCTCCTGGCGAATAGCGGCGATACCGAAGGGCGGGTGGCCTCCGACGCCGGAGAATGCCTGGCAGGTTCGCCTCCTCATCATGCTTGGCGGCCTGATGATCGTCGTTCCGATGATCGTCACCGGGCACCTGACGACCGAGCGCCAGCAAAACATCCGCGCCCTGCGGCAGAGCAAGGATCAGTTGCTCGAACTTTCGCATCGCCTCAAGATCGCACTCGACACGTCCAAGATCGGTATCTGGGAACTCGATATCGATACCGGCAAGCTGCTGTGGGACAACCGTATGAAGGAGCTTTACGGCGTCGGACCATCTGTTCGTGAAAACTATGACGACTGGAAAGAGGCGCTGCATCCCGACGATCTCGCCCGCGCCGAGGCGGAATACGCCGAGACCGTCGCAAGCGGCGGCGCCTATAACTCCGAATTCCGCATTCGGCTGCCCGACGGCGAGATCCGATACATCCGCGCCATCGGTTCGCTTCACAGCGGCGCGGGGGGCAGCAGGAAGATCGTCGGCGTCAACTGGGACGTGACGGCCGACGTCGAAACGCGGGCAATACTTTCCGAAGCCAAGCGTCTCGCCGAAGCGCACAGCGCCGAACTGGAGGCGGCGCGGCACCGGATGGAATTCAACGCGCTGCATGACCCCCTGACAGGGCTCCCGAACCGCCGCTTCCTTGACCACATCCTCGCGGATCGCGCCCGGCAATTCGACGCCCAGGACAGGCTCAGTGTCTTCCATATCGACCTCGACCGTTTCAAGCAGATCAACGACACGATGGGTCATGCCGCGGGCGACGAGATACTCAGGCACGCCGCCGGACTGCTGCGCTCGAGCGCGGGCGAAAGCGACTTCGTCGCGCGGATCGGCGGCGACGAGTTCGTCATCATCCGTGCGGGCGGCAACATCGAGGAGGATGCGGCGCTCGCTTCGAGCATCATCGAGGCGATGAGCACGCCGGTCCGCTACAAGGACCAGGAATGCCGCATCGGCGTCAGCATCGGCATTGCCGCCCAGGCCGCAGCGACCGACGAGTTCTCTCAGGTCCTCGTCAACGCGGATATCGCCCTTTACGAGGCGAAAAGGCGCGGCCGCAACAGGCATGAGACCTTTACCGGCGCGCTCAAGACGGCCGTGTTCCAGACGAAGCAGACGGCCGACGAGATCCTTCGCGGTCTTGAGCAGAACGAGTTTGTCGCCCATTTCCAGCCGCAGTTCTGCCCGACCTCATTGGAGGTCATCGGCGTCGAAGCGCTGGCGCGATGGGATCATCCCACCAAGGGGCTGATCGGGCCGCATGCCTTCCTGAAGACCGCCGAAGACATCAACGTCGTCGCCGCCATCGACCAGACGATCCTGGAACAGGCGCTCTTCCAGATCTGCCGCTGGGAGGCAAACGGCATCCGCATACCCAAGGTTTCGGTCAACCTCTCCTATTCGCGCTTGCGCGACGAGGGGCTGATCGAGCAGCTGGAGCAGATGGGGATCCCCGAGGGGCGGCTCTCCTTCGAATTGCTCGAATCGATCTCCTTCGACGAGAACGACACGACGCTGCTGTCGAACATCAGGCGCATCAAGAAACTTGGCATCGACATCGAGATCGACGATTTCGGCACCGGTTATGCCTCCATCCTGAGTCTGCTTAAGCTGACGCCGCGCCGCCTGAAAGTCGACCGGCAGCTGATATTCCCGATCCTCGCATCGCCCCAGCAACGCCGACTCGTGGAATCGATCATCGACATCGGGACCTCGCTCGGTATCGAGGTGATCGCCGAGGGCGTGGAGACGCTCGAACACGCCGCCATTCTCAAGCAGCTCGGCTGCCATGGGCTGCAGGGATATGCCTTCGCCCGGCCGATGAGCGCCAATGATCTCGCGACCTTCGTCTTCGAGCGGAAGTGGCGCGCCGCCTAAGATCTCGGGACTCTCGTTCGCAAAGGCGGCGCTCTGGCCGAGTAGACTGCGACCCGACGGATCGGCGCGTTTTTCTCTCCCTGCAGGCTTGGCAGTCGAGCGGAAAAAAGTCATAAAAACATATGCCTCTGCCGCTTCGCGGGTGATCTGGCATTGTCGGCGACAACTGCTTCTGCGGCTGTCCCTGCGGAACCAGCGGTTCCATCTCCGATACACTCTGACCGAGAGGGCCGAACGATCGAATACGCGGAAAAATTGCTGTCCGTCTTCATTCTCGCCCCGTTCGGGGGAAGCCTCATCGCAATCTTCTTTCCGTCCGATCAACGCGGCGCCACGGCCTGGTTCGCAGGCGCGATCGCCCTCATCTGTTTCCTGGTAACCGCCGGCCTCTATCCTTACGTCGCGACCGGCGGCGTGCTGCGCTTTGAGCTCAACTGGATTCCCGAACTGGGGCTGAACTTCACATTGCGCATGGACGGTTTCGCCTGGCTGTTTTCGGCGCTGATCACGGCTATCGGATTTCTCGTCGTCCTCTACGCCCGCTACTACATGGCCGAGGAAGACCCCGTACCGCGCTTCTTCGCGCTCTTCCTTGCCTTCATGGGTTCGATGCTCGGCGTGGTGCTTTCCGGCAACCTCATTCTGCTCGCGGTATTCTGGGAGCTGACGAGCATCGTTTCGTTCCTGTTGATCGGCTACTGGCATCACAACGCGCATGCGCGCGACGGCGCGCGCATCGCTCTGACGATGACCGGCATGGGCGGCCTTGCGATGCTCGTCGGCTTGCTGCTGATCGGCCGAGCTGTCGGCAGCTACGATCTCGACGCCGTGCTCGCCTCAGGCGATGCGATCCGCAACGATCCCCTCTATAATGTGATCCTGGTTCTCGTCCTGCTCGGCGCCCTGACAAAGAGCGCCCAATTCCCTTTTCACTTCTGGCTGCCGCACGCAATGGCCGCACCGACACCGGTTTCGGCCTATCTGCATTCGGCGACGATGGTGAAGGCCGGCGTCTTTTTGCTGGTGCGGCTTTGGCCGGTCATGGCCGGCACGGAAGCCTGGTTCTGGATTGTCGGCCTGGCAGGCCTGACGACGCTGCTGCTCGGCGCCTATTTCGCGATCTTTCAGCAGGACCTGAAGGGGCTGCTCGCCTACTCGACAATCAGCCATCTCGGGCTGATCACCGTTCTCTTGAGCCTCGGCAGCCCGCTGGCCGCCGTCGCCGCGGTCTTCCATATCGTCAACCACGCGACCTTCAAGGCCTCGCTGTTCATGGCCGCCGGCATCATCGACCATGAAACCGGCACGCGCGACATGCGCCGGCTGAGCGGACTTTTCCACTACATGCCGATCACCGCGACGCTCGCCATGGTCGCGAGTGCCGCGATGGCCGGTGTGCCGCTGCTCAACGGCTTCCTGTCGAAGGAAATGTTCTTCGCCGAAGCGATCGAAACGCATCTCGTCAATACGCTCGACACGGCGACCCCCTATGTGGCGACGATCGCAAGCATGTTTTCGGTGACCTATTCGCTGCGCTTCATCCATAGTGTCTTCTACGGGCCGCTGCCGTCCGACCTGCCGAAGAAACCGCACGAGCCGCCACGCTGGATGCGGGCGCCCGTCGACTTTCTGGTGCTCGCCTGCCTGGTGGTCGGGATCATTCCCGCACAGACGATCGGGCCGTTCCTGCACACCGCCGTCGTCTCGATCCTGCGTGAGGAAACGCCGGTCTACAGCCTCTCCGTCTGGCATGGCTGGAACATCCCGCTGATCATGAGCTTCGTGGCGCTCTCGGGCGGCGTCGGGCTCTACTTCCTGATGCGCTCCTATCTCAAGACGGGAGTGGAGGGGCCGCCGGTCTTCCGCCTGCTCGAGGGACAGCGCATCTTCGAGCGGGTGCTGGTAACGCTATCGTGGAAATGGGCCCGCTCGCTCGAGCAAAGCCTCGGCACGCGCCATCTGCAGCCGCAGATGCGGCTCCTGGTGTTCCTGGCGCTCGCTGCCGGCGCCCTGCCTCTCGCGATTGGCGGCTTTCGGCTGCCGCCGCTGCTCATCCGCGGCATCGATCCCGCCTTCGCCCTGCTCTGGGGAATAGGCATCGCCTGCGCTGTCGGCTCGGCCTTCCTGGCAAAATTCCACCGCCTGGCATCGCTCGTGCTCCTCGGCGGTGCCGGGCTCGTCACCTGCATTACCTTCGTCTGGCTGTCCGCTCCCGACCTTGCCGTCACCCAACTCCTCGTCGAGATCGTCACCACGGTGCTCATCCTGCTTGGGCTACGCTGGTTGCCGAAGCGCATCGAGGAGCCTGAGACGCCGGATATACCGCTGAAGGTCCGCTTCAGGCGCCTGCGCGACTTCCTGCTCGCGACCATGGCGGGTAGCGGGGTCGCACTCGTCGCTTACACGGTGATGACACGGCCTTCGACCCCCGGCACCATCGCCAGCTATTTCCTCGGACAGGCCTACCACGAGGGCGGCGGCACGAACGTGGTCAACGTCATCCTGGTCGATTTCCGCGGCTTCGACACGCTCGGCGAAATCGCCGTGCTCTCAATCGTGGCACTCACGGTCTTTGCGCTCCTGCTGCGCTTCCGCCCGCACCTGGACAGCCTGGAATCGCCCGAACAGCAAAGAGTGCAGAACGCCTATGACGACCACCATCCCGAGAGGGCGGAGGGCGACAGCGTCGCCGAATATCTTCACATCCCCTCGGTAATCATGCGCTGGATGTTCCCGGTCACCGGCATGCTCGCCGCCTATCTGTTCCTGCGCGGCCACGACCTGCCGGGCGGCGGATTTGCCGCCGGCATCGCCATGTCGATCGGCTTTATCCTGCAATACATGTCCGGCGGCACCCGCTGGGTGGAGGAGCGGCTGCGCATTCACCCGCTTCGCTGGATGAGCATCGGTCTCCTCGTGGCCTTGGCCACCGGCGTCGGATCCTGGCTCTTCGGCTATCCGTTCCTCACATCCCGCTCCGAATATGCCAGCCTGCCGATCATCGGCAAGATTCCGCTCGCAAGCGCCATTCTTTTCGACCTTGGCGTCTTCTCGCTCGTGCTCGGCGCCACCGTGTTGATGCTCATCGCGCTGGCGCACCAGTCGGTCCGCCGCGCGGCGCGCGCGCATATGCGCGCCGCGCGACCCGAAAGGGAGGCGGCACAGTAATGGAGCTCATTCTCTCCGCCGGCATCGGCGCGCTGGCCGCATCGGGCGTCTATCTTCTCCTGAGACCGCGAACCTATCAGGTGATCATCGGGCTTTCGCTGCTCTCCTATGCGGTCAATCTCTTCATCTTCAGCATGGGGCGACTGCGGGTGAACGCCCCGCCGGTGCTCGAGCCCGGCGGCTCGGGCGACCTGTTGCGCTACACCGACCCCGTTCCGCAGGCCCTCGTCCTGACCGCGATCGTCATCGGTTTCGCCATGACCGCGCTCTTTCTGGTCGTGCTGCTCGCTTCACGCGGCTTCACGGGCACCGACCATGTCGACGGAAGGGAGCCCCCGCGCGGTGACTGATTGGCTGCACCACCTCCTGATCCTGCCGATCCTGCTGCCGCTAGCCGTCGCCGCGGTGCTGATCCCGATCGATGAACGCGACCGCACCCTGAAGGGGGCCATCGGCTTCGCATCGACGCTCGTCGTCTTCGTCGTCACCATGATCCTGATGCGGCTCGCCGCCCTAGGTGAAGGCAGCCTGCCGAGCGCCGGCGTCTACCAGCTCGGCAACTGGCCGGCGCCGTTCGGCATTGTCCTCGTCCTCGACCGCCTGTCGGCGCTGATGCTCTGCCTCGCAAGCGGCCTGGCGCTCGCCGCCCAGGTCTATTCCATGGCCCGCTGGCACACGGCCGGACACCATTTCCACTCGCTGTTCCAGCTGCTTGTCGCGGGTCTCAACGGCGCATTCCTGACGGGCGACCTGTTCAATCTCTTCGTGTTCTTCGAGATGATGCTTGCCGCGTCCTACGGCCTGCTGCTGCACGGTTCCGGACCGTTGCGCGTCAAAGCCGGGCTGCATTACGTCGCCATCAATCTCGCCGCCTCGTCGCTGTTCCTGATCGGCGTCGCCCTGATCTACGGCGCCACCGGCACGCTCAACATGGCCGATCTCGCGACGAAGCTCGCCACGCTTGCACCGGAAAGCCGGCGGTTCGTCGAAACCGGCGCCGCAGTGCTGGGCGTCGCCTTTCTCGTCAAGGCGGGCATGTGGCCGTTGAGCTTCTGGCTGCCGACCGCCTATGCGGCGGCGACGCCGCCGGTCGCCGCCGTCTTCGCCATCCTCACGAAGGTCGGCATCTATGTCATTCTCCGCCTGCATATGCTCGTCTTCGGAACCGCGGCGGGCGCATCGGCCGGTTTCGGCCAGGACTGGCTTCTGACCGGCGGCATGTTGACGATCGCCTTCGGGACCATCGGCGTGCTTGCTTCGCAGGCCATGGGGCGGCTTGCCGCCTATTCGGTGCTCGTCTCTTCCGGGACACTGCTTGCGGCGATCGGCCTCGGACGACCGGAAATGCTCGCCGGCGCCCTCCTCTATCTCGTCAGCTCGACGCTGACGATTGCTGCTTTCTTCCTGCTCATCGAGCTTGTTGAACGCGGCCGCGACGCCGGCGCCGACGTTCTGGCGGTGACGATGGAAGCCTATGGCGACTTCGACGAGGATGAAGAAGAGGAGGAAGTGGGCGTCGCGATTCCGGGCACGATGGCCATTCTCGGCCTCTGCTTTTGCCTCTGCGCCATTCTCCTCTCCGGTCTGCCGCCACTTTCCGGCTTCATCGCAAAATTCGCGCTGCTGCGCGGACTCTTCGACTTGCCGGAGGCAAATCCAGCGAGCGTCATTTCCGCCGCCGACTGGACCTATGTGGCGCTCCTCATCGTTTCGGGTCTCGCCGCCATGATCGCCATGAACCGGGTCGGCATCCGGACCTTCTGGTCTTCGATCGAGGGAACCATACCGCGCGTCGTCGTCATCGAGATCACGCCCGTTGCCGTTCTGCTCGCCGCCTGCGTTTTCCTAAGCTTCCAGGCCGGCCCCGCAATGCGATACATGCAGGCGACCGCGAACGATCTGCTCGCCCCCCTCGCCCACAGCGAGCGGGTCCTTTCCGCACCCAGGGCGGGAGGCCAATAGAGATGCGCGTCTGGTATCCTTACCCGCTATTCTCGATTGCCCTCTTCCTCATGTGGTTGCTGCTCAACCAGTCGGTGGCACCCGGCTCGATCATCGTCGGCGTCGTCCTGAGCACCCTTCTCGGCTGGGTCATGGTGAAGCTGCGGCCGGCCCAATCGCGCCTCCGCCGTCTGGGGCTTATGGCAGCGTTCGGGCTTGCCGTCGTCGCCGACATCATTCGCTCGAATGTCGCGGTCGCCGGGATCATCCTGCGGGCCCGACGCAGACCGGCAAATACCGGTTTCATGGCCGTCGATGTCGACCTGGAGAACGAGAATGCGCTCGCCCTGCTCGCCTGCATCCTGACTGCGACCCCAGGCACCGCCTGGCTCGAATACGACCGGCGTCAGAAGAGCCTGCTCCTGCATGTGCTGGATATCGAGAACGAGGATCTCTGGCGGCGAACGGTCAAGCGTTACGAAGCGGGACTGAAGGAGATACTTGAATGATCGCGCTTGCAATCGTCTGGTCGGTCCTGCTTGCACAGGTCATGCTCGCCTTGGCGATGGCCTTCGCCCTCTACCGGATCATCAAGGGGCCGCGCGCCCAGGATCGCATCCTCGGCCTCGACACGCTCTATATCAACGCCATGCTGATGCTGCTTGCCTTCGGCATTCGCACGGCCAATTCGATCTATTTCGAGACGGCGCTGATCATCGCCCTGATCGGTTTCGCCTCCTCGATCGCTTTCGCGAAATTCCTCATGCGCGGCGAGGTGATCGAATGAGCCATCTGACCGACCTGCCGTCCTGGGCGGCGATCGTCGTTTGCGGATTGCTGCTTCTCGGAGCGGCGATGACGCTCATCGGCTCGCTCGGACTGTTGCGGCTTCCGAGCTTCTACGACCGCCTGCACGCCCCGACGATCGCCACGAGCGGCGGCACGATCCTCATCTGCCTGGCCTCGATGCTCTGCTTTGTAGTGCTGCAGAGCCGCTGGATCTTCCACGAACTGCTGATCGTCTTCTTCGTCACAGTGACGACGCCGGTGACGTTGATGCTGCTCGGTCAGGCGGCCCTCTACCGCGATCGCGTCGCGGATCGGCGCGACGTTCCGCGCAAGCCGAAGCCCGCGTCCGAACCGGATGCGGAATGAACCCGTTCTATTCGCGGCCGCGGAAACGGCGCTGATAGGCCGCGTCATAAAGAGAGCTCTCCCGGAAATCCGAGGCTTCCAACCCCGGTCCGACGAAGATCAGCGCCGTGCGCTCGATCGGCTCGGCCGCGACCTTGGCAACGATGTCGCCGAGCGTGCCGCGCAGGACACGCTCATCCGGCCAGGTGGCCTTGACGACGATCGCCACCGGGCAATCGGCGCCGTAGAGCGGCGTCAGCTCCTCGACGACGCGGTCGAGCGCATGGATGGCCAGGTGGATCGCCAGCGTCGAACCGGTGGCGCCGAAGGCCGCCAGCGTTTCGCTATTCGGCATCGGTGATGCGCGGCCGGAAACGCGGGTCAGCACGAGGCTTTGGGCCACGGCCGGAATGGTCAATTCGCGGCCGAGCGTTGCCGCGGCAGCGGCGAAGGCCGGCACGCCCGGCGTCATCGTGTAGCCGATGCCGTGTTTCTCCAGACGCCGGATCTGCTCGGCCATCGCACTCCAGACGGAAAGGTCACCGGAATGCAGCCGCGCCACATCCTCTCCGGCTTCAGCCGCGCGCACATATTCCGCCTCGATCTCGTCGAGCGACATCGGCGCCGTGTCGACGATGCGGGCACCGGGCGGGCAGTATTGCAGGAGCTCCGGCGAAACGATCGAACCGGCATAGAGGCAGACGGAGCAGCGGCCGATCAGGTCCCTGCCCCTGACCGTGATGAGATCTGCTGCGCCTGGTCCTGCGCCGATGAAATGAACCGTCATAGTCTATCCTCTTGAGAGTTCAGGGCTTGACCCAGGACCATTGCGTCACCGGCATGGCCGGCCGCCAGCCTGTCATCGTGCCGACCGGCGACGCCCGGGCGATATCGATGCGGATCAGCGAGCCGCCGAGACGGGCGTGATGGGCAAGGAGTACCGCTTCCATTGCCGTCGTGACGGCATTGGCGACCAACCGACCGCCGGAGCACAGTGCTGCGATCGCCGCCTCCATGACGCCAGGATCGCTGCCGCCGCCGCCGACGAAGATCGCGTTCGGGCTGGTCAGTCCGCGAAGCGCGTCCGGCGCCTGCCCCTCGACCACCGCCAGGCCGGGCACGCCGAAGCAGGCGGCATTGCGACCGATCCGCGCTGCCCGTTCGGACGATGCCTCGATGGCGATCGCCCGCATCGCCGGGTCCGCCAGCATCCATTCGATGGCGATCGAGCCGGAGCCGGCGCCGATGTCCCAGAGAAGCTCGCCCTTGCGCGGCGCCAGCGCCGAAAGCGTCAGCGCCCGCACCTCGCGCTTGGTGATCTGGCCGTCATGCTCGAAAAGCGCATCGTCGCGGCCGCCGGCAAGCGGCAGGATGCGCGCTCCCGCATCGGCAAAGACTTCGAGGGCGCAGACGTTCAGCGAATGGGCCTTCTCCAGTGCGAAGCTCGCGGCTATGTGCCGGGAGACGCGCTCCCGTCCCCCGCCAAGCGCCTCGAGAACGGTAAGTCGAGACTGACCGAATCCGCTTTCGCTGAGCAGTTCGGCGAGCGCCTTCGGACCGTTCTCATCCGACGTCAGCGCCACAATGCGGGCGCCCGGCTGCAGCTGCGGCCGAATGAGATCGAGCGATCGCCCATGCAGCGAGACGGTTGCCGCCTCCTGCAGCGCCCAGCCGAGCCGCGAGGCTGCCAGGCTGAAGGCCGAGGGCGCAGGGATCGTCCGCATCTCGGCGACATCGATGCGGCGCGCCAGCGTGGCGCCTACGCCGTAGAGGAATGGATCGCCGGAGGCGAGCACCACGACGGGACTCCCTCGCCTTGAAACGATCGCCTCGACCGACTTTTCGAAGGGGCTCTGCCAGACCTCGCTATCCCCTTGGATCAAGGATGCCGCGAGCTCAATGTGGCGGACGCCGCCGAAGACGACGGGGGCTGTAGCAATGAGGCGCTTGGCCTCGTCGCCGAGACCGGCTACACCATCTTCGCCGATACCGATCACGGTCAACCAGGGAGCGACAATGGCCGAGACGCTGTTCGACATGTCAGCCATGGGCAGACCCCGCATCCTGATCCTTGGCGGCACCACCGAGGCGCGGCAGCTTGCCGAGCGCCTCGCGGGTTATCGGCGCTACGACGCGGCGATCTCGCTGGCCGGCCGCACGGCCGATCCGCGGCCGCAGCCCTTGCCGACGCGCATCGGCGGCTTCGGCGGCGCCGAAGGGCTTGCCGTCTTCCTGGAGCTTGAGAAGGTGTCCCTGCTCGTCGATGCGACCCATCCCTTTGCCGCGCGTATGTCCCACAATGCTGCAACCGCGGCAGCGGCAACCGGAGTGCCGCTCCTCGGACTCCGCAGACCCGCCTGGGAGGCCCAACCGGGCGATCGCTGGACGCGCGTCGTAAGCGTGGCCGAGGCGGTCTCCGCCCTTGGCGCCGCGCCGCGCCGCGTCTTCCTGGCAATCGGCCGCCAGGAGGCCTTCCATTTCGAGAAGGCGCCGCAGCACAGCTATGTCGTGCGCAGTGTCGATCCCGTGACGCCGCCGCTGAACCTTCCCGAGGCCACCGCGATCCTCGCTCACGGGCCGTTCGCCGAAGCCGACGAGCTTGAATTGCTCGGCAAGCATGCAATCGATGTTATCGTCGCCAAGAACAGCGGCGGCACCGCGACCTACGGCAAGGTCGCCGCGGCCCGTAAGCTGGGGCTCGAAGTGGTGATGGTCGAGCGCCATAAGCCTGCCGAGGTGCCGACGGTCTACACGTGTGATGAGGCGCTCGAACGCATCCATCAACGGCTGTCCCCGGTAAAGGACCGCGGCGTATAGACAAGATCCGGCTTGCCGTCGCGGGCAACGATGCGCGTCTCCGGCGAGCCGATGATCACGCAGGTCGCCATGTCGGCGAGGTCGGGATCGGCTTCGCCGAGCGGGATGACCGCGATGCGCTCGTCCGGCCGGCCGGCGGCGCGGCCGAAAATCACCGGAACGCTTCCAGGCAGCACCGCGCGCAGCACCTCAAAGGCCTTGCCGAGCTGCCAGGGACGCGCCTTGCTGATCGGGTTATAGAGGGCGATGACCAGCCCCGCCGCGGCGGCAAGCCTGAGCCGCTTGGTGATGACATCCCATGGTTTCAGGTTGTCCGACAGCGACATGGCGCAGAAATCGTGGCCGAGCGGCGCGCCGATACGCGCTGCGACGGCAAGCATGGCGGTAACGCCGGGGGTGATGATAAGATCAACCTGCCGCCATTCCGCCGGGCCTTTGTCGATCGCCTCGCAGACGGCCGCGGCCATCGCGAAGATGCCCGGGTCGCCGCCGGAAACCACGCAAACATCGACACCTTGGCTCGCGCGTGCAAGCGCCGCCTGGGCTCGGTCGAGCTCCTCGCGGTTGTCTGAGGCGATGCGCCGTTGATCGGCCCGCAGATGGAGGCGGTCGAGATAGGGACCGTAGCCGAAGAATTCGGCCGCAACGGCGATCGCATCCTGTGCCTCCGGCGTCATCTGCGCCGGATTCCCGGGGCCGGTGCCGACGATGAAGAGCTTGCCGGTCATGGTTTGTCCTTTGAGCCCGGCCGATCTTTCCAGCCGGGAACAAGCACGAGCGAGAAATAGGGCGCCTCGTCATCCGGCTTGTCGCCGAGCGGAACCATCGCCGCGTTTTTCATCGTGCCGCGCTCGACATAGACTGCCGCGTCGAGCCTGCCGGCCGCCGCAAGGGCACGGCGGATCTTCGGCAGGTTGCGGCCGACTTTCATGATCACGGCTGCTTCGGTGTCGGCAAGACGGCGCTTGAGCTCGTCCTCGCCCATCGTGCCGGGAAGAACCGAGAGAACGTCGTCCCCCTGCACCAGCGGCAGGCCGGCAAGCGACCAGCAGCCGGACATCGCCGTGATGCCGGGAATGACCTCGACCGGAAAACGGCCCGCGAGCCGCACATGCAGGTGCATGTAGGAACCGTAGAACAGCGGGTCGCCCTCGCTGAGCACGGCGACGATCCGCCCCGCCATGAGATGGACGGCGACCGCTTCTGCGGAGGCATTGTAGAAGTCGGTGATCTGCCGCTTGTAAGCCTCGTCGTCCTTGTCGATTTCGGTCGTCACCGGATAGTAGAGCGGCAGTTCGACAAGGTCAGGCTTCAAAACGTGCTCGACGACGGCGCGGCCGTTGCCGTTGCGCCCCGCCTTGGCGAAATAGGCGACGACGTCCGCCTCGCCGAGCGCCCGCACTGCCTTCACGGTCAAAAGCTCAGGGTCGCCGGGCCCGGTTCCGACGCCGATCAGTCTGCCAGGCCCGCTCACAGGCCCGGCCTCGAGAGCGAGTTCAGCGCCGCCGCCGTCATCGCACTGCCGCCCAGTCGGCCACGGACGATCGCGAAGGGAACGCCATAGGAATTCTCGGCGAGCGCGTCCTTCGATTCGGCCGCGCCGACAAAGCCGACCGGCATGCCGAGGATCGCCGCGGGCTTCGGCGCGCCGTCGCGCAGCATCTCCAGGAGATAGAAGAGCGCGGTTGGCGCATTGCCGATGGCAACGACCGAGCCCGCCATCCGCTCACCCCAAAGTCTCAGGGCCGCCGCCGAGCGTGTGTTGCCGATCTCCGCGGCGATCTCCACCGTGCGCGGATCCCGGAGCGTGCAGATCACCTCGTTGCCGGCCGGCAGCCGCGCCCGGGTCACGCCATGGGCGACCATTTCCGCGTCGCAGAATATCGGGGCGCCGTTCGTCAGCGCATCGCGTGCGGCGGAGACGAAATCGGCAGAGAAGACGAACTGACGCGCCGCCTCTACCGACCCGCAGGCATGGACCATGCGCACCGCAAGATCGGCCTCCTCTTCCGAGAAGCCGGAAAGATCGGCTTCTGCCCGGATGATCGCGAAGGAACGCTCGTAGATGGCGTTGCCATCGCGGATATAATCGTAATCAGGCATTTCTATCCCTGTTCAAACGCCACGACGATGCGCGCGGTCCCGAGCCGTGTAAGACAGGAGAGCGCCGATTCGCCAGCGTCTTTGTTTTCTCGCACGAGCGCATTGAGCCTGGCCAGCGCGGTTCTTATTCCGTTTTCATCCCTGTAGGCGCTTGGCGCGACGGAAGCAGCGCCATTTACGACAAGCGCATATCCTGATGGCGCACCGACAAGCGTCAGCGCAGATGGCTTGGGCCTGGCGCATCCCTTGGCGCAGCCGGAGAGATGGATTGCGAGCGAGCCGTCGAGAAGGTCAGCGCCGACTTCGACCAATAGCCTGGCTGTCGCCTTGGTGTCCATCAGCGCCGAGGCGCAGGCAAGGCCGGCGCAGGTCGCGATGTGATTGCGCGGATCATCGGCGGCGACCACAAACCCCTGAGACAGCGCGATGCGTTGCGCGACAGCCGCAGCCTCGCTCGATAGACCGAGGACGAGGATGCCATGGCGCGGCGCGAAGCGTATTTCCGACGCACCCAGTTCCTCGGCGCGCTGTAGAAAGGCGATGAGATTGGCGCTGTCCGTCTGGGCAAAAGCAAGGGCGACACCGAGCACGATGCGCCCGTCGCCGAAATCGTGAATGCCCGCCGGCAAGAATGGCAAGGCGCCACCCCCCGGCGCCGGCAAGATGTCGCGGTCGGCGGAGAAGCGCTGCCGGATGCGATCCGCATCGAGGTCACGGCCGCGGGCGGCCGCGCCAAGGGCATCGAGTTCCGCCAGAACCTCCGTCACCGCGGCGACGACCCGTTCGGTCTCCAGCAGCGCAACGGGCCGTTCTGGGCGCGGCGCGCCGCCAAGCGACAACAGCCAGCGAAGACCATCGTCGCTGTTCCGCGCTTCAAGCCGCAGATCGGCGGCAACGTCCCGCAGGTGGAAGCGGCCACGTCCATCGATAACGATGGACAGTTTCGGCGCTAGCACAAACGTTGGTCGTCGATCGGCAATCGCGGCGCGCAAAGCTGCGGCCAACGGCCGCGGATCAGCGGTTTCGCTCGCATCGATTCCGGCAAGCGGCGGCGTTTCGATCGCAATCCCATCGGCAAGGGCAATTCCCGCCTCGCCGATCGCGGCAGCAAGGTTCGGTACGGTGGATGCGGTCAGCCCACGGATTTGCAGGTTGCCCCGCGCGGTGATCTCGATGATGCCGCTGCCGCAGGCCGCGGCCGCTTCGGCCAACGCTCTCAACTCGGCGGGAGTCAAACCATCGATCGCCGGACGCAGCCGCACGAGCAGACCGTCTCCAGTCCGCATTGGCGCTGCGAGCGACGGGCAGGCGCCGCGACGCATCGATCGGCCGGTCTCCGTTTGAGACCCGGGCGCAACGCAGCTCTTCATCGTTGTTCCATCATCCCTGGGCACATTGCGGCTTCACACTCCGCATCCGTGATAGAGCCTATATCACAGCCGCCTTCCTTGAGAGAGATCAAAGCCCGGACAAGCCGTCTCCTGCGGAACGTCGGGCTACTCGTCGAAGTCCGCTCCCTTGCGCAGAAGATAGATGTCCATGATCCAGCCCATGCGCTCGCGCGCCGCGGCCCTTGCCTCCACGATTTCTTCCTTCACATCGGCGAGACGCCCGGAAATGACGAGTTCGTCCGGCGTGCCGAGATAGGCGCCCCAATAGATTTCCGCATCCGGATCATCGATCCTCTGGAAGGCTTGTTCGCCATCGAGCATCACGACGGCCGTCTCGTTCTTGTGTGGAAAGCTCTCGGCAAGCCGGCGGCCGGTAGTGATCTCGACGGGCTTGCCGACGAGGTTGAGCGGAATGCGATGGCTGGCGCAGAGCGCCTGGAGGCTGGTGATGCCGGGGATTACCTCGAATTCGAACGCTACGCTGCCCCGCGCGCGGACCCTTTCGACGATCCGGATCGTGCTGTCGTAGAGCATCGGATCGCCCCAGACGAGGAAGGCGCCAGTCTGCCCTTCCGCAAGCTCGCTCTCAAGCAGCGCCTCGTAAGTCGCGGCGATGCTCGCATGCCAATCGTCGACGCTTTGTACGTAGCTGCGTCCCTCGATCCGTCGGACCGGCACGGCGAATTCGACGGTCCGGCTGTCGCTGCGCGTCACGTAGCGGGCGCAGATATCGCGGCGTACTTCTGCAAGCTCCGTCTTCTTCGCTCCCTTGGTCGGGATGATCAGAACGTCGGCCCGGTTCAACGCATTGATCGCCTGGACCGTGATGTGTTCGGGATTGCCTGCACCTATACCGATGATCAGGATATGCCGCATGCCGTCTCTCCCGCCTGCGCGCTACGCGTCGGCCAGTCTTTGGCGGATCGGGATCAGCGGCGCAAGGTCCATTGACGACAGGGGGCGCAACGAGGGCGTCAGCAGGGCGCCGCAATCTGCCGATCGACGGCGAGAGGAGGGTCGTCCGGCAGCCGCCAGTCGATCGGATCGAGCCCCTTCGACTGCAGGAAGGCATTGGCTTTCGAAAAATGCTTGCAGCCGAGGAAGCCGGAATGCGCCGAGAGCGGCGACGGATGCGGCGCAGTCAGCACCAGGTGCCGGGAGCGATCGACGAAGGCAGCTTTCTTCTGCGCGTAGGAGCCCCAAAGCATGAAGACGACCGGCTGCGCCTGCTCGTTGACGGCGCGGATGACCGCGTCGGTAAAGCGTTCCCAGCCCTTGCCCTGGTGCGAGGCGGCCCGGCCCCGCTCCACCGTCAGCACGCTGTTCAACAGCAGCACACCCTGACGCGCCCAGCTTTCGAGGAAACCGTGACGGGCCGGTGAAATGCCGAGGTCGTCGCGAAGCTCCTTGTAGATGTTGACGAGCGACGGCGGGGTGCGCACACCCGGCCGTACGCTGAAGCAAAGCCCGTGCGCCTGGCCGTCGCCATGATAGGGATCCTGGCCAAGGATGACGACGCGGACCTTGTCGAGCGGCGTCAGGTCAAGCGCCCGGAAATACTCGCTGCCTCTCGGAAAGATCTGCCGGCCCTGCTGCTTCTCGTCCACAAGAAAGCGCTTGAGCTCGGCCATGTAGCCATGCCGGAATTCCGGCGTCAGCACGGCCTTCCAGCTCTCCTCCAGCCTGATCGTCGCATCCATGGATATCGCCTCGCTTCATTCCGTTCCGGAATTTAGACCGATGAGCCCCCATCGCAAGCACCGGCGCCGTATTTGTCCCCTCAGTTCACCGCTTTGATTACCCCTGTCGCGAGGCATTGTATTTCTTTGGATATAGCGCTAACCAAGACCGAGAACCGTTATATCCTAATAAATATCACGAGAGAGATGGAGGCAGGCGTGTTGATGAGACGGAGAGAGTGGCTGAAAGGTTTCGGGATTACCGGTTTGGTGCTGGCGCTCGGCATGACATTGGCGGGCGCGGCATTCGCCCCGGCCGAGGCGCAGGAAAGGGTAACGATATTCGCTGCGGCGAGCCTGAAGAACGCGCTCGACTCTGTGAATGCTGAATGGAAAAAGGAGAGCGGAAAAGAGACGACCGCCTCCTACGCGGCGAGCTCGGCGCTCGCAAAGCAGATCGAGCAGGGTGCCCCGGCCGATATCTTCGTCTCGGCCGATCTCGCCTGGATGGACTATCTTGCCGAGAAAAAGCTGATCAAAAGCGACAGCCGCTTCAACCTGCTCGGTAACCGCATCGTCCTCGTTTCCGCCGAGACGGATGCCCAACCTGTCGAGATCAAGCCTGGCCTCGACCTCGCCGGCCTGCTCGGCGACGAACGCCTGGCAATGGGCGCCGTCGAGTCGGTCCCGGCCGGCAAATACGGCAAGGCGGCACTCGAAAAGCTCGGCATCTGGCCGACGGTCGCCAAGAAGTTAGCCGGGGCCGAAAGCGTCCGCGCCGCCCTGCTTCTCGTTTCGCGCGGCGAGGCACCCTACGGCATCGTCTACAAGACCGATGCGACCGCCGATCCGGGCGTGAAGGTGGTCGGAACCTTCCCTGAAGACAGCCATCCGCCGATCATCTACCCGATCGCCATCACCGCCGAGAGCAAGAACCCGGATTCCGCCGCCTATCTCGAATACGTCAAGTCGCCCAGGGCCGCGGCACTCTTCGAGGCACAAGGCTTCATCGTCCTCGAATAGGGCCTTGCGCCACCGGCCGTCGAGCGGGCAGAACATGGTCGCGTCGTTTACGTATTGGCGCGGCACCTCATGCAATACGGGAGCACGAACTTGGACTGGACGGCTCTGAGCGACGCGGAATGGACAGCCGTCCGCTTGAGCCTGCGCGTGGCAACGGTCGCCATGCTTTCCAGCCTGCCGCTCGCACTGCTGGTCGCCATGGCGCTGGCGCGCGGACGTTTCTGGGGCAAGTCGCTCCTGAACGGCCTCGTCCACATGCCGCTGATCCTGCCGCCGGTGGTCACCGGCTTCGTGCTGCTCATCCTGTTCGGGCGGCGCGGCCCGATCGGCGCTTTTCTTGCCGAGAATTTCGGGCTTGTCTTTTCCTTCCGCTGGACCGGCGCGGCGCTCGCCTGCGCCGTCATGGGCTTTCCGCTGATGGTGCGCAGCATCCGGCTGTCGATCGAAGCGGTCGATCGCAAGCTGGAGGATGCCGCCGCGACGCTCGGTGCCAATCCGGCCTGGGTGTTCCTGACCGTGACCCTGCCGTTGATCCTTCCCGGCATCGTCGCCGGCATGATCCTTTCCTTCGCCAAGGCGATGGGCGAGTTCGGCGCGACCATTACTTTCGTCTCGAACATCCCCGGCGAGACGCAGACGCTATCCGCCGCGATCTACAGCTTGACCCAGGTTCCGGGCGGGGACGCCGGCGCCATGCGCCTCGCCGTCATCTCGATCGTCATCTCGATGGCGGCGCTGATGCTGTCGGAATTCCTTGCCGCCGCCGCGGCGCGACGGACGGTCGCCGCATGAGCCTCGAGGTCGAAGCGCGCCACCGGATCGGCTCTTTCGTGATCGACGCCGCGTTCCGCTCGGAGGGCGGCGTGACGGCGCTTTTCGGCCGTTCCGGCTCCGGAAAGACGTCGCTGATCAACATCATCGCCGGGCTTCTGAAACCTGATGCCGGCCGCATCCTGCTCGACGGAGACGTGATCGCCGACAGCAAGCGCCGGCTCTTCACCCCCGTGCACCGCCGGCGCTTCGGCTACGTGTTCCAGGAAGCCCGGCTCTTTCCGCATTTGAGCGTCCGCAAGAATCTCGCCTATGGGCGCTGGTTCGCCGCTGCAGGCAAGTCCACGTCCGAGTTCGCAAAGGTCGTCGAGATGCTCGGTATCGGGGATCTGCTCGAGCGTCGTCCCTCGACGCTCTCCGGCGGCGAGCGCCAGCGTGTCGCCGTCGGCCGGGCGCTGCTTGCCGCACCGCGGCTGCTCTTGATGGACGAACCGCTCGCTGCCCTCGACGAGGCGAGAAAGGCGGAGATCCTGCCCTATCTGGAGCGGCTTCGCGACGAGACGCGGATACCGATCGTCTATGTCAGCCATTCCGTCGCGGAGGTGGCGCGGCTGGCGGAGCGCGTCGTCGTCATCGAGGACGGCCGGGTCAAAGCATCCGGCGCGGCCGCCGCCATTCTCAGCCGGTCGACGGCCGCGATCGAGCGGCGGGAGACAGGCGCCTTGATCGAAGGCGTGGTCGACAGTCATGACGCCACGCATAATCTGACCGTGGTGCGTGCCGGCGAATGCCTGATCCGCATACCGCATCTCGTCACGGCGCCAGGCCATCGGCTTCGCCTCTATATCGCCGGGCGTGATGTGATGCTCGCCACGACGAAGCTGGAAGGGATCAGCGCGCTGAACGTCCTGCGGGGAACGATCGTCGACCTATCGCCGGTTCATCAGGGCAGTATCGACGTGCGCGTCGATTGCGGCGGCAATATCATCGTCGCCCGCATCACCGCCCTGTCCCGCGAGGCGCTCGGGCTCGAGCCGGGCAAACCAGTCCACGTCATCATCAAGACCGTGGCGCTGGATTATTAGATATAGACCCAAAAACCCCTCCCCACAGGTGGGAGGGGCTTAACCTGCCGCACCCACTCCGCCTCGTTTGGACCGTTCCTGCAGGGTCGAGCTTGGGAAAATGGCCCTCGGGCGCAGCAGGCACCTAGCTCCTCCCCCTTGTGGGGAGGGGTTGGGGAGGGGTAACATTTGCACCTTCGTCGCGCGCCGCCTCGAGCCAGTCGAGGTCGTCGGCGATCGCGGCGTTGGACTTCTCCTCCATGGCCCGAAAGCGCTCGATCAGCGCCTCGCCGAAAGCGGTAAGGACCGCGCCACCACCCTGCTTGCCGCCCCGCTGCGACTCGACTGCGGGCTCATTGAACATCCGGTTGAGCGCATCGACCAGCAGCCAGGCGCGGCGGTAGGACATGTCCATGGCGCGACCGGCGGCGGAGATCGACCCGGTTTCGCGGATCAGCTCGAGAAGCATGATCTTGCCGCGCCCGAGGCGATCCTCGGGCGGAAAGTCGATGCGCAGGACGGGGCGAAGCTTGTTGTCGGCTTTGGGCATGGGTGGAGCATAGAGGCGCAAGCGCAGCTCGAAAAGATCCGCGCTTACAAGCTCATGCCGCCATCGATGACATGCACCTGGCCGGTCGTATAGGCCGCGGCGTCGCTGGCAAGATAGACGGCCAGCGCGGCGATCTCCTCGGGCGTGCCGAGACGACCCATCGGCTGGCGGGCGATGAAGGCGGCGCGCGCCTCCTCGTAATTGCCCTGCGCCCGCATCCGTTCCTCCAGCGACGGCGATTGCACGGTGCCGGGAGCGATGGCGTTGCAGCGAATGCTTTTGCCTATGAAGTCGATTGCCACGGACTTGGTGAGGCCGATGACCGCCGCCTTGCTGGCGGAATAGACGAAGCGGTTCGGCACGCCCATCGGTACGCCCGCGACCGACGCCATGTTGATGATCGAGCCGCCGCCTTTTTCGACCATGCCCGGCAGGAAGGCACGGATCATCCGGAACATCGATTTGACGTTGAGGTCAAAGGCGAAATCATAGTCCTTCTCGCTCGTCTCCAGGATCGTGCCGGCATGGACGAAACCGGCGCAGTTGAAGAGGACGTCGACCGCCCCGGTGCGCGCCGCGAAATCGGCGATCGCCGCTTCGTTCAACACGTCGAGCTTCGCCACCTCGATGCCCCCGGCGGCAAGTTCGGCGAGCTTGTCCTCGTTGATGTCGGTCGCGATGACCGAAGCCCCTTCCCGGCTGAACGCTTCGGCCGCGGCGCGGCCGATACCCTGTGCTGCGGCGCTGATCACAGCACGCTTGCCTGCAAGAATACCGCTCATTGTCTGCCTCATCTATATTGGTAGGATTAGCGTTGGCGCGCTCGGCGACCCCGCATCTCGGTTGCCAACAGACATCGAAGTCCGCCGGACTGTCAAGGCGGCAATTTGTATTTTTATCGAAAAAAGACAGATTGGCGGGACAGCTGATCCAACTCGCGATTCTCGGACGGCATGCGCATGGCGATCGCGCCGCCCGTCTGGCGGCGTTTTCCATCTGCTTCGCTCGAAGCCGTCGCGAAAGAAAATTACGCGCCGCCGGGGCACCGTCACGGCTCCGGGATCGGCCCGGCGCAGGCGCCGGTACGAATCTGTCTTTCTTCGTCCGGACGCAGGCTTGCTGTCGAAAACCCTTCATCAAAGCCTGAAGTCGTGGCAGTCTGTGACTGTAACCCTTTGGGAGAATGAGGGTTGTCGGTGCCTGCATGGCCGAGGCGTAGGAACGCCCCGGGCAACTGCCGGTGGGCATCGAACGTCGCACGACCGCGAGGCGCTTCGCTCAGCGGTTGACCCCAAGTGCGGCACGCAATCCGGAAGGGAGGCCGGAACCCGCATGGATGAATTCAGCCGATTGAGTCTGCATGTCCCCGAACCGGCCGTCCGGCCGGGTGACCAGCCCGATTTTTCCAACGTCAAGATTCCGAAGGCGGGTTCCGTGCCGCGGCCCGAGGTCGATGTGGAGCCGGAAACGATCCGCGACCTCGCCTACTCGATCATCCGGGTGCTCAACCGCGAGGGCGAGGCAGTCGGTCCCTGGGCCGGTCTCCTCTCGGACGAGGAATTGCTGTCAGGTCTTCGGCATATGATGCAGCTGCGCGCCTTCGACGCCCGCATGCTGATGGCGCAGCGCCAGGGCAAGACATCCTTCTACATGCAGCATCTCGGTGAGGAGGCGGTGAGCTGCGCCTTCAGAAGAGCACTTCGCAAGGGCGACATGAATTTCCCGACCTATCGCCAGGCGGGGCTGTTGATCGCCGACGACTACCCGATGGTCGAGATGATGAACCAGATCTTCTCGAACGAGAGGGATCCCTGCCATGGCCGGCAATTGCCGGTGATGTACACCTCCAAGGAGCACGGCTTCTTCACCATCTCCGGCAACCTCGCGACCCAATATGTCCAGGCGGTCGGCTGGGCGATGGCGTCGGCCATCAAGAACGACACCGGGATTGCCGCCGGCTGGATCGGCGACGGCTCGACGGCCGAGTCGGATTTTCACTCGTCGTTGGTTTTCGCCTCCACCTACAAGGCTCCGGTCATCCTCAACATCGTCAACAACCAATGGGCGATCTCGACCTTCCAGGGCATCGCCCGCGGCGGCTCCGGCACCTTTGCGGCCCGCGGTCTGGGCTTCGGCATTCCGGCGCTGCGGGTCGACGGCAACGATTATCTCGCCGTCTACGCTGTCGCCCGCTGGGCGGCGGAGCGGGCGCGGCGCAATCTCGGGCCGACGCTGATCGAATACGTGACCTACCGTGTCGGTGCCCATTCGACCTCCGACGATCCGAGCGCCTACCGGCCGAAGACGGAATCGGAGGCTTGGCCGCTTGGCGACCCGGTTCTGCGGCTGAAGAAGCACCTGATCCTGCGCGGCGCCTGGTCGGAAGAGCGCCATGCTCAGGCCGAGGCCGAGATCATGGACGCGGTCATCCAGGCGCAGAAGGAAGCCGAAAGCCACGGCACGCTGCATGCCGGCGGCAGGCCCTCGGTGCGCGACATCTTCGAGGGTGTCTATGCCGAGATGCCGCCGCATATCCGCCGCCAGCGGCAGAAGGCAGGATACTGACATGGCCAGAATGACAATGATCGAAGCGGTGCGCAGCGCCATGGATGTCTCGATGGGGCGCGACGAGGATGTCGTCGTCTTCGGCGAGGATGTCGGCTATTTCGGCGGCGTCTTTCGCTGCACCCAGGGGCTCCAGGCGAAGTACGGCAAGACCCGCTGTTTTGACGCGCCGATCAGCGAATCCGGCATCGTCGGGACCGCCATCGGCATGGCGGCCTATGGGCTGAAGCCCTGCGTCGAAATCCAGTTCGCCGATTACATGTATCCGGCCTATGACCAACTCACCCAGGAGGCCGCGCGCATCCGCTACCGCTCGAACGGCGACTTTACCTGTCCGATCGTGGTGCGCATGCCGACCGGCGGCGGCATCTTCGGCGGCCAGACCCACAGCCAGAGCCCGGAAGCGCTCTTCACCCATGTCTGTGGCCTCAAGGTCATCGTGCCGTCGAACCCCTACGACGCGAAGGGGTTGCTGATTTCGGCGATCGAGGATCCGGATCCGGTAATGTTCCTGGAGCCGAAGCGGCTTTACAACGGCCCTTTCGACGGTCATCACGAGCGCCCGGTCACCCCGTGGTCGAAGCATGAGCTCGGCGACGTGCCGGAGGGGCACTATTCGATCCCGATCGGCAAGGCGGAAATCCGCCGCAAGGGTTCAGCGTTGACCGTGATCGCCTATGGAACGATGGTGCATGTGGCGCTCGCGGCCGTGGAGGAGACCGGCATCGATGCGGAAGTCATCGATCTGCGCAGCCTGCTGCCGCTCGATCTCGAAACGATCGTGCAGTCCGTCACCAAGACCGGGCGCTGCGTCGTCGTGCACGAGGCGACTCTGACCTCGGGCTTCGGGGGCGAACTCGTCGCTCTCGTCCAGGAGCACTGCTTCTATCACCTCGAAGCGCCGGTGGTTCGGGTGACCGGCTGGGATACGCCCTACCCGCATGCCCAGGAATGGGACTACTTCCCGGGTCCGGCGCGCGTCGGCCGCGCGCTGACCGAGGCGATGGAGGCATAGGGCAATGGGCGAATTCATCATCAAGATGCCGGATGTCGGCGAAGGGGTCGCCGAGGCCGAGCTCGTCGAATGGCACGTCAAGCCGGGCGACCCGGTCCGCGAAGACATGGTGCTCGCGGCCGTCATGACCGACAAGGCCACCGTCGAAATCCCCTCGCCGGTATCCGGCAAGGTGCTCTGGCTCGGCGCCGACATCGGCGATACGGTCGCCGTGAAGGCACCACTGGTCAGGATCGAGACCGCCGGCGAAGATGGCGAGCCACCGCCGGACAGCGTTCCGGAAGCGCTTGCCGAAGCCGTCCTGGAAGAGCCTGTTGCCGTCTCCGCCCCACCTGTCCCCAAAGCGCCGCCCAAGCCAGAGAAGGCCGAGCCCCGGCAATCGCCAGGGCCGCGCGAGGCGCCGGATACCGCGAAAAAGCCGCTGGCTTCGCCGGCGGTGCGGCTGCGGGCCAGGGAGCGCGGCGTCGATCTCAGGCAATTGTCCGGAACGGGACCCGCCGGTCGGATCACCCATGAGGATCTCGACCTCTTCATCAGCCGCGGCGCCGAACCGCAGCCGGCCCAGGTCGGCCTGGTCCGCAAGACGGCAGTCGAAGAAATCAAGATGGCCGGCCTGCGGCGGCGGATCGCCGAAAAGATGTCGCTTTCCACCTCGCGCATCCCCCACATCACCTATGTGGAAGAGGTGGACGTGACCGCACTCGAAGACTTGCGGGCGACGATGAACCGCGACCGCAAGCCCGACCAGCCGAAGCTGACGATCCTGCCCTTCCTGATGCGCGCGCTGGTCAGGACCGTCGCCGAACAGCCGGGCGTCAACGCCACCTTCGACGACCACGCCGGCATCATCCACCGCCACGCGGCCGTCCATATCGGCATCGCCACCCAGACGCCCGCCGGTTTGACCGTGCCGGTCGTGCGCCATGCGGAAGCACGGCGAATCTGGGATTGCGCTGCAGAATTGAACCGATTAGCCGAAGCGGCCCGCACCGGCACCGCGACGCGCGACGAGTTGATCGGCTCGACGATTACCATCTCTTCGCTCGGCGCGCTTGGCGGCATCGCCTCGACGCCGGTCATCAACCATCCGGAGGTGGCGATCGTCGGCGTCAACAAGATCGCCACCCGGCCGGTCTGGGACGGGGCGCAATTCGTGCCGCGCAAGATCATGAATCTGTCGTCGAGCTTCGACCACCGCGTCATCGACGGCTGGGATGCCGCCACTTTCGTGCAGCGCCTGAAGACGCTGCTCGAAACGCCGGCGCTGATTTTCGTTGAGGGGTGAGCCAACATGAAGGAAATCTCCTGCAAGCTCCTGGTGCTCGGCGCCGGCCCCGGCGGCTATGTCGCAGCAATCCGGGCCGGACAGCTCGGCATCAACACCGTGGTCGTCGAGAAGGCGAAGGCAGGCGGCACCTGCCTCAATGTCGGCTGCATCCCCTCCAAGGCGCTGATCCATGCGGCAGAGGAGTTTCACAAGCTTCGCGCTGCCGCCTCCGGCAAGAGCCCGCTCGGCCTTTCGCTCGAGGCGCCGGCGATCGACCTCAAGCGAACGATCGCCTGGAAGGACGGCATCGTCGGGCGCCTGAGCAGCGGCGTGACGGGCCTCCTCAAGAAGGCCGGCGTTAAGGCCGTCATCGGCCAAGCGCGCTTCGTCGACGGCAAGACGGTGGACGTCGAAACGGAAATCGGCGTCCAGCGCATTCGCGCCGAAGCGATCGTCATCGCCACCGGCTCTGTCCCGGTCGAGCTTCCCGACCTGCCGTTCGGCGGCAATGTCATCTCCTCGACCGACGCTTTGGCGTTGAAGGAGGTTCCGCAGACGCTTGCCGTCATCGGCGGCGGCTATATCGGCCTCGAACTCGGCACCGCCTTCGCCAAGCTCGGCTCGAAGGTCACCGTGCTCGAAGCCATGGACCGCGTCCTGCCGCAATATGACGCCGATCTCTCGAAGCCGGTCATGAAGCGCCTCGGCGAACTCGGGATCGAGGTCTTCACCCGCACCGCAGCCAAGCGCCTGTCGGCGGACCGACGCGGCTTGCTTGCCGAAGAAAACGGCCGCGCCTTCGAGGTGCCGGCCGAAAAGGTTTTGGTCACCGTCGGCCGCAGGCCTGTGATGGAGGGCTGGGGACTGGAGGAGATCGATCTCGATCGCTCGGGCAAGTTCATCCGCATCGACGACCAATGCCGCACGTCGATGCGCGGCATCTATGCGATCGGCGACGTCACCGGCGAACCGATGCTCGCCCACCGCGCCATGGCGCAGGGCGAAATGGTTGCCGAAATCATCGCCGGTCAGAAGCGCAGCTGGGACAAGCGCTGCATTCCCGCCATCTGCTTCACCGATCCGGAGATCGTCAGCGCCGGTCTCTCGCCGGAGGAGGCACGTGCGGCCGGCATCGAGGTCAAGATCGGCCAGTTCCCCTTCCAGGCGAACGGTCGCGCCATGACGACGCTTGCCGAGGACGGTTTCGTGCGCGTCGTTGCGCGCGCCGACAACCACCTCGTCCTCGGCATCCACGCAGTTGGGCATGCTGTCTCGGAGCTTTCGTCGGCCTTTGCGCTGGCAATCGAGATGGGCGCGCGTCTGGAGGACATCGCCGGCACGATCCATGCGCACCCGACCCAGTCGGAAGGTTTCCAGGAGGCGGCATTCAAGGCGCTAGGGCACGCGCTGCATATTTGACGGCGGGCTGGGCCCGACGCGATCGGCCAACCGAACCCCTCCCCAATCCCTCCCCACAGGTTGGAGGGGCTTTGAGTCCGCTGCGGCCCGCTGCCCCCATCTGGAAACATCGAGTTCCCAAAACCGTCAATTAGAGTGAGTCGGCGCGGCATCGTAAGCCCCTCCCCTTGTGGGGAGAGGTTTGGGGAGGGGCTTTTTTTGATCAGCAAGGTGTTACTGCAACAACTCCAGCCCCACCGCCGTCGCCTCACCACCGCCGATGCACAATGACGCTATGCCGCGCTTGACACCGTTCGCCCGCATCGCATGGAGCAGCGAGACGACAATGCGGGCGCCTGACGCACCTATCGGGTGGCCGAGAGCGCAAGCGCCGCCATGGATATTGACGATGTCGTCGGAAAGGCCGAGGTCGCGGAGCGCTGCCATCGCAACGACGGCGAAGGCCTCGTTGATCTCGTAGAGGCCGACGCTTCCCTTTTCCCAGCCGAGCTTGTCCAGAAGCTTGTCGATGGCGCCGATCGGCGCTGTCGTGAACCAGGCGGGCTCCTGGGCGTGGCCTGCATGGCCGGCGACGATCGCAAGCGGCGTCAGCCCGCGCCGTTCCGCCTCGCTGGCGCGCATCAAGATCAGCGCCGCAGCGCCATCGGAGATCGACGAGGAATTTGCCGCGGTGACGCTGCCGCCGTCGCGGAAGGCCGGCTTCAGCTTCGGGATCTTGGCCGGATCTGCCTTCAACGGCTGCTCGTCGCGATCGAGGTTGGCAGTCCCGCGCTTGCCGCCATCGGTGATTGCCACGATCTCGTCGGCAAAGGATCCGTCCTCCGCCGCCTTCAGCGCCCGTTCGAGCGACCGCAGCGCGAAGGCATCCTGATCGGAGCGGGAAAATTGATAGTGCTGGGCGGTGTCCTCGGCATAGTTGCCCATCAGCCGCCCGGAATAGGCGTCCTCCAGCCCGTCGAGGAACATGTGATCCTTGACCTCGCCATGGCCGAGCCGGAAGCCGCCGCGGGCTTTCGGCAGGAGGTAGGGGGCATTGGTCATCGACTCCATTCCGCCGACGGCAACGCGTGACGCACTGCCGGAGACAAGCGCGTCATGGCCGAGCATCAGCGCCTTCATGCCGGAACCGCAGACCTTCGAGACCGTCGTCGACGGCGTCTGTTGGCCGAGCCCGGCGCCAAGCGCCGCCTGCCTGGCCGGATTCTGCCCGAGGCCGGCGGGCAGGACGTTGCCCATCAGCACTTCGTCGACCGCATCGAGGCCGGCACGATCGAGGGCCGCCTTCAACGCAACTGCCCCGAGCTCCGGGGCCGTCAGTTCCTTCAGACCGCCTTGAAAGGCGCCCATCGGCGTCCGTGCCGCCGAAACGATAACCACCGGATCACGATTGCTCATCTTAGTCCTCCCAGAAGCTTCGAGACGACTATATCCACCGCACGCTGCGAGGCAACGCCGTCGGCATCATACCGTTCAGCAGAGCCGCCGGCTGATACTGGCCTTCAGCCCATCCGTTCCGACGCGTAGGATCCCGGGCTCGGCGGGAAGACCACGACGCGGTTGCCGTTGATGAAGCAGCGGTGGTGGATATGGGCATGGACGGCGCGGGCCAGCACCTGGCTTTCGACGTCGCGGCCGATCGACACATAGTCCTCGGCCGACTGCGCATGGGTGATGCGGGCGATGTCCTGCTCGATGATCGGCCCCTCGTCGAGGTCGGCGGTGACGTAATGCGCCGTCGCGCCGATCAGCTTGACGCCGCGCTCATAGGCCTGCTTGTAGGGGTTGGCGCCCTTGAACGACGGCAGGAACGAGTGGTGGATGTTGATGATCCGCCCCGACATCTTCTTGCAGAGCGCATCCGACAGGACCTGCATGTAGCGGGCCAGCACGATCAGCTCGGCACCGGTCTGCTCGACGAGCTCCAGCAGCTGGGCTTCGGCCTTCGGCTTGTTCTCCTTCGTCACCTTGATGCAGTGGAAGGGGATGTCGTGGTTGACGACGACCTTCTGGTAGTCGAAGTGGTTGGAGACGACGCCGACGATGTCGATCGGCAGGGCGCCGATCTTCCAGCGGTAGAGCAGGTCGTTCAAGCAATGGCCGAAACGCGACACCATCAGCAGCACCTTGGTGCGCTCCTCGGAATCGCGGACTTCCATCGTCATGTCGAAGCGCTTGATGACAGGAGCGAAGCCTTCGCGCAGCTCCTCGAGCTTCGCGCCGTCCTGGCTGATGAAGGTGAGCCGCATGAAGAACAGGCCCGTTTCGAGATCGTCGAACTGCGAGCTGTCGCTGATGTAACAGCCCTTCTCCGCCAGATAGCCGGTCACGGCGGCAACGATGCCGCGGGTGGATTTGCAGGTGACGGTCAGCACATAGCTTTTCATCGATGGGTCTCTCGTTCTTGAGTGTTTCCGCTCGCCCTTATACGGGCAGTCTCGCGAAAACTACCGTGACGATTTGAGACCCGCCGATCCATTCGCGACATCGGCTGGACGGAACGGAACACGCGGTGCGGCCAGGGTGAGTCTAAGGCTTCGCGCGATCGGGATGCGCTCTCGCGAAGCCGTCGATCTCGGCGCAGTGCGCGTCGATGGCGACAATCCGGGGACAGCGGGAAAGGTCGACCTCCCAGCGGCGCGCATTATAGACCTGCGGCATGAGGCAGATATCAGCCATTGTCGGCGTATCGCCGTGGCAGAAGGCGCCGGTCGCGGGGTGATCCAGCAGCCGCTCGAAGGCGGCAAGACCCTCGCCGATGAACTTCTGCATCCAGGCCCGGCGCGCTATCTCGCCGTCCGGAGCAGCCTCCATCACATGAGCGACCACCCCGAGATTGCAGACGGGATGGATATCCATGGCGATCGCATAGGACAACGCGCGCACCCGCTGGCGGCCGATGGCGTCGTTCGGAAGAAAGCCGCTCTCCGGCCGTGTCTCGGCGAGATACTCAATGATGGCGAGTGACTGGTTGAACCGTTGGCCGTCAATGTCGAGCACCGGGACCAGCCCTTGCGGGTTGCGGGCCAGATGCTCGGATGCGCGATGCACCTTGGCGACGAGATCGACCGGGACGGAGCGATAGCTCTCACCGACGAGATTGAGGGCGATCCGCACCCGATAGCTCGCCGACGAACGCCAGTAGTCGTAGAGAATGGTTTCGCAAGTCACGCTGCCTCCGATCGATCCCTCGCACCATCAACCACGCTCGTAACTTGCCACCTTCTGCTCGATCGCGCCGAAGATCGAATGGCCGGTAGCATCCTTCATCTCGATCCGGACAACGTCGCCGAATTTCAGGAAAGGCGTCGTCGGCGCACCGCTTTCGATCGTCTCTATCGTGCGCAGCTCAGCGACGCAGGAATAGCCGGCGCCACCTTCCGAAGCCGGCTTGCCCGGTCCGCCGTCGAGCTTGTTCGAAACCGTGCCCGAGCCGATGATGGTGCCGGCCGAGAGCAGTCGGGTGCGGGCCGCGTGTGCAATCAGTTGCGGAAAATCGAAAGTCATGTCGATCCCGGCATTGGCGCGGCCAAAGGGCTTGCCATTGAGATCGATGCGAAGCGGCAGGTGAAGCTTGCCGCCGTCCCAGGCGTCGCCGAGCTCATCGGGCGTCACCGCGACCGGCGAGAAGGCGGAAGACGGTTTCGACTGGTAGAAGCCGAAACCCTTGGCGAGTTCGCCGGGGATGAGGCCGCGCAGCGAGACGTCGTTGACGAGCATGACGAGCCGGATCGCCTCGCGCGCTTCCTGGGGCGTCGCGCCCATCGCCACGTCGTCGACGATCACCGCGACTTCGCCTTCCATGTCGATGCCCCAGGCCTCGTCGGCCATCAGGATCGGATCACGTGGGCCGAGAAAACTGTCGGAGCCGCCCTGGTAGATCAGCGGGTCGGTCCAGAAACTCGCTGGCATCTCGGCATTCCGCGCCTTCCTGACGAGCTCGACATGGTTGACATAGGCGGAACCATCGGCCCACTGGAAGGCGCGCGGTAGGGGCGAAGCGGCATCGTGCTCGTGAAAACGCATGGTCGGCTGCGAGCCGGTCTCAATCCCCTCGGCAACGCGCGCCAGCCGCGGGCCCGCATGCGCCCAATCGTCGAGCGCCGCCTGCAGCGTGCGGGCGATGTGCCCCACCTCGGAGCAACGGGTCAGGTCTTTCGAGACCACGACGAGCTTGCCGTCGCGGGTAGAATCTTTCAGCGTCGCGAGTTTCATGGTGCTTCCCGATAGATTTTGTTGATCCGCGCCGGACGGCGCGGATTTGGCCAGCATGTCACGGTTCTTCGCCTAAAGTCACTTGATTCCGGGCGTGCCGTCGAATTTCCGCTCGAGCCCCGACCAGCAGTCGATGTAGTCGTTCTGCAGCGTCTCGAGTTCGGCTGCGAACGTCGTCAGCTGTTGCGGAAAACGGGTCTCGAACATGAAGGCCATGGTGTTGTCGAGCTTTACGGGTTTCAACTCCCCATTCGAGGCCTTCTCGAAGCCGGAGAAATCCGGGCCGTGCGCCAGCATCATATTGTGCAGGCTCATGCCGCCGGGCACGAAGCCCTCCTCCTTCGCGTCGTAGCGCCCGTAGATCAGCCCCATGAACTCGCTCATGATGTTGCGGTGGTACCAGGGCGGGCGGAACGTGTGTTCGGCGACCAGCCAGCGCGGCGGGAAGAGGACGAAATCGATATTGGCCGTGCCTTCCTCCCCCGACGGCGCCGTCAGCACCGTGAAGATCGACGGATCCGGATGGTCGAACAGGATCGCGCCGACCGGCGAGAAGGTCTTGAGATCGTATTTGAAGGGCGCGTAATTGCCATGCCAGGCGACGACGTCGAGCGGCGAATGGCCGATTTCGACGACGTGGAAGGAGCCGCACCACTTCACCTGCACCCGGCACGGCGTCTCCTTATCCTCATAGGCCGCGACCGGCGTCTTGAAGTCGCGCGGATTGGCGAGACAATTGGCGCCGATCGGACCGCGATCCGGCAGCGTGAACTTGGCGCCGTAGTTCTCGCAGATATAGCCGCGCGAGACCTTCTCCTCGCCAAGCCGGGTGACCTTGAACATCGTGCCGCGCGGGACGAGGCAGATTTCCGATGGCGTGACATCCATCTTACCGAGTTCGGTAAAGACGCGGATCGCACCCGTTTCCGGCACGATCAGCAGCTCACCATCGGCATTGAAGAAATAGTCGTCTACCATGTCGGCATTGAAGACATAGGCATGCGCCGACATGCCGACCTGGGTCAGCACATCCCCCGCCGTCGTCATTGTGCGGATGCCTTGAAGGAAATTCAGCTCCTCGGTCGGGGCCGGCAGAGGGTTCCAGCGCAATTGTCCGAGCGCCAGCGAATGTTCCACGACATGCGGCGCCGTCTTCCAGTGCGGGTAGTCGATCTTCCGGAAGCGCCCGGTGTGCCGGACGCTTGGACGGATGCGGTAGAGCCAGGAACGCTCGTTCGTTCCGCGCGGCGCTGTGAAGGGCGAACCGGAGAGCTGCTCGGCATAGAGGCCGTACTCGCATTTCTGCGGGCTGTTCTGCCCCTGCGGCAGGGCACCGGGCAGGCTTTCGGTCTCGAAATCGTTGCCGAAACCAGGCATGTAGGCGAGCGCCTGCTCCTCGCCGGCCGCTCCTGCGCGGCGCTTATCCGCCTTGTCCAACATGGCTTGCATCTCCTCTTCAGCGCGGCATATTAGTTGCAAGCGTAACTATTGATTTTGTAACTATCAACTGCGGAGAAGCTTGTTTGACCGATGCGTTCGATTTGGAGGCCTTCCTGCCCTACCGGCTGAATCGGGCGGCGGAATTCGTGGCGCTGCGCTTTGCCGCGCAGTACAAGGCGCGCTACCAGCTGACCCGGCCCGAATGGCGTACGCTCGCGGCGTTGGGCAGTTCCGGCCGCAGCATGACGGCGACCGAGATCGGCGCCCATTCAGCGATGCACAAGACGAAGGTGAGCCGCGCCGTCTTCGGTCTCGAGCAGCGCCGATGGCTGAAGCGCGAAGAGGACGGCCGCGATCGTCGCTTCGAACATTTGGCGCTGACACCCGCCGGCCAGCAGGCCTATAAGGAACTGACGACGCTCGCCGCCGACTACCAGGCGGAGTTGCTTTCGATGCTGGGTATGGAAAACATGGAGGCGCTGTCGACAGGCTTGCGCGCCGTGGAGCGGGCGATGAAGAAAGCCCGTGCATAAGCCCCCTCCCCACAGGTGGGAGGGGCTAGGCGCCCGCGGCGATCGCCTGCCATTTTCCGACCTTCGCGTCCGATGGAAAGGCGTGTTCCGTGGCGGAGACGGTGCGGCATCGGAGCCCTCCCACCTGTGGGGAGGGGAATTCAAATTGCCACAACAAACCCGAACTCACCCTTTCATGCGCTCCGGTATCGGCAGACCCTCGAAGCTCTTCAGCGTTTCCAGCACGATCGAGGTCTTCACGTGCTGGACGCTGTCATGCGGCAGGAGCACGTCATTGACGAAGCGCGAAAGCCCGGCAAGGTCGGGTGTCACGACGCGCAGGTGATAGTCCATCTCGCCGGTCAGCGCATAGGCTTCCAGCACCTCGGGCAGGCCGGAGATGAGCTTGGCAAAACGCTTCGCATTGTCGCGGTTATGGGTGGCGAGCGTCACCGAGATCACCACCATCAGATCGAGCCCGAGCTTCTGCCGGTCGATCTGCGCCTGATAGCCGGTGATGAAGCCTTCCGCCTCCAGCCGCGAGCGCCGCCGCGAACATTGCGACGGTGAGAGTGCGATGCGCTCGGAGAGTTCGTTGTTTGTCAGATGTCCGTCGCGCTGCAATTCGCCGAGGATCTTGAGGTCGAAACCGTCAAGCCGCTCCATTCACGCACCTCCACACCGCCACTTGCACAATTTATGCACGATCTGAGCAAAATCGCGCAAGAATACAAGCATCATGCATCGGATCTGCGCCATACTCCAACAAAGTTCGGAGGAATGAGAGGAGAGTTTCAATGGGACCGTTTCCACATGATGCACCGCCCGCAACCATATCGGCGGACAACCCCGCCGGAACCGATGGCTTCGAGTTCGTCGAATTCGCCCATCCGCAGCCGGAGAAGCTCGAAGAACTCTTCCATCGCATGGGCTACACACCGGTCGCCAGGCACCGGACGAAGAACATCACCGTCTGGCGGCAGGGCGACATCAACTACCTCCTGAACGCCGAACCCGGCTCGCATGCGATGCGCTTTGTCGACAAGCACGGGCCCTGCGCCCCATCGATGGCTTGGCGCGTCGTCGATGCGAAGCATGCCTTCGAGCATGCGGTCGCCAAGGGCGCCGAGCCCTATGCCGGCAGCGACAGGAGCCTCGACGTGCCGGCGATCGTTGGCATTGGCGGCTCGCTTCTCTATTTCGTCGAGACCTACGGCGACAAAGGTTCCGCCTATGAGGCCGAGTTCGAATGGCTGGGAGAACGCAATCCGAGGCCCGCGGGGGTCGGCTTTTACTATCTCGACCACCTGACGCATAACGTCTATCGCGGCCAAATGGACAAATGGTGGGCCTTCTATCGCGAGCTGTTCAACTTCAAGCAGATCCATTTCTTCGACATTGACGGCCGCATCACCGGGCTCCTGAGCCGGGCGATCACCTCCCCCTGCAGCAAGATCAGGATCCCCTTGAACGAGTCGAAAGACGATACGAGCCAGATCGAGGAATATCTGAAGAAGTACAAGGGCGAGGGTATCCAGCACATCGCGGTCGGAACCGAAGCGATCTACGACGCCACGGACAGGCTGGCGGAGAACGGTCTTAAATTCATGCCCGGACCGCCGGACACCTATTACGAGATGTCGCACGAGCGCGTCCACGGCCACGAAGAGCCGATCGAGCGGATGAAGAAGCACGGCATCCTGATCGATGGCGAGGGCGTTGTGAACGGCGGCATGACGAAGATCCTCCTGCAGATCTTCTCGAAAACCGTCATCGGGCCGATCTTCTTCGAATTTATCCAGCGCAAGGGCGACGAAGGCTTCGGCGAGGGAAATTTCCGGGCGCTGTTCGAGTCGATCGAGGCCGACCAGATCCGGCGCGGCGCGCTCAGCACTCCGCCGGCCGCGGCCGAGTAGGGGAAAATCCGTTCAGAAAAGCGCCGCGCACCCTGGCGGGTGCGCGGCGCTTACCTTCGTTGGCTCATTCAGTTCGACCAGCGCCCCCGTGGTGAGCCCAGGTCGCCTTCGTGCCGGAAATAACGCGACGCCGCTTCGGTGCGGTTGCGCACGTTCATCTTCTTGTAAATGTTGCGGACATGCACCTTGACGGTGTTTTCCGAAAGCCCTAGTCGGTCGGCGATGATCTTGTTTTGCGTGCCCATGCAGATCAGATCGAGAATCTGGATCTCACGCGTCGTCAGCATGCCCCTGCCGTTCTCGCTCCTGCGCTCCGGGTCGCTCGACTCGATGACCGATGGCCGTTGAACAGAGGAGCCGCCTCCTGCGAATCCCCGCGGGGCCAATCGCCTGAGCAACGCTGCGGGAAAGTGCTCGCCGCCCTTCATCAGCAGATCGATGGCGGTCAGGCAGACATCGAGGTGCAGGTTCAAGGGCAGTACGCCATGAATGAGGCCTTCATCGACGAAGCCGGCGATCGACGTATCGAGCTCGTCGGCATTCTCCACCACCACGCCGATCGAGGCCTTGGGGTGAAACTCACGGATGATTCTGATGATCGACGGGAAAGTGCTTGCGGGCATGCGGTAGAGCATTACCAGTGCGATATCGACGAGATTGCCGTCGAGCAGACTGTCGGCTTCCGACAGACTGACCACGTCATGGCTTTGAAAGCGGGCGCCGATCGCTTGCGTCAGGCATTCGGCAAGCAGGTCCGCCTTGGCGAGCATTACAATCTTGTTTCTCTTTGTTAAAACTTTGTTGTTATCCTCAAAATTGCTCAGGGTAGAACTCTCACGGTACATTTATCCCTCCTTGGGCATTCCCTGAAAATTTATGGGTGTGAGGCCCCTCTTGAAGAACGCCCTTGTTTAAAAATTTATTCGAATAAAAAACGAATTCCCACAGCGGTAGAATTCGTAATGACTAATGTATCGTAAATATGGGGGATGGGAAACAGCCCAAATGGGTTAGATTGGCAGGGTGACGCTATCTAGACCGTCTGAAATCGAACCAATTTTGGGCCTGTCCACGCAAAGCCTTGGACAAGCGCGTAAGCCGCCGTGCATTTTCCGCTTCCTTCGATCACCCTTTGCTTTTCAGGGGTTCGGCGGACCAAGGGCTGGGGCGGAAAACGGCGGGGCCGTGAGAACATTCAAGTCTAGGATGTAGATCGCGGCTCCGCACGTTCTAGCCTGCTCCGATACCAACAACGGGTTAGCGCCGGCCAGTCGCGCAGTCGATCCGCAGACCCATATGCCAGCCCGCGCGCATCACTCCCCAACTCTCGCGGTCGCTCGATCCGCGCCGTTGGGACCCCAACAGCGGCTCAACGCGACGGGTCGGAGCGGCGGTGACGGATTCACAATGTTAACATTGTCTTAACGTGCATGGCACGAAAGCGCATCCCGGCCGACCGGGCACAGCCAGACGGCAGTCCGTCTCCCCGGCGCCCGATCCACCACCGCAAGGTCTCGGTGTCGCCGTCACGATGCCACCCCGAAACGCATGCGCTCCGTCAAGCGGCTGCCTAGACTAACCATAATTGGTATCTATCGCTTCCTTACATTCCGGACCACACTGCAATGGTCGCACGGCGTTTTGTGCGTCCCGGATAGTGTCTTGCGTAGGTTCGGAAGTATTTATATTGCGTTCACATGACTAATCGTATGACTTCTTATTTCTGACGTAACAATTTGGACAGAGCCGAACCTCTGTCGCACAATTATATTGGAAAAAGAAATAGAAGATATCGAGACCCGCAGATGGATGATATCGCATTCCTCTGATTGCAGATGAGCCAGCGCCATAAGAATCCTAAATGAGATGAAAGGGTTTCGGTGCTGGCTCCCTCTCCTCACGCCTCTCTTCGGACTCCGGCAAAGCCAAGCAAGAATTGACCCAGTGCTGTGTCATAGGCGCGGATCACCGCGGTCTTAAGGGAAGCATTTCGTCCTTCCGTGCCCTCCCGTTAGCGCGGGAAGGAATGTCGCTCGACGATATCCCAGATCCCCTTGTTGATCTTCATGATCTGATCGATCGCCTCACTGATCCTCGCCAGTTCGGCATCGTCGATCTGCTCGATCTTGCCGTATTTGATCGTTTCCTTGCTATCGAAGATGGCCATCAGCTGGGTGCTCGCCTGATCCCCGGTCTCGTCGAAGGAATAGATGCAATGGCTGTACTTGTTCCTGAGCTTCGCCTGCCTGCCCAGCTGCTGCGTCACGGCCAGGATCTCGTGCCTACGATCGGATGGCGTCTTAGCCATCTTCGCAAACCGCTCGACGAGCTCGATGCGGGCGCGTGTCGTGTTCAGCGTCAGGAAAATAATGACCGCGGTTTCCTTGTCCACATTCGCAAGGCCCGCAATCAGGTAGATAAGTAGGCTTTCCGTGTTCGTCCACGTGTAGTTCAGCTGCCCGATCAGAAGCAGGATCTCGTGAAATCGCTTCATGGGCCCTGTTTGCCGCTGCCGAACACCTCCAGCAGGATCGCTCATATCCGCCTCCCATTCATTTCTTCCGGTTGAATAGGTTTGGGCTTTAAGTTTGCCTGCCGCAAGTAGCCCCAACGGAGTATAAACGCAAATCCATTCTTAAAATTGATCTTTTCTCAGAATACCTTTCCGCATGCGATCAACCTGGGGCTGACTAGCGCCCGCCACGACGACCCGACGGGCTAGCTCGAACTGACAGCTTACATTTCCTTCAACTTGGCAACAGACTGCCCGGGCAAAACGACGAGCAGGGAGGCTCGAGCCTGGGGACCGACACTGCGCACAATGCACAGGCGTCCTTCGAGAGGCCCGACGAGCTGCTCCACGATGGAGGAGGGCATCTACCACGACAATTTGAATGTCTGATCCCCGGTCGCGCTTGGCCGCCGGTGATCGAAATTCTTCACTGAAATAACTTTATTCATTTTCAACACCTGGACCGCACATCCATTAGCCGCGTGAGAGAAAAAGGTGGCTTGGTTGTCGCGGCCTCAATCTGAGGAAGACCATTATGGGCACCAACGACAAGACTTTCCTGTGGCCGTGGGAAGACCAATCACAGGATCAGACGCAGGACCAAGCTCAGGCCGAGCTGCAGGCACAGCTGGAACTGCAGAAGCAGGGTCAGGGACAGGACCAAGGACAGGACCAGGGGCAGGGGCAGGACCAAGGACAGGACCAGGGGCAGGGCCAAGGACAGGACCAGGGGCAAGACCAATCGCAGTCCAGTGAATCCTACAATGGCAACAAGAACGGCAATGCCAATGGCAATGGCAACGCCAACCTGAACGGTAACGGCAACCTGAACGGTAACGCCAACCTGAACGGTAACGCCAACTTCAACGCCAACGTCAACAAAAACGAGACCGAGGTTGACGTCGACGTGGACAGCAAGACTGAAGTCGACGTCGATGTGGACGTGGACCTCGACGGCTATAAGCCCTCGGATGACGATTTCGTCGACATCGACAACTCGACCATCGAAGGAATGGCCAGCATCAGCTTCAAGGACATCCTGAATGGCTCGCTTGACGGCGCCGGCAATGACGTCGGTAACGTCTTCAGCCAATCCGCCATCATGTCGGATGACGACACTCTGTCTGGCGTTACCAACAGTGGCACCTTGAACCAGAACGGCAGTGCTACTGGCGGTACTGCAAACTCCGAAGACGGCATCGACGCCGAGGCCGACGGTGGCAACGGCGGTGACGATGCCGATGCCGACGGTGGTAACGGTGGTGACGGCGGCACTGCGATCGGCGGCTTCGCGGGTGGCGGTGAGGCCGAGAGCGAGGCCGAGAGCGACGCGGACGGTGGCAACGGCTATGGCGGCGGCGCTTTGAGCGTTGGCGTTGGCGTTGGCGGCGACAGCGGCGACGCGAACGGCGGTACGGCAAACGGTGGCACCGGTGGTGCCGGCGCTGCGGGCGCAGGCGTCGGCCTCGGCCTCGGCCTCGGCCTCGGCGTCGGTGCCGCAGCCGGCGGTGACGGCGGCAACAGCAACGCTGGCGATGGGGACGATACCGGCGACATCGAGAGCGACGAAGCCGAAGCCGAAGACGCCGGCAACGGCGGCGACGGCATCGATGCCGACTTCGGGATCCCGATCCTGAACTTCGGTAATGACGGTGGCGACGGCGGCGATAATGACGGTGGCAACAGTGTCGCTTTCGGAAGGACCGGCGACTCGAATGGCGGCAGCTCCGGTGATGCCGGCGACGGCGGCAATGCGCTTGGTGCTGGCTTCGGCGCCGGATCGGGCGTCGGCCTCGGCGCCGGCATCGGTGGCGACGGCGGTAACGCCAATGCTTCCGCGGATGGCGGAACGACCGGTGACGGCGGAGCCGGAAACGGCACAAGCACGGCGACCGGCGGTGAAGGCGATGGCGGCCTCGCTCTCGCCGGTGCATGGGCTGGCGATGCCTTTGCCTCAGGCGGCACGGGCGGTGCGGCGAACGCCGGTGGTGGCGGTGGCGGTGGTGCAGGTGGCACTGCCACGACCGGAGACGGCGGCAATGGCAATGCCGGCACCTGGGGTTCCCACAATGGCGACGATAGTTTCCTCGAAGGAATCTCCTCGGCATCGGCCGATGCGGTGATCGACACCAACGCCTTCAACCAGCAGATCGTGCTTGGTGCCAACCTGCAGGGCAACACCATCGACATGACGGTCGTCGGCGGCAACTACAGCTCGACGGCCATCGGCGAAGACGAAGACGCCGCATAACAGTGAGGCGACACTACCGGTTCGCAACTTCGCAATCGGTCATTGAACTGGACTGCGCGGGTTCGCCCCGCGCAGTCCACCAGCACCGAAATTAAAAAAGGGGGCTGACAATGACCCTGTATTTCGACAAGACGACCGAGGCGATCGCCCACTTCGTCGGCCTGTTCGCCATAGCTCTTGAAGAAATTCGCCTGCGCGACGCCTATGAAGAATTCAAGGCTCACCAGAAAGCGCAAGAGGAGCCACCGCAGCTCCCTTCCGTGCCGGTCACGGTAAAGGCACCCTACGAACTCAAGGATTTCGACCCCCGTATTCCCTACCGTCCGGCGGAGCCGGAGCAGGTCGAGCCGACCCCGGGCCTCTATCCCGGGCTTCGTCCCCCGGAAATACCGATTGCGCGGCCGGGTGCAGAAATCGACACCCCCCCGTTTTCACCCGCGGCAGCTCGAGCTCGTCATCCGCGGGCGCACCTGAATTTCAAATCGATCCGCCCGGTTCCGTGGCAGTCTACGCATCGCAGCAGATCCGGCTTTCTGACAACGACTCCGTTAATCTTGGCGGCCACGGACTGAAGTTTTCCGTGCAGGTGGACAACAGCGCCCTGATGAACGATCTCATCGAAGCGGCGCGGCAGATTTCTCCGCTCGGCGGCGCGGAGATTCCCGGTTCCCCGGAGGAGATCGCCACCTTCATCAGCACGACGGCTGAGCAGCTTGAGGCCTTTACCGCGGAACAGGACGGACAGGAAGGCACTGTCGTCGCGAAAGGCGAGACGGTCGAAGGCACCTTTGTTAACGGAGAAATCGTAGAGGAGGCGCCGAGTCTCGATGACTACCTGCCGCCACCCGAGGAAACACCGGACGACAAGACGGCCACCTCCAGTCACGCCAGCGGCAACTTCACGGCGGGCCAGGGCAAGGTCTCGATCGAGGCATCGGTCGAGCTGGAAGCGGGCGGCAATACGCTGATCAATTCCGTCGAGCTGACGAGCAACTGGCTGCAGTCGCAAGTGCTCGCTGTCGCCGGCGACCATGTCGAGCTCAACGCAATCGTCCAGATCAATGTCCTGTCCGACAACGATCTCTTGAGCCCCACCCTCAACGGCTGGAACCTCGACCCGGGCAAACCGACCGAGGCCTTCAACATCGCGATGTTCAAACATCTCGACCCGGAGCCTAGCAATGAAGAGCAGGTCGGAGCCGGAGGCTTTCCGACGGCTTGGGCGATTACCGAGATCAAGGGCGACCTCTTGATCATGAACTGGTTCGAGCAATTCACATTGATGACAGATGAGGACACGGCCATCCTGGCATCGGCCGGCACGACCACTTCGATCATCACCGGCGACAACACCGCGATCAACAATGTCTCCCTCGCGGAGCTCGGACACTATTACGATCTCATCTTCATCGGCGGCAATGTCTACGACGCCAACATCATCCAGCAGTTGAACCTCCTGCTCGACAACGACCTGGTCGGTGCGGTCGAGGGTTTCGGCACAAGCGGCAAGGGCTCCGCCTCCACCGACGGCAACCTGCTCTGGAACGAAGCGGGGATCGTCGAAGCCGGTGGCGCGTCCAGCGTCAAGCCGATGCCGAAATCCTATCTCGACGCCTTCGGCGATCTCGCAAGCGGGAAAAAATCGCTGCCGGACGGCGTGCTAAAGGATGGCGCCTTCGCTGGTATGGACGGCCTGCGGGTGCTTTATATTTCAGGCGACCTCATCAACCTCAACTACCTCAAGCAAACCAACATTCTGGGCGACAGCGACCAAATTGCGCTCGCCATGAGCAAGCTTGTCGCCAATTCGGATGCGGACTGGACGATTTCGACGGGTTCGAACGCCTTGGTCAACTACGCCGGGATCATCGACGTCGATGCCGGCCAGACCATTTATACGGGTGGCACCGCCTATTCGGACGAGATCCTGATCCAGGCCGAACTGATCAGGACCGAACCTTACCTCGGGGGCCAGGATCCTGACGCGCTCGTCAGCGAAGCGGTTGCCTTCCTCGGCGAGGACATGATGGCCCCCGATTCCGGCCCGCAACCGCCGGATCATGCGCCGCCTCCGCTCGATACGACGAACGCCGATCCCATGCATAGCATGCTGGCCTGATCGGACCGCGAGGGGCGACGATGACCGACGACCGCGATCCGTCCTTTGAACATTTCACGATAAACGGCGACGAGGCTGCGGAGGAGGCGGATTCCTCGCCGCAGACGCCGAAGGCGGAGGCTGCCCGGCAGCAATTGCTCCGCAAGATCGACCGCAGGGAAGATATTTTGGATCGCACTGTTAAGGAGTTCGACCAGGTGATTGACCAGCTTCGCGGCACGGCGGCCGCAAGAACCAGCCAACAAACCGATCATGACGATACGGCCGCACCGCCCGTTTGCGAACGGCGTGCGGCGCCCGAGGTCATGCAACAGACAGTCATGCAACAGACAAGGACGCCCCCGCTGATGGCCGATAACGCGAACACCGCGCAAATCGTGCCTGGCCCGCATGGAGGCGATGCCGGCCAGCGTCCGCCCGTCCAGGAGGCCCGCAAGCCGGAGCCGCGCTTCGAAAAGCCGAGCGTCGAGACGAGGGCTGAAGTCAAGGACAGGTCTTCAATACCGGGTATGGTGGTGATCGACGGCGACCGCGGCCCCATCAAGGCCGAGCCACGATCCCCCGACAAAGGGGGCTCCTCGGGCGGCGGCGGGGGTGGTCATGGCGGCGGAGGCGGAGGCGTTTTCCATAAACGTCTCGGGCCGGTCGATTTTTCCGCCAGTCTCAAGGCCGGTTTGCAGGCCATCAAGCAGAACCTGATGGTCGTGATGGTCTTCACGCTCGCCACCAACGTGCTGGTGCTCGCCATACCGATCTATCTGTTTCAGATCTCGGACCGCGTGCTGACCAGTCGCTCGATCGACACGCTGGTCATGCTCACCGCGCTGATCATCGGCGCGGTCATTCTGCAGGCTGTTTTCGACGGAATCCGCCGCATGATCCTCATGCGGACGGCGGTGGAGGTTGCCGCTCAGCTCGGCGCGCCAATCCTCAGTGCGGCGGCCCGAGCCTCGCTTCACAGCAACGGGCGGGAATATCAGACCCTTGGCGACTTGCAGCAGCTTCGCTCCTTCCTCGTATCGAGCACGCTGCTGTCCTTCCTCGACGCCCCGATCGCGCCGTTCTTCGTCCTGGCGGTCTTTCTGATCCACCCGCATCTTGGCTTCATCGTCATTACTTCCGCCTTGTTTCTCCTCATTGTCACCTTGGTGAACCAGAGAGCGACCGCCGCTCCCTTCGGCGAGGCCAACACCTTCCAGGGCAAGGCGAACCTCCATCTCGACTCCATGTCGCGCAATTCGCAGATCATCAATGCGCTTGCGATGATCCCGGAAGCCGTCCGCATCTGGGGGAAGGACATGGCGGGATCGCTAAAGGCGCAAGTCGTGGCGCAGGACCGCAACATCGCGCTTGCCTCGCTCTCCAAAGCCATTCGGCTGCTCACCCAGGTCACCATGCTCGGCTGGGGCGCCAATCTCGCGCTTCACGGCCAACTCACTGGCGGCATGGTAATCGCCGCATCGATCGTCGCCGGCCGTGCGCTCGGCCCGATCGAAGGCGCAATCGAAGGCTGGAATCAGGTGATCCAGGTGCGCGCCGCCTATGGGCGCATCGCTTCGTTGCTCCAGAGCTCGCCGCTTAATTTTGAGCGGCTGAAGCTGCCGCGCCCCGAAGGGCGCCTGGACGTCGAGCGGCTGCTCTTCGTCCCGAACGGCACCAAGCGCGTGGTCCTCAACGGCGTGACGTTCTCGCTCAACCCTGGCGACTCGCTTGCCGTGATCGGCAGTTCCGGAGCTGGCAAGACGACGCTCGGCAAGATGCTTGTCGGGTCCATCCTGCCGACATCTGGAAATGTGCGCCTCGACCTCATGGACTTGAGGAACTGGGATCAGCGCCAGTTCGGCGAAAGCATCGGCTACCTCCCGCAGGACGTCCAGCTCTTTCCCGGAACGATCAAGGCCAATATTGCGCGCATGCAGGAGGACGCCACCGACGCCGACATCTATGCGGCCGCCAAATTGGCCGACGTGCACGACATGATCGCGTCACTGCCGCACGGCTACGAGACCTTCGTCGCGGCCGACGGATCACCGCTTTCCGGCGGGCAAAAGCAGCGCGTCGCGCTTGCCCGGGCTTTCTTCGGCAATCCGCGCATGGTGCTGCTGGACGAGCCGAATTCCAATCTCGACAGTGCCGGCGAGGCGGCGCTGACGCGGGCACTTGCCCATGCGAAGAAGCAGAAAATCACCGTCGTTACCATTACCCAGCGGCCCGCCCTCCTCAACAGTGTGGACAAGGTATTGCTTCTAGTGAACGGCACCGTAGCGCTTTTCGGCATGCGCCAGGATGTGCTGAAGGCCCTCTCCTCGCGCGGCATGAACTTCGAGGGCAACCCGGTCGACCACAATCAGCTTACGTAGGCACCCCATGACAGACATAGTCAAAGTTTACGATCTTGCATGGTATTCAGAGGTTCCGCGGTCGATCTGGAAACAGACCACCATCGGACTGGTGCTCATGGCAGTCACGTTCGGCGGCTTCAGCCTCTGGTCCTTCACGGCGCCGCTGGCTGCGGCAATCATCGCTCAGGGCAGTTTCGTCGCGACCGGTCAGAACAAGGTCATCCAGCATCTTGAAGGCGGGATCATCAAGGATATCCTGGTGAGCGAGGGTGATCATATCGTCGCCGATCAGCCGCTGCTACGGCTGGACGAGACGGCTGCACTCGCCAACCAACGCCAGCTCTTTCTGCGCCGGGCGAGGCTGGAGGCGATCATCGCCCGCCTCATGGCCCAGGTGCAGGGTCTCGACAAGATCGAACTGCCGAAAATTCTTGTCCCATATCTGCAGGATCCGGAGATCGAGCCGATCATTCGAAGCCAGGAGCTCAATTTTCGGGCCTGGAGAAGCAAGCTGGACAGCGAAATCGGACTGTACAGGCAGAATATCGAGGGTTTCCGCTTCCGTGCCGAAGGCTACCAGCAGCAACTCGCGGCGGTTCGCCAGCAGCATACCCTCCTCGAGGAGGAGTATGCGGGCAAGAAGTCGCTCCTCGACAAGAACCTGATCCGCAAGACGGAAATCAAGAGCATCCAGCGATCGATCGCGGACGCCCAGGGACAGACCGGCAGACTGACCTCCGAGATTTCGGAAATCGGCTCGCAAATCTTGAAACAGGATCAGCAGATCCGTCAGACGGAGGAAAGCTATCGCGAGGCGGCCCTGGAAGAGCTCCAGAAGGTGGAGGCCGAACTGGACTCCGTCCGCGAGCAGTTGACGGGGGCCGCCAGCGTGCTGCGCCGCGCCACGATAAACGCTCCGGTTACCGGCACCGTCGTGCGCCTGTACTATCATACGGCCGGCGGTGTCATCGAAACCGGCAAACCGATCATGGAAATCCTGCCGTCGGACGTACCGCTGATCATTGAAGCGCAGGTCCTCCGCACCGAGATCGACAGCGTCAAGATCGGCCAAAAGGCGACCGTAAGGCTCAGCGCGCTGAATCAGCGGACGACGCCGGTGCTGAACGGCGAGGTCTACTATGTCTCCGCCGACTCCATGCCCGATCCGGCAACCAACGGCACACAGGAAGTCTATCTCGCCAGAGTGAACCTGCCGGTGAGCGAAGTCTCGAGGATTTCCGGCTTCGTCCCGACGCCCGGCATGCCAGCCGAGATTCTCATCCAGACGGCCGAGCGGACCTTCTTCGACTATCTGACGAAGCCGATCCGGGACAGCATGGCGCGCGCCTTCATGGAGCGATGAAGCAAACCAGCTGCGAGCGACGCCGCTTGTTCTCACGAACCCGGCCGCTTGACGCACCGGGCGTCAGGCGGTCGGCGGCATTGTCTGCAGTCGCAGACGACTTGTCTCGCGGCCTGCGCGTTCTACGAGGCCAAAGGGCCGGGCTATTGCTCACCCGACTACATCCCCTGGGTGCCTAGCTATTGCAAAATAACCCGAAATTGCTATTATTCCAATCTTATTGCTGACTTATATATCTGTGACTTCTGCTGCATAATTGAAATTTATTTCATTATTTATTTTTATGCGAGGAAGCTATGTTTACAGAAATTATTGAGCGTATTGAGGACTTTGAGAATATTCGGAAGTCTTGGGACGAGCTCTACCATAACGATCCCGACTCTCACCCTTGCCTTTCCTGGGATTGGCTGCGGCAATACCTCCCTCGGCAACAGAGGTGGTTCATCCTGGCCCTGAAACGATCCGACGATGCGGATTACTGCGCCTTTCTTCCGCTTCGTGTGGCAACCTACCGCGACAAGAGCAGCGGTCTTTTCTGCGATGAAATTCTATTGATCGGCAATCACGGCTCCGGCCGCACCGGCCTGCTTTGCTCGCCGGGGCTCGAGAATGAGGCGGTCGATGCGTCTGCCAGCGTCATCCGTCGCGAGAACTGGGCAAGCCTGCGGTTCGATTCTCTCGACCTCGCCTCCGACCGAACCGAACGATTGCTCCACGCCTTTGCCGACGAACAGTTTGTCCGCGAGGACGACGGCGGCGAGAGCGGGATCCGCATCCCGGAACAGCCTGTGCGCCACCTCATCGTCAGAACGCGGACGGGCCGCAATCTTCACGACTGTCTGAATCACCGCAGCATCGACTTCGTCTTCGAGCGCGCCATGGACCTGCACAGCCGAGGCAAGCTGGACGCGGCGGAGACAGGCTATCGGCAAGTGATACATGCGGCTCCCAAGCATATCTATGCCCGCTACGGCCTGGCACAGCTCTGCACCGAGAAGGGAGACCACGCCGAGGCGGAACATCTCTATCGCGGCTTGCTGTCGGCGATACCGGAGGCGGACAAGATCCAGCACCGGCTGGGCGACGCCCAGATGGCGCAAGCCTGCTACCGCGAGGCGAGCAAGACCTTCGAAGACCTGCTTGCCCGCCACGCGCATCTCGGCCTCGTCCGTTACAAATTGGCCGTCTGCCTTCTGGCCGCAGGCCAGAGAGACGCCGCGATCGCCACGTTTCTGAGTTTCGAAGAGATCGCTTCCGATGATCCGGAGCATCTTCGATGCAAGCTCAGAGCGCGGGAGGCGGTGTTGCGCCTTAAATTGCGCTCGGCGATGGAAGAGCAGCGAGAAGCTAAGCGAACGGCCGCCACACCGCTTGCTCAGGCGGGCGGTCGGTCCGGCGAAACCCCATCGGCACCGGCAATATCCGTCCGGCTCCTGCCGCCAGCGGCTCTCCTCAAGCCGTCCTTGCCCGGGGGCGCCTCCGCCCACCTGCATGCAAGGCCGTTCCGATTCGACTCCACTGGATCGAAACGGAAGCATTGAGACGCTGAGCGGCACCCGCTTTTCCATCAGGCCGTTTGGCTGTGCTTTGCAGCCAAACGGGGCATTTCGACTCCGAAATGCCCCGAGTTTCTACAGCGCCGTGCATCTATCAGGCGCACAAGGCCGCGGTACGTTACAGCGCTGCGAGTTTCTTCCTTAAATCGGCTGCGATTCACGGAAATACGCAGTGGTGCAGGTATAGACTGAAGACTCGAGAGACGGGCTTCGGCGATGGCTAAGACCGCTTCTGCAGGATGCCGTAGACGATGTTGCGGTTGGCGCCGAATTCCAATCGCGCATTGACCGTGTTGCGGTCGACGCTCGCATTGATGATGCTCCACATATCCGCTTCCGAGCGCAGCAGCAGCGCCCAATTCATCAACGTCTCCATGTAGCCGTCATCGCTGATGTCGCGGGCGAAATTGGCGAAGAGGAAGACCCCATTGGGCTTCAGCATTTCCAGGCATCGTTGCGTGAGCTTCACCGCCACCTTATCGGCCAGGTAGTCATAGAGGCCGGCGGCGTAGATGAAGTCGAACTGACCCAGTTCCTGGGACCTGGTCAGAAGGCCGCGAACGGAACCGTCGATCGCCTCGACGCAGGTTCCCCTGAAGTCGCGAACCATCGAGCCGACGCTCAAGGGGTCCTGATCGAGGGCAACCCAGCGCTTTATCCGCCGCTCGCGCAATACCACCGAACGATCGGCCTCGCGCAGATGTCCCGCCGCGATCGTCAGAATTTCCGTCTCAGGGCCCTTCTCGGCCGCAATCGCGTCGACATGCCGGGTCAGGAGGTCGCGTCGTTCCCGCACGGCGACCGACGACGGCGCATCCTTCGTGTAGTTGTAGAGGGTGCGGCCAAGCGGAGAGGCCTTGGCAATTTCGTCCGAAACGCTCGGATGACCATAGATGAAGTCGATCAGCTGCGCGTCGCCGGAATAACCGCGTGGTTTCCGGAAAGACCAACGGGTGAACGGGTCCTCATGGAAGTAATTCGACACCGGATGGTTCTGGACGATCGGGATCAGCGCTTGCCAGACGCTCGGATCGAACTTGCGGCGTATCCCATGAAGTGCGCCGATCAGCTGGTGGATAATCACCGGCGGATCGCGGCGCTGCTCGATTTGTTGCTGGGCGATCATAAGCGCCAGTGCGACTTCGGCTTCGCCGGTTGCCAGCTGCTCGTCATGGCGATCCGTCTTGGCTGTCGAGAGTTCGGTTGTAATGGCGGTGGGGGTAATCAGGCTTTCGCCGTCGAGGGCAATCTGAATTTGGGTCACGCGAGACTCATCCGTTAATAGATCGTTAACAGTATGCGCAAGATCACGGAGCGCGCCAAATCCAATTTCAAACTATCGAATAATATGGTTAACAACACATCCGACTGACCTATTTCGCTACACTATTACGTGCGTCTTTGGCCCAATACCAATTCAGCAAAACTTAATGGACCTAAACTAATGTGCCGAACGATGCTGCACGCCCTCACATTCTTACCCAAGCAAGCAGCTACTGCAGGGACGCCCCGTGGTACTCGTCGAAGAGAGACTTCGGGCTTTACACGAAGACGCAAACGCAATGGATCGGTGCATGAAGCACACGCTGGCCGACGTAGTTGAGATCGACCTCCGCAGCGAGCCGCCGAGGCCGGCCTCGACTGAACTGCGCGCGCTCTACGAAAATGAAGGCGAAGGCGCCCGAAAACAGGCGACGCGGCACGGGTTCTGGACTGCGGTCGCGGTCTATCTGCTGTTTTCGATAACCGATATCCTGCTAGTTCCCGACGTTGCGCATTATACGATCGCCGCGCGATTCATGATCGCTATGATCGCACTGACGATGATCGAAACGCAGATTCGGCTGAACGCCAGTGCGAACGCGATCGATGTCACGGCTGCCGCAGCACTCGTCGCGGCCTATGCCGGCTGGCTTTATCCGGCGATGATGACCGCCGACACCCAGAGCATCTCTTACTACATGGTCTTCGGCGCGATCTTCATGATGAGCGTCAATCTATTCTTCAGCTTTCAGTTCCGCATTTCGCTGTTCGCGTCCGTCACCATCCTGCTGATCTTCTTTGCGGCTGTGCTGTCCTTTTCCCCGGCGGAGATCTCCTATCGGCTTGCATTCGGCACCTTCAACATCTCCTGCTTCGTCTTCACCTCCTATGTGAACTGGAAGCTCAACAGGGAGCGCTACAAGGTCTTTCTCAATGCATTCGAAGCGCGCATTCAGCAGAAAGAAGCTTCCGAGCGCGGCAGGGCCCTGCTGCGGCTGTCGAATACCGACTCCCTGACGGGTCTCGACAACCGTCGCGCCGTCGACCAGAAGCTCCGCGACTACTGGAGTGACTGGCAGAAGAAGGGGACGAGTTTCGCCGCGTTCCTCATCGACGTCGATTTCTTCAAGAAATACAACGACTTCTATGGCCATCAGGAAGGTGACCGCTGCCTCGTTCTTGTCGCCAGTGCGCTCAAGGATTCGATCGAGCCGTTCAACGGCTCGATCGGGCGCTATGGCGGCGAAGAGTTCATTGTGCTGGCGCGCATGGAGACCAGCGAACAGGCGGCCGATCTTGCCGAGGCGATCCGTTGCGGTGTGGAAAAGCTTGCTCTGGAGCACGGGCAGCGACGCGACGGCATGTCGATCGTCACCGTCAGCGTCGGTGCCGCATTCAGCAGAAATCAGACGGGCGCGAAGCTCGAGAGGCTGATCCACGAGGCGGACCGAGCTCTCTATGGCGCAAAGGCCAACGGCCGGAACTGCACCCGGCTTTTCGATCCGAATGATCCACACAGCAGCGATGAGAGCGAGAACATCGCCGCCCTGCTGAAAATCGCCATCGACCAGGACCTCGTCTCGCTGGTCTATCAGCCGATTCGAAATGTCGCCTCCGGCCGCATCGACGCAGTCGAGGCGCTCATGCGCCTGAGAATGCTGGATGGCACCTCGGTTCCTCCCAGCCTCTTCATCCCGGTCGCGGAACGCACCGGCGCCATCCTGGACCTGGGGCGTTGGGCGATCAGGACAGTGTGCCGCGAACTTCTGGCGGACGACCACGTCCCCGTCGTCAGTGTGAACGTCTCCCCGATCCAGCTGAAGTCACCGGGCTTCGCCGCCTCGGTGGCAGCGATTCTTGGCGAAACAGGTGTGGCCGGCGGCAGGTTGGCTCTCGAAATCACCGAGGGGCTGGAGATGGAGATGCATTCCGATATCCTTCGGTGCATCAGCGATCTCAAGACCCTGGGCGTCAGGATCTGGCTCGATGACTTCGGAACAGGCTTTGCGGGCCTGTCCTGGCTACGCCTGATCGATTTCGATACGGTGAAGGTCGACCGCTCCTTCCTGCACGATTGCGACACCCCGCGGGGAAAGGCGATGCTGCAGGATATTATCGGACTCGTGCGAAATCGCGGCCACATGATCCTAGTGGAGGGCGTGGAGACTGAGGAACAATTGGCCTTGATGCGTCAATTCCGGATCGATCAGGTCCAGGGATTTCATGTCGGCCGCCCGGCGCCGGCGCAGACGTCCGCAGTCGCGAACATCCGTTCGGCCGCGGCCCTCGCGAAGCCGCGCTGACATTCCGTCTATTCTCGCCCGTTGCTTCGCCTCGCTCTGACAATGGCCCGATCGGCTGCCGCGAGGGAGCCCTGTTGCCGTCAGACGAATACCTTCGCTCGCCCTGTCGAGGAAGAAGACTGGTGAGCTATCGTAACCTTACTGCGATCACTGGGGTTAACCCTCCAGTGTTTACCGGGTCCTCACTTTTCGCCGATCAGGCCTTTGATTTCCGCCAGCTTCTTCATGCAGCCCGGCTCATCACCGGCGTCGGCCATTTTGCGGGCTTCGGCTGCGAGCTGGCTTGGCTTGTCGGCAGTTTCACCGCTCCGTGTCCCGGTTACCTGCTCCTGATGGGGCGACACCGCTTCCGTCTGGGTGCCGGTTGATCCTGTTATTTCAGTCCCTACACCCTTTTTCTGTTCGCCGGCCGTGACTTCTTCCTGGTGCTCGGTAACGGACCCGCTGGCGCCCGTTTCCGCGGAAACAATAGCTTGCCCGAGCTTCTCGAGTTCCTGGCGGCAATCCGCGAATGCCGGCGCAGCCAACAGAAGGGGGACGGCGGTAGCTGCTATGAGACGTATCAACATTTGCTCTTCGCTCGCTGTTGTGGATGCGATGCATCCGTTTACACCTGCTGAGCCAAACAAGGCTCGACGCGAAGAGTTCCCCGTAGAAAGCTGACTTCCTTTAAATGCACCTCGCGGTTAAGTCCCAATAAATTGAGTGCATTTATGCGCGCGACAAGCCGCCTGGTACCTTCGGCAAAGAAGGGTTCTCCATGCGGTTGCGCTTCCCTGTCGCCACACAACACCCTCGTCAGCGCGCCTGGACGAGCGCGCTGACGAGGGTTGCATCGGCTTCGTCGGCACGGTCAACTGGAAAGTGTGCCCGCTTTCTTCGCGACCCAGGTGGCAACATAGTCCATCAGGCCAGGCGACAGGCAGTCATAGGGCTCCAGCCCAAGCTCCCTCAAACGGGCCCGGATGTCATCCATGCGACTGGGATCGACGCCCGATTCGATGATGGAAGACACGAAGGCTGCAAAGCCGGGCGGAGCCCAGCCCGACTCCTGGAAGCGCTCGGGATGTATAAAGTCCAGCCCCTGGAAGGCATGCTCTCGCTCCACGGGCCCGTACATATGTACGCCGCATTGTCTGCAGGCGTGCCGCTGAATGAGCGCGGAGGGATCGACCACTTGCAGCTTGTCGCCGTTCTCGAGCACGGTCACCTTGTCATGCGGAACAACCGCGACAATGGAGAAATTGGTGCCACTGGGCTTCCAGCATTTGGTGCAGCCGCAAGCGTGGTTGTGGGCAATCTGTCCCTCGATTCTTACCTTGACCGGTCTGTCCGTGCAGTCACAGACAAGCGTGCCTCCGGTAAAGCCCGGGCTGGCCGGTCTCAGGCCGCCATCCACTGCCGGATGAATGCGAATTGAACTTTCCATTGCGTGTCCTCCCTGTTGTGCCGAAGCCCGATCCGTCTCGGATGGTGTGGCGCTTCGGTTTGGTTCGAGCGCCCGGCGGATGCTCAGTAGATCACCACGCTCCTGATGCTTTCGCCGGAATGCATCAGTTCGAAGCCCTTGTTGATGTCGTCGAGCGGCATGGTGTGGGTGATCATCGGATCGATCTCGATCTTGCCCTCCATGTACCAGTCGACGATCCTCGGCACGTCGGTGCGGCCGCGGGCGCCGCCGAAGGCGGTGCCCATCCAGGAGCGGCCGGTGACCAGCTGGAACGGCCGGGTCGAAATCTCCTGGCCGGCGCCGGCGACGCCGATGATCACCGACTTGCCCCAGCCGCGATGCGAGGCTTCGAGCGCCTGGCGCATGACGCCGGTGTTGCCGGTGCAGTCGAAGGTGTAGTCGGCGCCGCCGATCTGGTCGGCACCGCGCTTCGTCATGTTGACGAGGTAGGCAACGATGTCGTCGCCGACCTCCTTCGGGTTGACGAAATGGGTCATCCCGAACTTCTCGCCCCAGGGTTTCTTGTCGTTGTTCAAATCGACGCCGATGATCATGTCGGCGCCGGCGAGCCTGAGTCCCTGGATGACGTTGAGGCCGATGCCGCCGAGTCCGAAGACGATCGCCGTGGCGCCCATCTCGACCTTGGCGGTGTTGATCACCGCGCCGATGCCGGTGGTCACGCCGCAGCCGATATAGCAGATCTTGTCGAAGGCTGCGTCCGGGTTGACCTTGGCGACGGCGATTTCCGGCAAGACGGTGAAGTTCGAAAAGGTCGAGCAGCCCATGTAGTGGTGCAGCTTCTCCCCGTTAATCGAGAAGCGCGAGCTGCCGTCCGGCATGACGCCCTGGCCTTGGGTGGCGCGGATGGCGGTGCACAGATTGGTCTTGCGCGAAAGGCAGGAGGGGCAGGCGCGGCATTCCGGCGTATAGAGCGGAATGACGTGATCGCCCTTCTTCACCGAGGTGACGCCCGAGCCGACATCGACGACGATGCCGGCGCCCTCATGGCCGAGGATGGCCGGGAACAGCCCTTCCGGGTCGGCGCCCGACAGGGTGAAGTCGTCGGTGTGGCAGATGCCAGTGGCCTTGACCTCGACCAGCACCTCGCCGGCCCGCGGGCCTTCGAGCTGAACGGTCATCACTTCCAGAGGCTTGCCGGCTTCAGTGGCGACGGCGGCGCGTACGTCCATGTCTCCATCCCCCTTTGAACATCATATTCGTCATGGGCTGGTTGGTCCGGATGATCCCGACCGGCGCAGCCCTCCTACCGTCCATCGGCGGTCAGCGGTTGCCGATGCGACCGGTATTTGCAATCTCAGCCATCCGCGCGAAGTCGCCGCCACGTCACTGAGTGATCCTCTCGTCTTGCTCATCGAGCAGCGGGACACCATAGGAGAGCAAGAGTTTGTTGATGTCCGCCTGATTGTCCCTGATGAAGGTGTTGAGCGTGCGTTTCCATTGCTGATCGGACGGCCGCACACCCATCGTGATCCGATAGGTCATGCGCGAACCGCCCTTCTCCCTGGTCAAGGGCACGATCGCCAGATCGAGTTTTGACTTGCGGGCATAGTAGCCTGCCATCGGCCCCCAGATCACGGCCGCGTCAATCACGCCTGCTGCCATGTCCCGGATCATCACCTCCGCCATCGACGGCGCTGTCCGCGTGTCGACCACCAGAGGATAGACCTTCGCTTTGCGCATCAGTTTTGCCGCCGCCATATTCGCCGAGGGTGGCGTCGCGTGGACCACGCCGATCCTCTTGTCGACGAGCTTCGGATCGGTCAGCGTTTCTACGCCGGCAAGGTCGCCATCCTTCCTGTAAATCAGCACATAGGAGGTGCGATAATAAGCGTTGGTATTCTGGACGAGTTCGTCTCCCTGAGCGTATCCCATGATGATGTCGCAGCGATTGGTCCCGAGCGTGTTGCGCACGAAACCAGGGATAGAGGGAAACCACGTATAGGCGACGGAACTCCGTCCTGTCGCGGCTGCTACCATCTTGGCGAGCTTGTCTTCGAATCCCTCGCCGCTCTTGTCAGAGAAGGGCATGTTGGACGGGTCGGCGCAGACGCGCAGCGTCTCCGGGTCGACAAGTTCGCCAGCGGCGCCCAGCCCGGCGCTCTGGGAATGCGCTTGCAATGGCATCAGCGCGGCCGCGGCCAGAGAGACGAGGGTCCTGCAGGTCCGATGGACGCGGTGTGCCATGTCATCCCCCCATGCAGGACGATTCGTAGGCCGTAGCCGCTTCGGGCTTGTCGGCCTTCTTGGGCGGACGACCTCGAGGCGCAACGCCGACAGCGCGGGCGCGCAGGTAGATGTAGATGTCGTCGAGGTAGCAATAGACATTCTTGTTGTCGCCGAACGCCGGCATGACAACCTCTTTGCCGCCGACGACGCTCTTGCGTCCTTCGGCGACGATCGAAAGGAATGTTCCGTAGTCGACATTCTTTGTGGTCTTGGCGAGGGCGGGCGCATACGAGGACCCTTCCCCATCGGGTCCGTGGCAGACGTGACAATCGGCGTGATAGCGGCGATATCCATTGAACGTGTACCAATCGACGACGCCGTTCTCGATCTTGAAGGTGGGATTGCCTTCGGCGTCGAAGTGCTTCCCGTCTTCCTCTTTGACGCTGGCCGCCTTTTCCTTGCTGTCCTCGGCGCGGGCAGTGCCGATTGCAAACGGCAGGAGAACCGCAGCGAACGCCGAAATGATGAAGCGTGGCAACATGCATGACCTCTTTTTCCAGCCGCCACGGTCCATTGGCTGACGGACTTGAGATTCTTGTCTGGTGAAACCGAGAGCCCGGCAGCGTTTGCTGCGATTTGGTCCGGGCTCTCGCTTCGGCAGCCGGATCTGCCCCGTGATCAATCCGGAAGACCGAATACCGTCAGTTGTCCGCCCAGCGTCGTGTATTCGGCCAATGCGGCGTAGCCGCCTACCGCACCCAAACCTGCTGTAGCGATGCTTCGGCTTTCTTCGGTCGGAGCTCTCTCACCGGCCACCGCCTGCTGCCACGCTGCAGCACCCTCAGCGCCCAAGAGACCACCGGCGAGTCCGATGCCTGCCCAGCCGCCGATACCCGACAGAACCGCGACATACTGCTTGCCGCCGTGTTCGAAGGTGTTGATGTTGCCGATGATGCCGGAAGGAGTCTTGAACTTGTAGAGTTCATTTCCTTGCGTATCGACCGCCTTGATGTAGCCTTCAAGCGTGCCATAGAAGATGACGTCGCCTTCCGTTGCGACCGCACCTGACCACACCGAGAACCGCTCCGGCTTCGACCAGACTATCTCACCCTTGGCCGCGTCCCAGGCAATGAAATTACCCATGCCGCCGTGGCTATTGGGCGTCGGGTACATGTTCACGGTCGCGCCCACATAGGCCTGACCGGCGGTGTAGCTCACCTTGTAGGGCTCAAGGTCCATGCAAACATGGTTTGTCGGCACGTAGAACAGCTTCGTCTTTGGCGAATAGGTCGCCGGTTGCTGGTCTTTCGTTCCAAGCGCTGTCGGGCAGATACCCGTGGTGTTGAAGTCCTCGCCGTTATGTTCGGGGGAGTACTTGTCTACAACCTGCGGACGCCCATACTGGTCGCTCTTGGGATCCATCACGACCTCGGTCGCCCAGTTCACCGTGGGATCATACTTCTTGGCAACCAGAAGCTCACCCGTTGCACGGTCGAGGGTGTAGGCGAAGCCGTTGCGGTCAAAATGCACGAGCACGTCCCTTGGTTGCCCCTTGATGTCCATGTCGTCGACAAGGATCATTTCGTTGACGCCGTCATAGTCCCACTCGTCGTGAGGCGTCATTTGATAGGCCCACTTGGCCATGCCCGTGTCGGCATCGCGCGCGAAGATCGTCATCGACCAACGGTTGTCGCCAGGTCTCTGGTTGGGGTTCCAGGTCGAAGGGTTCCCCGTGCCATAATAAATAACGTTGAGCTCTGGATCGTAGGAGTACCATCCCCATGTGGTTCCGCCGCCGGTCTTCCACTGCTCGCCTTCCCAGGTGTTCATCCCGGAGTCCTTGCCCACCGGCTTGCCGAGATGAGTCGTCTTCTCCGGGTCGATCAGTGTTTCTGAATCAGGACCCGTCGAATAGGCTCGCCAGGCTCGCTTGCCGTCGCTCAAATTGTAGGCCGTGATGTGACCGCGGACACCATACTCGGCACCGGATATGCCGACGATTACCTTGTCCTTGACCACCATCGGTGCGGACGTGCCCGATTCGGACAGACTCCCATCTTTTTTCTCGCCATTCAGGACCTGCCATGCGACCTTGCCGGTCTTGGCGTCGAGCGCGGTGACCGTCGTATCAGCCTGGTAAAGGATGATCTTGCCGTCCCCGTAAGCCGGACCGCGGTTGACGGTGTCGCAGCACATGATCGCGATGACGTTCGGATCCTGCCTTGGCTCGTATTTCCAAAGCATCTTGCCTTCGTTCTTGAGATCAAGCGCATAGACGATGTTCGGGAACGGCGTATGGACATACATCACGTCGCCGATCACGAGCGGGCCGCCTTCATGGCCACGCAACACGCCAGTCGAGAATGTCCACTTGACTTGCAAGTCCTTGACGTTGTCCTTGTTGATCTGCTTCAGTTTCGAGTAGCGGGTGTTCGCATAGTCGCCCGTGGGCATCGCCCAATTCTTCGCGTCGGCCGAAAGGGTCATCAGTTCCTCATTGGCCAATGCACTTCCGGCAAGAGCCGCCGTCAGAAATCCAGCAGCGGTCATCGGCAGATATGCGAGTTTTCCAAGCGTGCGCATGCGAAATCCTCCCGATGTCGATATTCAACCCGAGGATCGCCATCACAAATCCTCGGGATAACCACAGAGGCCAGCCCAAGCGATATCATGCTTGTCGTGGGACATGCGCTTCCGTCAGCGTGTCACGGTCGTTTGGATGGGCAGTGGGCATCGCAATTGCCAGTCCCATTGATCGGACACTTTGCCGCTCCCTAAAGACAAGCCTTGAAGCCGGAAACCGGTGGAAGAATAGGCTTTTGGACCAAATAACGCAAATTAAATCTCACGTTGTTTGTGCGGCGCAAAACGAAACATGCTGCTACGCAACATGGGTGTTACTCGGTTTTATATTGGCTACTCTCCCGAATTCTACAATAATATGGGGGTCGACATAAGTTTACATGGCTGCTGCCTCTGTCTATACCTGCGGGAGATTTCGCGATGGCCACTGGAACTTTGGGCGCGATTGCTGTTGCCGCTGCGCTCATGGGTGCTGTCACAGCATCGGGGGCCGAAGGGTACCCGACAGTTGCAGTTGTGGACTATGTGTACGCCTGCATGAAAGCCAATGGCGAAACACGAGCCGCCCTAGAGCGCTGTTCTTGCTCGATTGACGTCATAGCTTCGATCATGCCCTACGAGCGCTATGAGGCGGCCGAGACGTTCAGGAGCCTCGGACTTCAGACGGGCGAACGAGGGGCTCTGTTTCGCGAGAGCGCGCCGGCGAAATCCGCTCTCACAGAGCTCAGGCGAGCACAGGCTGAAGCAGAGGTCCGCTGCTTCTGATCCTCGATCAAGATCCGCCGCCGATCGCCGGTGGCCCCATCAGCGGATTTTCCGGTGGAGCGCAATCAAACCCCGTCCGGAAACCTCTTGTGAAAGTCCGCGACAAGATGGTCCAGCGACGGCGCATCGCGCAAATGGCGCACGAGGCCCACGTCGAAGATGCCCAGCACATGCGCGGGGCGCGGGGACAGCACGACAATGCGATCGGCAAGTAGTAGGGCCTCACGCAAATTGTGAGTCACCATCAGGGCAGTGGTGGGTCTGGCCGCCCACACGGTCATCAGAAGACGACGGAGTCTGTCGGCGGTTCGCTCATCGAGCGAGGCGAACGGCTCGTCCAGAAAGAGAATTGCGGGTTCCGTGGCGAAGGCTCGTGCCAGCGCGGCGCGGCGCGCAAGGCCAAGCGAAAGCTCCGAAGGGTAGAGCGACCGCATCGCGGAGAGGCCCAGAATGTCGAACAGCCAGTCCAGATCCTTGTCCCTGAGGCGCGGAGACAGAGCCAGGCGTGCGTTCTGCTCCACCGTCCGCCAGGGGAGAAGGACGGGCTCCTGAAAGACCACAGCAATGCGATTGGAGCCGCCTTCGGGCAACTGATAACTGCCCGAAAACTGCCGATCGAGACCCAGCAGAATTCGCAGGGTGGTGGTCTTGCCGCAGCCTGACGGGCCGAGCAGACAGGCGAATTCACCCTGCCTGACCTCGAAGGAAAGTTCGCGCAGTGCGGCAATCGTGACGCCCTCCGCCGAGCGGAAGGTCTTCTCGGTAATGTCGACTTTAAGCGGAACGGCGGCGCCAACGGGTTGCATGTCGTTCAACTGGCTGCACCAGAAGGAATTCGATCAACAGCATGATAGCCACGAAGGCCAGCGTGTAGGCAAGGATGGCGGCAACATCGAATATCTGAAAGTAGAGATAGATCTGAAAGCCGACACCGCTGGAGCGGCCAAGCAATTCCACGACGAGCACGATCTTCCAGATCAACGCAATGCCGGAACGCGAGGCGGCGGCGAAGTAAGGCTGCAGCTGCGGCACCAGGATGTGGCGAATTTGGTCGAGCGGCCCCAGCCGGTAGACCGTGGCCAGTTCGGCGAAACGGGGTTCGAGTGCACGCGCCCCCTCGCGCATGGTGACGACGACATTGGGTATCTTGTTGATGGCAACGGCGCCGATTGCGGCGGCCTCCGTCAGGCCGAACCAGATGTAGGCGAGCACGATGACGACCAGTGCCGGCAGGTTGAGAAAGAGCACGAGCCACGGATTGAAGAAGGAATCCGCCCGCCGGTGCATGCCGAGCAGGACGCCGATCACCGACCCGACGATCATGGCGACGACGTAGGCGGCCGCGACCCGCCAGAGTGTCATTGCCAGATGAAAGCCAAGGTCGCCGCTCGCCGCCTCCTTGAGAAGCACTCGCCAGACCTCGAGCGGTGGCGGAAAGGCACGGCTCGGCCAGATTCCTGCCGCAAGGCTCCAGAGCAGGCATAGCATGAGGAGCGATGCCAAGGCCGTCGCCGCGGGCAACGCGGCGCCAATCCCACGGACCGTGCGCGCGCGCCGGCGTGCCGATAATCCGTTTTCCGATCCTGCCGTCATGTCTTCAATGCAGCCCAGAACGTCCCGGGAGCCATCTGCCGCGCTGCGCCGACGAGCTTCTCCCCGCCCAGTTCCGCAAGAATCTCGTACAGCTTGGCGGCATCGCTTTCCTCTTCGGCGACAGGCCGACCTGGGATGCCTTGACGATAGCGATCGCGCAGCACATCGAGTTCCCTGCCCTCGGCGCGCACAATCGGCGCCAAACGCTGCCATTCGGCGTCGGATCGAGCCAGGAGTTTCTTTGCGTCTGCGCTTGCCTTGACAAAGCTCATCGCCGCATCCGGGTTTTCGTTCGCCCATTTGTCGTGGAATACATAGCCCAACGCCGAGACCGGCCCCGATGCCCCGAGCGCCTTGGCCGCCTCGTCGGCACCGATCAGGCGGCGAAAGCCTTTTGCCTCGAGCCGCGCACAGAAATGCCAAAAGTTCAAGACGGCGTCGAGTTCTCCTGAGAGAGCCTTTTCCGACAGCAGCGGCGGCGCGCCGAAAACGACGTCGCTTTCCCTGGTCAGATCGATCTTGTGGTCGCGCTGTGCAAGTCCCTGGATCAGAAGCCAGCTCTTGTCGAGCGATCCACCGGCCACGCCGATTTTCTTCCCCACGAGATCGGTGATTTGACGAATTGCCGCGTCCTCTTTGACCATGATCGCGCCAACGGCGGTCGAGTAAGGTGCGAGCGTCAGATCCTCTCCTTGCGAACGCTGGCGCGACACCCACAACCAGTCGGAAACGATGATGTCGAGATCGCCCGCAAGCATGGCCACGTTAGTGGCGTCCTCGCCGGCGAAATAGACGACTTCCACGTCGATGCCATGAGCCGCATCGAATTTATTGTGCTTGATGGTATCGAGTTCCCAATTCACCGTGCCGAACTTCAGGACACCCACCCGTATCTTCGGAGCGGATGGACTTGCCAAGACATGGAGGCCCAGAGGATTTGCAGCGGCCAGCAAGGCCACCCCGCAAAGCGCACGCCGCGATATGTTCATGATGCCACCTTCCAACAACTGCATGCCAACAACTGATTGCCAACAACTGCTTGCAGCGACTTCAAATTTCCCCGCCCTTGTCCGGGAAAACACACTTCCACCGCACGATCTTCAGCCCCGGATGGTTCTCGGCCCACTTCGCGATCTCGACCGGGGCCAACATCATGCATTGGATCAGCGATCCGTGGCTCTCGAAATACAGGTGCTCGGTGCGGCAACTTGTAGGGTCGGCCAGCGTGCAGACGGTCAGGACGAGATCGACGAGGTTCACTTAAGCACCTCCCGCACGAACGCGCGCAGAACCTACGCTGACCGGCAAGTTTTGCGTGACAGTCCGACAGCTGGCTTTCGCAAGGTGCCTGATGGAAAGCCAACGAAGAGGATACGCGTGCGATAAACGAGCGTCAATTAATCCACGAGAGGTCCCGCCTGCCGCGTCGCCCGCGGCGACAGCTCTGGGCTCATCGATCCTCCAGCGCTTCAGCAATCGACTTGACCAGGGCGTACAAGCGTCGCTCGATCAGGGTCGGCACCTCGCAGACAAAGCTCAGCGATTGCGCACGCTCCTGAAAAACGCGGGTCTGAAACACGAGCCGATCGTTCCGCTGTTGAAGCTCGTTCGGGTCGGCACCGGGCTTCGCCTGCAAAGCATCCACCGCTGAAGCTTCCTGCCGCAGGAATGCCGCCATGTCCCTCTGCCGGTGGGCGTAGCGCGCTATGCCGGCGATAACCTGCGAGCGCTCTCGGTTCATATGATCGAACAGGCCCTGCACGAGCATGGTCATGCGCCGTTGCCTGTCGCCCTCCGGCAGGCTTTCCGCATACTCTCTGATCTTTCGCTGCGCCTCCGGCAGCGGCACGCGGCGCGCCGACAATTCCGTCACCAAAGCCGAGATGGCCGCATCTTTCGACCAGCCGGCGGACGTCTGCGGCAGCTCGGCGCCGGTCCAGAACTGGCCGAGCGAAAGCTCCGCAACCTTGCGCTGGATACACGGCCAATCCGGGTCGTCCCCCTGCGCGCCCATGACGGGCCAAGCGGCGATTGCAGCGACCATCGCGGCGGGGATAATGCGCGTCAGGGACAGGCACCGCATCAGGCACTTCCTCCGGTATCCGGCCGGCGGTCGAGCAAGTCGACTGACGACGGATCATGAGCGTTCATCGCGCCGCCCAGAACAGTACTGCGAACGCAAACACGAGCATGAGCGAACCCGTCAATCTGCGAAAGCCTGTCGGCGGGGATGGCCTTCCAAGGTCAGCCTTTTTTCTTGGCGGTGGCGACCGGCTCCGTTGTCAGCCTGAAATCGGCCATCTCCTTCGCCGTCAGATAGTAGAGCCGGTCCGGCGGTGTTTCGAGAGCATTGATCCACAGCCCGGCGCCGATACCCATTGCATCAAGATGCCGCGCGACCCGGGCGGTGGTGGATTGCGCGGCCGACATGGCCTGCTCTGCCGTCGGCCGGACCGTGCTGCCATTGAAAACCTGGTGCACGCCGACCACCGCATCCTTTTCGGCCACGCGCCCCAGGCCACCGGCAAAGACGATCGGGCAGGAGGACGCGCAGAGGGCTTTTGACGCCACTTTGGTATTGAGCTTCTTGTCGCGGATCAGTTTCGAAATGGCGAGCGCGTCGTCCACCGAGCCGCCCGGGGAGTTGAGCGCCACCGTCGTCACATATTCGCCGCGCGCTTCGAGCTCCTGGGCGAAGCGCGCACCCGCCCCGGGGTCCATGGTGCCTTCGGCGAGCAATACGCCGCCAGACGTGAGTTCGAATTTCATCGGCTGGCGCAGCACCTCATTTGGGCTTGCGGGTCGTACCGGCGGAGCGTTGGGCATCCCGTCGGTCAGCGCGGGAGGCAGGATGGGCTGGTTCTGATGCATCGGGTCGAAACCCGGCAGTTCGGCGTTCATGGCGGTGAGGTCGCGCACGTCGATCAGCAGGAAGACCGCCGCGGCCGATAGCAACGTGAAGAAGGCGCCGCGCATCAACACACCGTCGTCGAGCCGCATCAGCGCCTTGAACAGGTCATCGATCCTCATGCGACCGATCCTTTGCACGCGTTCTCGGATCGAGACTGGTGATGTTGTTCGGCTCCTCGGCCATGCTCTCGATTTCCGCCTGGGCGCCCATTTCCCCGAGATTTATCCCGTTTGCTGTTACGGCTCGCCGCACTTCCAGCGCCTGAAGAAGTTCGGCCGCTGTAATGCGCTCGGCAAACGGCAGCTTCTCCTCCTGCTTGCGGATAGCACTGTGCACGGCGGCAAGAATGAAGACCAACACGCCGGGCAGAAGATCGATGGAAATGGCACCGGACCAGGCCGGAATAAAATCAGTCGCATAGCGCAATACGGCTTCGGCGGAGGACAGCGGAACGAAGCGCCGCTCCGCCACCGGCGCACGGGCAAGGATTTCGTCGGCCGCATCGGAGAGCACCTTGGATTGCGCCGCCACCGAGGTCCGCACGGTCTCCATCACCCTGTCCTGGCGGTTGACGAGATCGGCATCACCGCCGTCGGCCACCGGTGCGATGAAGCCGAGGGAGAGGTCGTCTGCGGCGCGACGGATCGATGGCGCGATCGAAGTCTGTCCCAGCGAAGCTATGACACCTGTGAGCGCCACCACTTCGGAAGAGAACTGGTCGGCGCGCGGCTCGATCGCACCCGGCGCGGAGACCAGCGTGCGCATGGTTTCGAGCCGCTTCTGCCCTTCGTTGAACAGCGTCGTGACCTGTTCGCGGGAGGCGTTGATGCCATTTTCGAGCTCTTTCATCTGCGCCGACATTTGCGACAGAAGCTGCACCACGCTTCCCGACCCCGTCGTGCCGGTGAGCGCGCCCGATTGCCGCTCCGAGGCGGCAAGCTGGGCGAAGCGCTCAGATGCGCGCTGGATATCGGGCAGCAGGCTTTGGGCCGCAAGCGCGTTCTGGTGCGCCTGATCGAGGTCGGCGGTGTAGTCCTCCACCGTTTCCGCGGCCGAACCTGCCAGCGCCGCCGCATTGAGCCAGCTCGACATGGCGATGATCATGGCCGCGCCCAAAGCCATCACACCCAACATAGCGGCCCGGCCCGTATGGGTCGTCACATGCGGATAGAAGCGGGCCATGTAGGTCCAGAAGGCGTAGATGCCGACAGAGACCGAGGCCGAGTAGATGATTGCTGCGAAGAAAACCGAGGTCGGCGAGCCGTCGAGAATGCTGCGTACGCCGAGATAGGTGTAGACGCCCGAGGCAAGCGCCAGCACCGCAAGCGCAAAGCGCGTCATGGTTTCGACGGCCGCAACGCCATCGTGCAAACGTTGGGATGCACCGAGCGCCATGGGCAAAATCTCCGCGAGGAATGTATTCCTTAACAGAATATGAAGATGCGGGCGGAATAAAGGCCGCTCCTTCGGGGGAGCGCTGTGTAAACGGGTTCCTTTTGCGTGCATCGCCCGACCGCATGACGCCCGACAAGCGGAGCGCCGCCGCAAGCCGCGGCTCAGGACCGAAGAAAAGCCAGGAGTGCGGCGTTGAACGCCTGCGACGACTCGATATTGACGACATGCCGGCCGGGCAGCGGCAGGTGCCGGCCCTGTTCTACGCAGGCGGCGATGGTCTTGAGGTCCGACGGTGGACATACCGGATCGTCGTCACCGGATATGGCAAGTAGAGGATTGGCGATTCGTTGGAGGTCCTCGCGCAGGTCGGCGCCTGCCAGAGCCGCAGCAGCCGTTATAGCCATCCACGGTTGTCGCAACAAAACTGTCGAGCACCTTCTGGACTACACCGGGCTCGACCGTACGGAACTCTGGCGTGAACCAGCGTTCAGCCGTGGCTGCGATCAAGCTCGCTAGGCCATCCGCTTTAACCGCTTCGATGCGTGCCATCCAACTCTCGGCAGTGCCGATCCGGGCCGCCGTCGCGCAGACCGCGATCCTATCGAAGCGGTGACTGGCGTTGACACCCAGCCACTGCCCGGTCAGGCCGCCGATCGACAAACCGCAGAAATGCGCACGCTCGATCTTCAGCGCGTCGAGCAGGGCGATGACGTCGTTGCCAAGGTCGGACAGCGCATAGGGCGGCGGCGGCGGCGGCGAAGACCTGCCGTGACCACGACAATCGTAGCGCAGCACGCGAAAATGCTGCGACAGTTCAGCGATCTGCGGATCCCACATGTGCACGTCGGTGCCCAGCGAATTGCAGAAGACGAGCCATGGTGCGGAAGTGTCGGCACCATCGATCCGGTAATGGAGGCGGTGGGTGGGAAGATTCAAATATGCCGTGATGGCGGTGTTGCCGTCTTCCGGCGAGGATAGCAGGGTCATGCGCATCATTCCTTGCAAGGATCAAAATATCTGCTCGGCTCACCTTGGCTCCTACTGCATGGGATTCAGGCAGCGCACGGCGTTCAACCCATGCGCTGCCTGGAAACCGATGACCGGCGGCCCGGCAGGAAACCGGCGTGGCGATCCTTGTTCCTACGCTGTCACCGGTTGCGGTTCCTCTACGCGGCGCGCATTGCTCACCGCGAAGACCAGCATCGCCAATGCGGAAATCGCCGCCGGAATGGAGAAGATCAGGAAGTTCTGCTGGAGCGGATATTCCTGCGCCAGCAGCAAGCCGCCCAGCGTCGGACCCACGATCGCCCCGATGCGGCCGACGCCCGAGGCCCAACCCAGACCGGTGGAGCGCACCGAGAGGTTGTAAAGCTGGGCAACGCTGGCATAGAGCAGGATCTGCGTGCCGATTGTCGTGCCGCCGGCGACGAAGACCATCAGGAACAGCAACGCCGGCGACGCATTCAGACCGATCAGCGCAATCGACAATGCGCCGGCAATGAAGAAGCCGACCACGACCTTCGGCAGCCCAAACCGGTCACCGAGCCAGCCGCCTGCGATTGCCCCTGCCATGCCGCCGAAATTGAGCGAGAAGAGGCTCAAGAGGCTGGCCTTCTCCGCATAGCCGGCTTCCTGCAGGACCGTCGGTAGCCAAGAAGACAGCAGATAGACGAGCAGCAGGCAGCAGAAGAATGCCACCCACAGCATGAGCGTACGCAGCGTGCGCTGGTGACGAAACAGTTCGATGACCGATGCCGAAGCACCCTTGGTCTCGTTGAAGACCAGCTTGTCGCCGCTTCCCAGACGCGAGGACGGGGCGATCTTGGCGTAAATCTCCTTTGCTTGCTCCTGCCGCCCTTGCCGAATGAGGAAACCGAGCGATTCAGGCAGCCTCCACAGGATGAACGGAAGCATCAGCAGCGGGATCGCGGCGATGAAGAACATCGGCTTCCAGCCGTATTGCGGGATCATGCCGATGCCGACGCTGGCCGCAACCATGCCGCCGACCGAATAGCCGGAGAACATCAGCGCGACCATCGTGCCGCGAAGGCGCTTGGGGGCGTATTCGTTCATCAGCGCTACGGCGTTCGGCATCAGCCCGCCGCAGCCGAGACCGGCGAGGAAACGGAACACCTTGAATTCAACCGGCGACGAGGCGAAGCCGGTCAGAAGGGTGGCGACGGTGAAGAGCAGGAAGCTGATCGCAATGCCCTTCTTGCGCCCGATCCTGTCGGCCAGCGGGCCGAAAAAGAGGGCGCCGAACATCATGCCGAACAGCGCCCACGCCTGCAATGCGCCGGCCTCCGGCTTGCTCAGCCCCCATTCCGCAATCAGAGTCGGCAACACGGTGCCGGCAACGAAGACGTCATAACCGTCGACGATCAGCAGCAAGGCGCACAGCCCGACCACCATCCATTGAAAGCTCCCGAAGGGATTGTTGTCTATGGCTTCATTCACGTCGATAGTGCGCATTATCGCTCCTCCCCGAGTCGTTACGCAGTCAGTCTTGAAATTTCAGCCGAAGTCGCCTCCCGCGACCGGCAGAACGCTGCCGGTGATGTAGGACGCCTCGTCCGATGCCAGGAACAGGATAGGTGCGGCCTGTTCCTCGATCGTGCCGTAGCGCTTGATGAAGCTCGATTGCTTCACCTGCTGGACGACGTCGGCCATCCAGGCCTTCTCCGCTTCGGTGTCACCGGCGGCATTGCGCGGGATCCGGCGCGGCGGCGCCTCCGTGCCGCCCGGCGCCGTGGCGACCACGCGGATGTTGCGTCCGGCGAGCTCCATCGCCAGCGACTGCGTGATTGCGTTCACGCCTCCCTTAGCGGCCGAGTAGGGCATGCGGTGGATGCCGCGCGTGGCGTTCGACGAGACATTCACGACGACGCCGCCACCGCGCGCGAACAGATGCGGCAGAACAGCATGGCAGCAATAAAGCGTCGGCATCAGCGAACGGCGGATTTCGGCGTCGATCTGCTCAGGCTCGAATTCCGCGAAGGGACGCATGCGGATCGCCCCGCCGACATTATTGATCAGGATGTCGATGCCGCCGAACCGCTCCTCGGCAAACCGCATCGCTGCCGCCGCGCCTTCATAGGTTTCGAGGTCGGCATTGAAGGCCGCGGTTTTGGCGCCCGGGGCCTCGGCAGCGACCTCGGTGACAAATTCGGCGCGATCCACGAACAGCACCTTGCCGCCCTCTTCCGCGGCGCGGATCGCCACGGCACGGCCGATGCCTTGCGCGGCGCCCGTGACGACCACCACCTTGCCGGCAAAACGGCCTTCGAAGCGTGCCGTGCTCACGCGGCCTCCTTCACGGCCGCATTGGGCGTGAACTTCTCGTAGTGGAAGCTGTTGGGCTTCACGCCTTTGTCGCCGAAATACTGGCGCACGGCATCGACCATCGGCGGGGGACCACACAGATAGACGTCGACATCGCCGCCATTGAGTGCCTCTTCCGGCATATGCTGGGTCACCCAGCCTTTGCGCGGATGGCTGGAGGCCTCCTCGGCCACGACCGTGCTGTATGTGAAACTGGCAAGCCGTTTGGCGTAGGCCTCGATCTCGTCGACGAGCACCAGGTCCAGGTCCCGGGTGACACCGTAGACGAGATGGACGTGCTGCTGCGAGTTCTCGCGGGCCAACACTTCCAGCATCGACAGGAACGGCGCGAGACCGGTGCCACCGGCCAGGAACATGAGCGGGCGCTTGACCTCCCGCAGATAGAAACTGCCCAGGGGGCCCGTCAGCTCGAGCTTTGTTCCGACTTCGCACCGCTCCAGCCAGTTGCTCATCACGCCGCCCGGGATCTTCTTGATCAGAAAGCCGATGCGCTGTTCGCCAGGCGCCGTGCTGAACGAATAGGAGCGGTGTTGGCCGCTGCCGGGCACGTCGATGTTGACATACTGGCCGGGCAGGAACACGGGCGCCGTGGCGTCGACTTCCAGTTCCAGCACGATCGCCGCATCGTTGTGCGGTACCACACGCGTGAGAGTGGCGGCGAATTTCTGCTGCCCGGTCTTGCAGGCAACCGAGGTCGTGGGGACCGCGATGATGCCGTCGGAGGACGGCCTCATCTGGCAGGTGAGGACGAGACCGCTCTGCGCCTCGTCGGCGGTCAGCGCATCATCGATATAGTCGTCGCCGAGGTCGTAGGTACCGCTCTCGGCACGGCACTTGCAGGTGCCGCACACGCCGTCGGAACAGTCCATCGGCAGGTTGATCTTGTTGCGGAAGGCGGCATCGAGAACCTTCTCGCCGTCCTTGCATTCGATGAAACGGGTAACGCCGTCCTCGAAGTTCAAAGCGATGCTGTAGCTGGCCATGGAACCCTCCTCACCAGTTCCTGTGTCGTCCGGCGATGCCTGTCAGATGTGATAGACGTCGATGACCTGGCGGATGTAGTCGTTCTTCAACACGATCTTCTTGCTTGAGATCAGCAAGCGGTCGTCGCTCTTGCGCAGGGTGACGAACACGGTCCCGAAGAAGTGGTCGGTGACCTTGTAGCGGTGATTGAGCGTGTGGAAGTTGTAGCGGACATCCGCCTCCTCGCCGCGTTGCGCCAGCACCTCGACATTGTTGACGTTGTGGCTGGTGCGCGGCTCCGGTGTCGACGCTCCGGACCGCTCCGTCTTGATCCGGAACACGCGGTCTTCCAGACCTTCGCGGTTCGGATAGTAGATCAGGGAAATCTCCGACTGCGGATCCTCGGTGATCTGGTCGTCATCGTCCCAGGATGGCATCCAGTAGGTCGCGTCCTGGGCATAACAGGTCAACCACTCATCCCACTGGCGGTCGTCCAGCAGACGTGCCTCCTTGTACAGGAAGGCGCAGATGTCTTCGTAGGAAATGCTCATGCCGCCACCTCCTTCTTTTCGGCGGCGAGCGCCTCGCGCATCACCTTGGCCCAATATTCGTGCTGGCGGACGAACAGTCCCTCGTCCTCGCTGCGTTCGCCGGACAGAAGCGGCTCGATACCCATCCTCCTCGCGTTGTCGTCCGGACCGTCGATCCACAGGGGCGCGCCCCGGGACAGATCGTTCCAGAGCGCGGCCGTACCGGCATAACCGGCCTGGCAGGCGCGGAACTCTTCCAAGTCGTCGGCGGTGCCCATGCCGGAAACATTGAAGAAATCCTCGTACTGGCGAATGCGCAGCGCCCGGGCCTCTTCGCTCTCGCCCTTCGGCGCGAAGCAGAAGATGGTGATTTCGGTTTTGTCGACGCTGAGCGGGCGGGTGACCCGGATCTGCGTGCTGAACTGGTCCATGAGGAAGACGTTCGGATATAGGCAGAGATTGCGGGTCTGATTGACGATGAAATCCGCCTTCTCCGCGCCGACGCGCGCCTTGATCTCGTCGCGCTGGTTATAGACCGGGCGGACTTCCGGGTTCATCGTGTTCGTCCACAGCAGGATGTGGCCATTCTCGAAGCCGTAGACGCCCGCCACGGAACGGCTCCAGCTATTGGCGTCGACCGCCTTCGTGCCCTCTTCCTTGCGCCGCCCCATCGTCGCGGCATAGTTCCAGTGCACGGAGCTGACGTGGTAACCGTCGCAGCCGTTCTCCATCTGCAGCTTCCAGTTTCCGTCGTAGATGTAGGACGAATTGCCCCGCAGCACTTCGAGCCCGTCTGGCGCCTGGTCGACGATCTGGTCGATGATGACCTTCGTCTCGCCGAGATAGTCCTGGAGCGTCGCCACGTTTTCGTTCAGGCTGCCGAACAGGAAGCCGCGGTAGCTCTGGAACCGGGGCACGCGCTTCAGGTCGTGCGAACCGTTCTGCGCAAACTGGGGCGGATATTGGGTGGTCTTCTCGTCCTTGACCTTGAGCAGCTTGCCGGTGTTGGAGAAGGTCCAGCCGTGGAAGGGACAGGTGAAGCTGCCCTTGTTGCCGTGCTTGCGCCGGCAAAGCATCGCGCCGCGATGGGCGCAGGCGTTGATGACCGCGTGCAGGTCGCCGTTCTTGTCGCGGGTCACGACCACCGGCTGGCGGCCGATATAGGTCGTATAATAGTCGTTGTTCTCCGGCACCTGGCTTTCATGGGCCAGATAGACCCAATTGCTTTCGAAGATGTGCTTCATCTCCAGTTCGAACAGGTCTTCGTTGGTGAAGATGTCACGGCGGCAACGGAACATGCCGGCTTCCTTGTCATCCTGCACAGCCGTGGCGAGCAGATGGTCGAGATCCCGGGCCTTATCGATAATCGCAGACATAGCTTACCTTCCGCAAAGGCAGAGCTCGGAACAGTGCCGCCTTTGCACGAATAACGGTGGTTGGGGATGGCGGCTTTCACGGGCCGCCGCTGTCATCGCTTACGCTGCAGCACGCTTGCGCTGCTCGTTGATCTGGTTGTCCACACCGTCCACCAGCGCGGTGAGGCGAATATCGAATTCAATTTCGGCAAACGGGCCGCTGAGATTGTTTGCTTTGATGCTGGTCTCATCGGTCCGCTCGATGATGGCCGGGACCAGGCCGTCGCGCGTCGCATAGGCGAAATCGTCATTGACCAGAGGGTCGCCGTCGATGTTGATCTGGGTCGTCAGCTTGCGGTGACCGTCGGCGCTGATGAAGAAGTGGATATGCGCCGGACGCTGGCCGTGGCGGCCGAGCGCGGAAAGCAGCCGCTCGGTCGGACTGCCAGGCGGCACGCCATAGCCGTGCGGCACGATGCTCTGGAACTTATAACAGCCGTTTGCGTCGGCGATGATCGTGCGACGCATGTTGAACGGCGCCTGCTTTCCGGTCGGGTCGAAATGCGAATAGAAGCCGCGCGTATCACAGTGCCAGACCTCGACCAGAGCGCCCGACAGAGGCTTGCCATCGGCTCCGTAGACAGTGCCATGCATGATCAAGGTGTGGCCGTTGGCGTCGGTGCCGTCGTCAAGACGCGCAAAGCCGTGCGATACCGGCGCGCCGGCCACATAGAGCGGGCCTTCGATGGTCCGCGGGGTCGGATTGTCGATGCCGAGTGCCTCATCAATCGCGTCGAGGCGCTCATCGAGGAAATGGTCGAGGCCGAGACCAGGCGAGATCAGGCCGGCCTGTCCGGCGGCACCGATTTCATTGAGCCAGGCGATACCGGTCCAGTATTCGTCGGGGGTGATATCGAGATCATCGATCGCCTTGAACAGGTCGGACATAATTCGATGAACGATCTGCTTGACGCGCGGATTGCCGCCGACCTTGTCCAAACCGCTCAGGGCCTTCAGAAAGTCCTGGATATCCGCTCTTTCGAAAATCTTCACGTTCATGGTGATTCCTCCACTCGGATTGTTTTGAAACTGCGGCGGCTCCCGTCCTCCCGGAAGCACCGGTGACGACGGCACTTAGCTGTCGTCCTCACGGATCGCGGAGGGATGCCGCAGAAGCGGCGTCACCTCGATGTCCATGAATTTGAACAGCGGAAGTCCCGAGAGTACCTCGTGCAATTCCGCATTATCCCTGACGTCAAGGACGCTGTAGTTCGCGTACTGACCGGCGATCCGCCAGATATGCCGCCACTTGCCGGTACGCTGCAGTTCCTGCGAATAGGCTTTCTCTCGGGCGAGGATCTCGGCCGCCTCGGCAGCGGGCAGGTCGAGGGGAAGGTTCACGTTCATCCGCACATGAAAGAGCATGGTCTCACCCCACCACACGCAAGGTCGAAGCGTGCTTGCCGTCCCTGCGGAACCGATCGACGGCTTCCGCGGAGAGCGTCACTCCGAGCCCGGGATCCGTTGGCAATTGCAGCTCGAAGTTCTCGTAGCGCAGCGGCTCCTCCAGGATTTCCTCGGTCAGCAGCAGGGGACCGAAGAACTCGGTGCCCCATTCCAGTTCCTTGACGCTTGCGAGTAGCTGACAGGCGGCGATCGTGCCGACTGGCCCCTCCAGCATGGTACCGCCATAAATGCTGACGCCTGCGGCTTCGGCGATCGCGATCACCCGGGCGGCGGCAAACAGCCCTCCCGCCTGCTCGATCTTGATCGAGAACACGTCGGCAGCCCGCGCTGTCGCCGCCTCGAGCGCGCTTTCAGGCCCAACCAGAACCTCGTCGGCCATGATGGCGATCGAGGACGTTCGCCGTAGACGGGCGAGCGACGCGATCCCGTGCACCGGTTGTTCGACCAGCACGCAGCCGGCGTCGGCCAGGGCCGCGATCGCATTGCGCGCCTCCCGCTCCCGCCAGGCCATGTTGACGTCGACCCGGATGGAGGCCAGGTCCGGCAGCGCCCTTCGAATGGCGCTCACATGGCGAATGTCCTCTTCGATCGATTTGACGCCGATCTTCAGCTTGAAGTCCTTGTGGCGCCGCCGGTCGAGCATGGCTTGCGCCTCATCGATATCCTTGGCGGTGTCACCGGAGGCGAGCGTCCAGGCAACTGGAAGGCTGTCGCGACGCCGCCCACCGAGCAGTTCCGACATCGGCAGGCCGAGGCGATGCGCATGGCAATCGAGCAGGGCGGCCTCGACCGCGCATTTGGCGAAGTGATTTCCCTTTACCGCCTTGACGACGACGTCCATGGCCGCCTGGATGCGCGTCGCGTCACGGCCGATGAGCAGCGGCGCGATATACGCGTCGATCGTCAGCTTCATGCCTTCCGGACTTTCCGGCCCGTAAGCGAGACCGCCGATCGTCGTCCCCTCTCCGAGCCCCTCGAAGCCGTCGGAGCAGCGGACGCGGACGATGGTCATGCTTTGCCGGTTCATGGTCACCATCGACAGCCGATGTGGCCGGATGGTGGGCAGATCGAGTATAATTGTTTCGATCGCGCTGATGCGGCTTTCCGTGGACACCGGGCTTCCTCCTTGATTGCGAGGAAATTAGCGTCCACTTTAAAATGAGTCCAAAACTATAAAAGTTGGTTTTGATACCTGAAAGGTATAATCGTGGAGCTGAGGCAGCTGCGCTATTTTCTTGCCGTCGCGCGCGAGCGGAACTTCTCGCGGGCCGCGGAAATCCTGCACATTGCACAGCCGCCCCTCAGTCGGCAGATCCAGCAATTGGAAGAGGAACTCGGCGTTCTGCTTATCGACCGGTCGAACCGTCCTCTCGATCTGACGGAGGCCGGCCGCTTCTTCTACGAACAGGCCGGACAGATCATTGCGCGGACGGAACACATGCGCGAGCAGACGCGCAAGATCGGCTTGTCGAAACGGGAGCGTTACGTCATCGGCTGCGTCGGCTCGACCCTTTATGGCGGCATGCCGGACCTCGTCCGCCGCATGCGCAAGCGCTGGCCGGATCTCGACATCGAGATCCGCGAAATGATGTCGACCGAGCAGGTGACCGCTCTCAAGGAGAGGCGGATCGATCTCGGCTTCGGCAGGGTTCGCTTCAACGACCGGGAGGTCGAGAGGCTGACGCTTCGAGAGGAACGACTGGTCGTCGCTTTCCCCAAGGGGCATCCGAAATCGCTCCCCACCGAGCCGATCGCGCTTGCCGAACTGGAAGGAGAACCGCTCATCGTCTATCCGTCGGCGCCGCGTCCGAGCTTTGCCGACGAGGTCCTCAACATGTTGACCGAGCAGGGCATTTCGCCTGCCAGCGTGGAAGAGGTCCGTGAGATTCAGACCGCATTGGGTATTGTGGCGGCCGGGGTCAGTCTCTGCATCATTCCCGCGGCGTCGCAACGGCAAAGACCCGACGACGTATGTTACCGCACCATAAAAGACGAGAACGCCACCTCGCCGATCATCATGAGCTTCAGGCGCGACGACCAGAAAGGAAGGATCGAAGAGATCAAGCAGATCATTCGCGAGATGTACGCCGACAACCCGCCTTGGCTGCAGCTGTCCAACGTCCAACTCGACGGAGCCTGAGCCTTGCCTCGCATCCTGAGCTGCGCTGAAAGCGGCCATTCCAACAGCAACTCATGGCGGCAATTGTAGTGGTGATGCTGATGGAGAAGCGGCTGCGCGCGGAGATCCGGAACCATTTCGAGGAGAAGCTGGCAGTGGCGAGTTCGGTGTGTGCGGTGGGCGGTAAAAGCAAAAGGCCCGCCTGGGATGATCCGGGCGGGCCTTGTTGTTGTCTTGCGATTGGTTGCGGGGGCAGGATTTGAACCTGCGGCCTTCAGGTTATGAGCCTGACGAGCTACCGGGCTGCTCCACCCCGCGTTATTTCTGAACCGGCTGTTTTAGCCCGGTTGTTTTTGTGTTTGCCGGTCCTCGGCCTTTGGCCTGCGGTCCGGAGGGCTGCTGCACCCGGCGTTATTTTTGCGGTTTCCGAAGCAAAAAAGGCCGCGTTGAGCGGCCCATTGTTTCGGCCGGGCCGAAGGCTGAAGAGAAGATGATCTTTTTGCGCCGCTGCCTTGTCCGTCTCGTTGGCTCGACGGGGAGCGGCGTTTTACGCTTGCGATTTGCAGACCTGGCAGCGACCTACTCTCCCGCGTCTTAAGACGAAGTACCATCGGCGCTGGGGCGTTTCACGGCCGTGTTCGGAATGGGAACGGGTGCAGCCACCCCGCCAGAACCACCAGGTCGGCAAAGCGCAAGCTTTGCTCCCCGGAGGGAGCAAACTGATTTGAGAAGCTGGCTGAAGTTTTCACTTCATTTTTTGAACACGTCTTTGACGGTGCTTGTGGCGCTTGCCGAGCTTCAGCTCCGCAAGGCCAAAGGCCGTCGCGCCATCTGGCGCGGCCCGTCCGGAGCGCTTTGGCGCGTCAGGACAGTCAACAGCTCATCTTTTGATGAGCATGAGCAATGGGAACGATCAAGCCGATCGAACGATTAGTACCGGTAAGCTTCATGCGTTGCCGCACTTCCACACCCGGCCTATCAACGTGGTCGTCTTCCACGGTTCTCAAGGGAATACTCGTTTTCAGGTGGGTTTCCCGCTTAGATGCCTTCAGCGGTTATCCCTTCCATATATAGCTACCCTGCTATGCCCTTGGCAGGACAACAGGTCCACCAGAGATATGTCCATCCCGGTCCTCTCGTACTAGGGACAGATCCTGTCAATATTCCTACACCCACGGCAGATAGGGACCGAACTGTCTCACGACGTTCTGAACCCAGCTCACGTACCGCTTTAATTGGCGAACAGCCAAACCCTTGGGACCTGCTCCAGCCCCAGGATGCGATGAGCCGACATCGAGGTGCCAAACAACCCCGTCGATATGGACTCTTGGGGGTCATCAGCCTGTTATCCCCGGCGTACCTTTTATCCGTTGAGCGATGGCCCTTCCACGCGGGACCACCGGATCACTATGACCGACTTTCGTCTCTGCTCGACTTGTCAGTCTCGCAGTCAGGCGGGCTTATGCCATTGCACTCGACGAGCGATTTCCGACCGCTCTGAGCCCACCATCGCGCGCCTCCGTTACTCTTTCGGAGGCGACCGCCCCAGTCAAACTACCCACCATACACTGTCCCGGATCCGGATGACGGACCGCGGTTAGACATCCATGACGATAAGGGTGGTATTTCAAGGATGGCTCCACGAGAACTGGCGTCCCCGCTTCAAAGCCTACCACCTATCCTACACATGCCGACACGAATGCCAGTGTAAAGCTATAGTAAAGGTGCACGGGGTCTTTCCGTCTGACCGCAGGAACCCCGCATCTTCACGGGGAATTCAATTTCACTGAGTCTATGTTGGAGACAGCGGGGAAGTCGTTACGCCATTCGTGCAGGTCGGAACTTACCCGACAAGGAATTTCGCTACCTTAGGACCGTTATAGTTACGGCCGCCGTTTACTGGGGCTTCGATTCAGAGCTTGCACCCCTCCTCTTAACCTTCCAGCACCGGGCAGGCGTCAGACCCTATACGTCGTCTTGCGACTTCGCAGAGCCCTGTGTTTTTGATAAACAGTCGCTACCCCCTGGTCTGTGCCACCCCATCTGACTTGCGTCAAAAAGGGTCACGCTTCTTCCGAAGTTACGCGTGCAATTTGCCGAGTTCCTTCAACATAGTTCTCTCAAGCGCCTTGGTATACTCTACCTGACCACCTGTGTCGGTTTCGGGTACGGTCTATACGGTGGAGCTATTTCCTGGAACCGCGCCGCCGCCCGGACAATCCAATAAGTCCGAACAACTTGTGCGATCCGTCACTACCACCAGGCCCACGAATATTAACGTGGTTCCCATCGACTACGCGTGTCCGCCTCGTCTTAGGGGCCGGCTAACCCTGCTCAGATTAACTTTAAGCAGGAACCCTTGGTCTTTCGGCGAGAGGGTCTCTCACCCTCTTTATCGTTACTCATGTCAACATTCGCACTTCCGATACCTCCAGGACCCCTCACGGGTATCCCTTCACAGGCTTACGGAACGCTCCGCTACCCCTACGTCTTCGCTAGAAGATCGTAAGCCTCAGCTTCGGTGCATGGCTTCAGCCCCGTTACATTTTCGGCGCAAAGACCCTTATTTAGACCAGTGAGCTGTTACGCTTTCTTTAAATGATGGCTGCTTCTAAGCCAACATCCTGGTTGTTTTGGGATCCTCACATCCTTTCCCACTTAGCCATGACTTGGGGACCTTAGCTGGAGGTCAGGGTTGTTGCCCTTTTCACGACGGACGTTAGCACCCGCCGTGTGTCTGCCGACTAGTACTCCCCGGTATTCGGAGTTTGGTTAGGATCAGTAAGACGGTGAGTCCCCATAGCCCATCCAGTGCTCTACCCCCGGGGGTATTCGGTCGACGCTCTACCTAAATAGATTTCGCGGAGAACCAGCTATTTCCGAGTTTGATTGGCCTTTCACCCCTAGCCACAAGTCATCCCAATCTATTGCAACAGATGCGGGTTCGGTCCTCCAGTTGGTGTTACCCAACCTTCAACCTGCTCATGGCTAGATCACTCGGTTTCGGGTCTAATGCGACATACTAAGGCGCCCTGTTCAGACTCGCTTTCGCTACGCCTCCACCTACCGGCTTAAGCTTGCATGTCACACTAAGTCGTTGACCCATTATACAAAAGGTACGCCGTCACCCTTGCGGGCTCCGACTGTTTGTAGGCATCCGGTTTCAGGTTCTATTTCACTCCCCTTGTCGGGGTGCTTTTCACCTTTCCCTCACGGTACTTGTTCGCTATCGGTCATGCACGAGTACTTAGGCTTGGAGAGTGGTCTCCCCATGTTCAGACAGGATTTCTCGTGTCCCGCCTTACTCAAGGACAATGCGTGTTCTACGTGTACGGGGCTATCACCCGCTACGGCCGACCTTTCCAGATCGTTCCACTTTATTCCGCATTGCCACTGGCCTGGTCCGCGTTCGCTCGCCACTACTTGCGGAGTCTCGGTTGATGTCCTTTCCTGCAGGTACTTAGATGTTTCAGTTCCCTGCGTTCGCTTCTTATCCCTATTGAATTCAGGATAAGATACCTTTCAACAATGCTTGGAAACCATTTTGGTTCTTCTAACGCCGGACGACCGGCGACGCGCTTTGCGCTTGCAAAGCTCCGCTTCGAACTCCGTCCCCCGCGAGGGAAACGTGTTCGGTGCGCAGCACCGCAAGGCCAAAGGCCGTCGGCGATCGTTCGCCGTACCGTCGGACCAACGGTCCGACAACCAAAATGATTTCCCAAGCATCTAAGGTGGGTTTCCCCATTCGGAGATCCATGGATCAAAGCTCATTCGCAGCTCCCCACGGCTTATCGCAGCGTATCACGTCCTTCATCGCCTGTGCATGCCAAGGCATCCACCAAATGCCCTTTTGACACTTGATCGTTCTCATTGCCAATGCTCATCCTTATTTGGGTTTGGCTAAGCTTACCCACTCGGCTTGTCGCCTCGTAGGGCAGCCAAACCTGGCCATCCGGGCACAACTGAATGTGCCGCGAAAGCCGCCCAAAAGCCCGGTTACCTTTTACAACCGGGCCAATCAGATGCCATCGACGTGTTCGACAGGTCTGCTTTATTGGAACCACGCCGAGCGGTTCGCTTGCAGCCTGTCTTAAGACCAGCTTCTCGAGATCTGTCCGGTGATGCGCGGTCAGGCAACACCAATCAGCCATGAACACCAGAAGGGCATCCCGAAGGACACCCCAACAACATCCATGCCTTGAACGACAAGACTTCCCTCCTACCTCCAGCC
>NC_018000.1:5975000-6185000 GCF_000265205.3 Sinorhizobium fredii USDA 257
CATCGCGGCTTCGGCTTCGATACCGCCGACGCCCCAGCCGAGTACGCCGAGGCCGTTGATCATCGTGGTGTGGCTGTCAGTGCCGACGCAGGTATCCGGGTAAGCGGTGATTTCGCCGTTCTCTTCGCGGGTCCAGACCGTCTGGCCGAGATATTCCAGATTGACCTGGTGACAGATGCCGGTGCCAGGCGGCACGACGCGGAAGTTCTTGAAAGCCTGCTGGCCCCACTTCAGGAAGCGGTAGCGTTCGCCGTTGCGCTGGTATTCGAGTTCGACGTTGCGGGCAAAGGCGTTCGGCGTGCCGAATTCATCGACGATGACCGAGTGGTCGATGACGAGGTCGACGGGAACGAGCGGGTTGATCTTTTCCGGGTCGCCGCCGAGCGAGACCATGGCGTCGCGCATCGCTGCGAGATCGACGACGGCCGGAACGCCGGTGAAGTCCTGCATCAGCACGCGTGCCGGACGGTAGGCGATCTCGTTTTCCGCCGTGCCCTTGTCGCCGAGCCATGCGGCGACGTTTTCGATGTCCTTCTTGGTGACCGAGCGGTCATCCTCGTTACGCAGCAGGTTTTCCAGCAGAACCTTCATCGAATAGGGAAGCTTGGACACACCGGAAAGCCCGTTCGCTTCCGCTTTCGGCAGGCTGTAATAGACATAATCCACGCCATTGACCGTGAGCGTGGAGCGACAATTGAAGCTGTCTAGGGACTTGGACACTGGAATACCCCGTTCCGTCTGATCGCCAAAAACTGACGTACGAACGCCCGAGCGCCTGTGAGGCGCGAAATGGGATGCGGGTGCGGCCATTTCCGCTGTCCGTACGTGGAATGTCATTCCATGTTCGGCGCTTGGATGAAATTCACGCCGACCGCTGGCGCGTTGGCCGCCTTATAGATAATTTCTCCAAATCGTGCCAGACCAACCAAGGTTCAATCGGAACTTTTTTTGCTCTGCGGAAAAGAGCGTCAAGGAAAGCCAAAAATTGATGCGCCTGCTGGTAGAGGGTTTGAGCGCGAGGCGCGGTGAAGACTTGATTTTTCACGATATTTCCTTTTCGCTTGCAACCGGGGAAGCGCTGGTCGTGACGGGTCCGAACGGCTCGGGAAAGTCTACTTTGCTGCGCGTCCTGGCGGGCCTTCTTCAGGTCGAATCGGGAAGGCTATCACTCAAGGACGGGCCCTCCGGCTATGAGCATCCGCGCGAGCTCAGCCACTATCTCGGCCACCGCAATGCGATGAAGCAGGAATTGACGGTCGAGGAAAATCTTTCCTTCTGGCAGCACTTTCTCGGCAATTCGCCGGGCGGCTCCGGCCTCGATCTGGCTGCGGCCGCAGCCGCCGTCGGGCTCGCCGGCATCACCCATCTGCCCTTCGGCTATCTTTCCGCCGGCCAGCAGCGGCGCATGGCGATGGCGAAGCTGCTTGTCGCCCATCGGCCGATCTGGATTCTCGACGAGCCCACGGCGGCTCTCGATGCCGGGGCGGACAGGCTCTTTGCCGGATTGGTAACGCGCCACCTCGAGCGTGGCGGCATCGTCATTGTCGCCACCCACCAGTCGCTGGGGATTGGACAATCGAAGACGTTGCAGATGACGGGGTTTGCGGATTGATCGCTCTCTTCTTCCGGGACCTGAAGCTTTCGGTGCGCGCCGGCGGTGGTGCGATGATCGGCGTGCTGTTCTTCATGACGGTCGTCTCCGTGATCCCCTTCGGCGTCGGGCCGGATCTCAATCTGCTCGCCCGGATCGGCCCGGCGATTCTCTGGATCGGCGCGCTGCTCGCCGCGCTTCTCGGCCTCGACCGGCTGTTCCAGGCGGAGCGCGAAGACGGCTCGCTCGATCTGCTGCTGATGCAGGAGACACCGCTCGTCCTCACCGTCTTCGTCAAATGCGCCGCCCATTGGGCCGCCACCGGCCTGCCGCTGGTCGTCGCCTCGCCGTTTCTCGGCCTCTTCATGAACATGGACGAGCTTGCCATCGGCGCCACGATGCTCACGCTCTTCGCCGGGACGCCGGCGATCACCTTCATCGGGGCGGTCGGCGCGGCCGTTGCCGTGGTCCTGCCACGCGGCGGACTGCTCGTCTCGATCCTCGTGCTGCCGCTCGCCATCCCCGTACTGATCTTCGGTGTCAGCGCGGTCTATGCGGCGGTCGAAGATCCCGCCCCCTTTCTGCCGCCTTTCATGATATTGATGGCGATAACCCTGTTCTTCGCGGTGATCGGACCGGTGGCGACGGCCGCCGCACTGCGACATTCGTCTGATTGATTTCAATGACGCGATCGTGATTGACCACTGCATAATTCCTTAGATCGCATTTGAGCTAAGGATAAAATTATGCAGCGTCAAAGTGCTACAGCGACCTTTGCGCGTCCAAAAGACGCGCGGCGCTGTAGGTCAATTGCGGAAGGGGTGCTTCCGCGTTAAAGAGCCGTCATGAGCGACAACAGCCTGGCCATCCGCAAGTTCAGCGACCTCGCCAACCCGACCCGGTTCCTGGCGCTGGCCGATCGGGTGCTGCCGTGGATGGCCGGTATTACGATATTGCTCTTTGCCGTCGGCTTCTGGCTCTCCTTCACGACCGAGGGCGACTACCAGCAGGGCGAGACGGTGCGCATCATGTATGTGCATGTGCCATCCGCCTGGCTTTCGATGATGTGCTACACGGTGATGGCGATCTCGGCGCTCGGCACGCTTGTGTGGCGCCATCCGCTCGCCGATGTGTCGGCCAAGGCGGCTGCACCGATCGGCGCCTCCTTCACCTTCCTGGCGCTCGTCACTGGTTCGCTCTGGGGCAAGCCGATGTGGGGCACCTGGTGGGTGTGGGATGCGCGGCTGACCTCCGTCTTCGTGCTTTTCCTCATGTATCTCGGACTGATGGCGCTGAACCGCGCCATGGACGATCCCGCCCGATCGGCGCGCGTCTCCGCCGTGCTCGTGCTGGTCGGCTTCGTCAATATCCCGATCATCAAGTTCTCGGTCGAATGGTGGAACACGCTGCATCAGCCGGCGAGCGTCATGCGCCTCGACGGGCCGACGATCGATCCGGAATTCCTGTGGCCGCTGATAATCATGGCGATCGGCTTCACGCTCTTGTTCTTCACGCTGCACATCGCCGCGATGCGCAACGAGATCTGGCGCCGCCGGGTGACGTCGCTCCGGCGACAGGCGGCCCGCAATGCCGGACGGGAGACGCTCGCGCCATGATGAGCCATGCCGCCTATGTGATTGCCAGCTACGCCGTCGCCCTCGCGGTCGTGGCGGGGCTCGTCTACTGGGTTGTCGGCGACGGCCGCGCCCGCCAACGCGAATTGAAGACGCTCGAGGCCGCCGGCATTCGCCGCCGTTCGGCGGACGTTTCAGGCGGAGAGGCCCAATGACGAGTACGCAGGCGCCGCAGCCGGACGAGCGCAGGCCCGGGGCCTTGCGCTATCTGCTCGCGGCCCTTCCGCTTCTGATCTTCGCTGGCCTGGCGCTGATCTTCTGGAGCCAGTTGAACTCCGGCAGGGACGTCAGCGAAATCCCCTCGGCCCTGATCGGCAGCAAGGCGCCGAAGCTCGACCTGCCGCCGCTCGAGGGCGCCGCGACGCCTTCCGGCCAGCCGATGCCGGCGCTGACCGACGCTGCCGTCAAGGGCCAGCTGACCCTCGTCAATGTCTGGGCCTCCTGGTGCGTCCCCTGCCGCCAGGAGCATCCGATCATCCTCGAACTGTCCAAGGATCCGCGGCTCACCGTCGTCGGCATCAACTACAAGGACCGCAATGACAATGCGCTCCGGTTCCTGGGCGAACTCGGCAATCCGTTCTCGGCGGTCGGCATTGATCCGAACGGCAAGGCGGCGATCGACTGGGGCGTCTACGGGATTCCGGAATCCTTCCTGGTAGGCGCCGATGGCACGATCCTCTACAAGCGCGCCGGCCCTCTTGACGAGCGGACCCTTAAGGAGGGGCTGTTACCGGCCATCGAGAAGGCGCTTGCCGGATCGTAGGGTGCAGCGGCCCTTTGCCCCTCATCCGGCCTGCCGGCCACCTTCTCCCCGCAAGCCGGGCGAAGGAGACCCGCGGCGCCACCCGAACGCACCTCACCGACTCCAATCGAGAGAGCAAACGGGTGCCGCAGTCCCTTCTCCCCGCGAGCGGGGAGAAGGTGGCCGGCAGGCCGGATAAGGGGGCAAGTAACCCAGCGAAAGGGCGCTAAAGTCCCGCCTGCCACGCCTTAATTGCATCGAGCGGCCAGACGAGCATCAGCACGTTGAGTGTCAGGTTGTCGCGGATCAGCCAGCCGGTGAAGAGTTCGAGGGCGATGGCGATCACCACGGTTACCGCCACAGGCAGCCGCGATGCTATGAGGAAGCCCGCTGCCATGGCGAGCGTGTCCATGGTGGAATTCAGAATGCTGTCGCCGAAATAGTCGAGCGAGATCGTCGCGGAGCGATAGCGGTTGATCACCATCGGCGTGTTCTCGGCAATCTCCCAGGCAGACTCGATCATGGTCGCGAGCAGCAGACGGGCGCTCAAAGGCTTGCCGCGCAGCACGAGATAGCCGAGGCCGTAGAAGAGAATGCCGTGGATGATGTGGGACGGCGTATACCAGTCGGCAATATGCTGGGAGTTGCCGCTGGAATTGACGACGCCCTCCCATAATTTCACGTAGCCGCATTCGCAGATCCACAGCCGTCCCATCAGATGCTGCGTCAGGATCTGGATCGCGACGACGCCGAGGCAGGCGAGCAGCCAGATCCAAATGCGCTGTCTGTGATCCTCGGTACCGGCGGCGATCGTCACTCGGCACCTTCCTGTTCCAGCGAGTGCTTCATGATCAGCGGCATCTGGGCAAGAGTGAAGAGAATGGTGATCGGCATCGTTCCCCAGACCTTGAAGGCGACCCAGAAGTCCGTCGAGAAGGTGCGCCAGACGATCTCGTTCAGGACCGCGAGAAACAGGAAGAACACGCCCCAGCGGATCGTCAGCTTGCGCCAGCCGTCCTCGTCGAGCTTGAAGGCAGCGTGGAAGACATAGCCGAGCAGCGACTTGCCGAACAGCAGCCCGCCGAGCAGGATCGCGCCGAAGAGCGTATTGACGATGGTCGGCTTCATCTTGATGAAGGTGTCGTTCTGCAGCCAGAGGGTCAGCGCGCCGAAGACGAAGACGACGATGCCGGAGATCAGCGGCATCATCGGCAGGGTGCGGGTCATGATCCAGGAGGCGATGAGTGCCGCGGCGGTCGCTGCCATGAACAGGCCGGTGGCGATGAAGATCGGCTCGCCGAGCTCCGCAAGAGCCGGAAAGCGGCTTGCCAGCCAGTCGCCGCGCGAATTGGCGAAAAAGAAGACCATGAGCGGTCCGAGCTCGAGCACGAGCTTCAGGAGCGGGCTCACCTCTGTCTTCGGCTTGGCGGCCTCGATTGTCGACATGTGCGGATCCTGTTCTTGCATTTCTGGCTGCTCATAACACCAGCATTGCGGCAAAACCATATCAGCAGCCGCTTAGGCTGCAAGCGCTCGGTTTCTCGATCAAGCGGCGGCAACCCCGGCGATCGCCTCGGCAAAGTCCTTCGCCTCGAAGGGTTCGAGATCGTCGATACCCTCGCCGACACCGATAAAATAGACCGGCAGCTTGTGCTTGGCGGAGATCGCCACCAGGATGCCGCCGCGCGCCGTACCGTCGAGCTTGGTCATGATCAGGCCGCTGACGCCGGCGACATTGCGGAAGATCTCCACTTGCTGCAGCGCATTCTGACCGGTCGTCGCATCGAGGGTCTGCAGCACGGTGTGCGGTGCGTCGGGATCGAGTTTGCCGAGGACGCGGACGATCTTTTCGAGCTCGGCCATCAACTCGGCCTTGTTCTGCAGCCGCCCGGCCGTGTCGATGATCAGCACGTCCGACTTCTTCTCGCGGGCAAGCTGGAATGCCTCGTAGGCAAGCCCGGCCGCGTCGGCGCCGAGCTTCGAGGCGACGATGTCGGACTTCGTCCGCTCGGCCCAGATCTTCAGCTGCTCGATCGCCGCGGCCCGGAACGTGTCGCCCGCCGCGACCATGACCTTCAAACCCGCGCCGGATAGCTTTGCCGCGAGCTTGCCGATCGTCGTCGTCTTGCCGGTGCCATTGACACCGACGACGAGGATCACGTGCGGCTTATGGCTGAGATCGAGTTCGAGCGGTTTGGCGACCGGCGCCAGCACCTTGGTGATCTCGCCGGCCATGATGCGCGAGACGTCCTCGCCCGTCACATCCTTGCCGTAGCGCTCCGAGGCGAGCGTGTCGGTGATGCGCATCGCCGTCTCGACGCCGAGATCCGCCTGGATTAACAGGTCCTCGAGGTCCTGCAGCGTCGCCTCGTCGAGTTTCCGCTTGGTGAACAGGCTGGCGATCTGGCCGGTCAGCTGCGACGAAGTACGGGCGAGACCGCGGCGCAGCCGCTGGTACCAGGAAAGCTTCGGCTGCGGCGCCGGTGCCGCCTCCTTCGGACGCTTGTCGGAGGTTGCAAAGCCTTTGGGGAGGCTGGGAGCGGCGGCGGCGAGGTCATCGGGTGAGGTATCCCCCTCTGCCCCGCCGGGCATCTCCCCCACAAGGGGGGAGAGAGATGCGGCGCTCTCGTCATCTTCCGGGACGTTTTCGGGAGCGGCGATGTCGGCATGCTTCTCGGGGCCTTCGCCTGCAGCGTCGGTCTCCGGTGCGGTTATCTCCGGAGCATCTTGCGAGCTTGACTCGGACGAGGCGACGCGATCGTCCGCACCCGCCCTGGCCTCCTCAAAGCCCGTCCGGTCGTCCTCGGCAATCGCCTCGGTCTCCCCCAAATCCCCCCCCTTGCGGGGGAGATGTCCCGAAGGGACAGAGGAAGGTATCTCGACCTCATCGCCAAGCGCGGCATCTTCGGAAGGGGCTCACCCCCTCTGCACTGCCGGGCATCTCCCCGCAAGGGGGGAGATCGGAGGCGGAGCGCTCTGGTCTTCCATCTCGACGCTTTCGCCAGGAGCGATGCCGGCGCTTGCCTTGATTTCTTCGCGATGGGTGCCGACCTCATCCGGGGCGCGTTCGACGGATGGCAAAATCTCGCCAGCCCTCTCCTCGCTAGGATCATCGCGATCATCTTCGGCGGTCGCCCCTCCTCTCCCCCCGTGTCGGGGAGATGTCCCGAAACGTCAGAGACGGTTACCGAAGCCTCATCGGCAACCGGCGCCTCCGGCACTACCTCCTGCGGCGGCACGGTTTTCTCTTCGACGGTGTCCTTGCCGAAGGAGAAGATCTTCTTGATGAAACCAATTGCCATGGAAATGTCCGGATATCAGGCCGCAGCCATCTGTTTTCGTTGCATCGCCAGATGCTTGCCATTGTGGCCGGAGATCGTGACCTCCAGCAGCGACCGCGGCTCGAGGCCGGCAGCATCGACGAGCGTAAAGTTCTCGGTATGCGCCAATCCGTTCAACTCGACGAGAATCGTCTGCTCGGTGCCGATCATGCGGTCGAGATGGGCGGCGTGAAGCGCGGCGCCTTTCGCGCGTAGACGCGCGGCCCGCTCCTTGACGAGCGCCCGGTCGAGCTGCGGCATGCGGGCCGCCGGCGTGCCGGGGCGCGGGCTATAAGGGAAGACGTGGAGGTGGGCGAGGCCGCAGTCCTCGGCGAGGCGCACCGCGTTTTCGAACATCTCTTCCGTTTCCGTCGGAAAGCCGGCGATCATGTCGGCGCCGAAGCTGATCTCGGGTCGCAAGCTGCGCACCTGGTCGCAGAAGGCGCGGGCGTCGCCGCTCGAATGGCGCCGCTTCATGCGCTTCAGGATCAGGTCGTCGCCGTGCTGCAGCGAGAGATGCAAATGCGGCATGAAGCGCGGCTCGTCGGCGATCAGGTCGAGGAGATGCCGGTCCGCCTCGATGCTGTCGATCGAGGAAAGGCGCAGCCGCAGGATGTCCGGCACCTGCTTCAGAAGCGTTTTGGCGAGAAGCCCGAGCATCGGGGTTCCAGGCAGGTCGGCGCCGTAGCTGGTCGCGTCGACACCGGTCAAGACGATCTCGCGATAGCCGCTTTCGGTGAGCCGCCGCGCCTGGTCGACGACCGCGCCCATCGGCACGGAGCGGGAATTGCCGCGGCCATAGGGGATGATGCAGAAGGTGCAGCGATGGTCGCAGCCGTTCTGCACCTGAATGAAGGCGCGCACGTGCCCGTCGATGTGCTTGATCATCTGCGGCGCCGTGGCGCGCACGCTCATGATGTCGTTGACGCGCAACTTCTCCTCGGCCGAGACGCCGAAGTCCGGCAGCGAACGATAGGAAGCGCTCGCGAGCTTCTCCTCGTTGCCGAGAACCGCGTCCACCTCTGCCATGTCGGCAAAAGTTTCCTTCTCGGTCTGGGCGGCGCAGCCGGTGACGATGATGCGGGCGTGCGGATTGTCGCGCCGCACGCGGCGGATCGCCTGGCGTGCCTGACGCACGGCTTCGGCCGTGACGGCGCAGGTGTTGACGAGGATGGCGTTGTTCAGCCCCGCCTTCTCGGCCTCCGCCCGCATCACTTCCGATTCATAGGTGTTGAGGCGGCAACCGAAGGTGATGACCTCGACGCCGCTCAAAGCGCTCGCGCTCCGCTTTCGCTGGTCGTGACCTCGCGCTCGAAGGCGCCGGTTGAGGGATCCAGCGTGCCAGACCACTCCCATTCGGCCGGTCCCGTCATGATGACGTGGTTGTCTCGTTCCCGCCATTCGATCAGGAGCGGACCGCCCGGAACATTCACGGTGACAGTGTGGTTCGTGCGACCTGTCCTGGCACCGCTGACCGCGGCAGCACAGGCGGCAGAACCGCAGGCAAGCGTTAGCCCCGCGCCGCGCTCCCAGGTCCTCAGGTCCATCTCCTGGCGCGAACGGACGCGAGCGATCGAGATGTTGGCACGCTCGGGGAAGATCGGGTGATTTTCAAGGAGCGGTCCGAAGCGATCGAGCTCGTAGCTCCACACATCGTTCTCCACCCAGAAGATCGCATGCGGATTGCCCATCGAAGCAACCGAGGGCGAATGCAGCACCGGATCGTCGATCGGGCCGATCTGCAGCTCGATCCGGCGCGTATCGTGGAATTCCTCGGCGAGCGGAATTTCATCCCAACCGAACCGCGGTAGTCCCATGTCGACCGAAATCAAGCCGTCGTCGTGCTCCTTCGCTTCGAGCAGGCCGGCGACGGTATGAAAGAGAAAGGCCTTTTTGCCGGCCTCGGCGGCAAGCGCCTGCACGACGCAGCGGGTGCCGTTGCCGCAGGCCTGGGCCATAGAGCCGTCGGAATTGATGATGTCGATCCAGGCATCGGTGCCGGACGCCTTCGGATCGTGGATCGCCATGATCTGGTCGAACTGGGTCGCCGGATCGGCGTTGAGCGCGATCGCGGCCTCAGGCGTGACCCGGTCCCTGCGGCCGCGCATGTCGACCACCAGGATCTTGTTTCCAAGCCCGTTCATCCTGGCAAATTGCACGTGGTCGGTCATGTCGCGATTTGTCCAAACTGGTCCCCGCCGGGGAGGCGCCTTTCATTCGGGCTGTATATGGCGGAAAAGCCCGGAAATTACCAGTGCCGGCTTCGTTCGAACTAGGCAGGAACGTCGAAGACCTCCCCCGGCCGCAGCGGCCGGAACCGACCGGGCTCGATACCGGCCTTGTCGAGGGCGGTTTCGAGCGCGCTGAGCGGCTCCTCGATCCCCTCGTCGGTCAGGCGAAACGTCCCCCAATGATGTCCCGCCACGTGTTCGGCCCCGCAGGCGAGCATGCCCATCACCGCCTCCTCCGGGTTCTGGTGGTGGCTTTCCATGAACCAGCGGGGTTCGTAGCAGCCGAAGGGCAGGTTGGCGAGGCGGAAGGGGCCATGCTTGTCGCGGGCAGTGCGATAATTGATGCCGCCGTGGAAGCCGGTGTCGCCGATATGGTAGATTCTGCCGGCCGGCGTCTCGATGACGAAGGCGGCCCAGAGCGCCATCCGTCGGTCGCGTGTGCCCCGGGCAGACCAATGGTGGCAGGGTTCGGCATGGATGACGACGCCGTCGCCCACCTCGATACGATCGCCCCAATCGACAACGGATATTTCCATGTCCGGTACGGCGCTGCGGATGATCGTGTCGTTGCCGAGCGGCGTTACCACCCAAGGCGCGTGCTCGGCGTACAGCGCGCCAAGCGTCTCGAGGTCGAGATGGTCGTAGTGGTTGTGGGTGACGAGGACGAGGTCGATCGGCGGGAGGTCGTCCATGTGAATGCCCGGCGCATTGTGCCGACGCGGCCCGGCAAAGGCGAAAGGGCTCGCCCGGTGAGACCAGACCGGATCGGTCAGGATGTTGAGACCGGCCACCTGGATCAGAAGCGTCGCATGACCGACCATCGTCACCCGCAGGCGGTCGCCGTCGACAGTAAGCTCGGGCCGCACCTCCACGAAGGGGCTGTCGTAATGCCTCGGCCAACGCACGCGTTTGCCCCGCACCTGCCAGCGCAACAGGTCGGCAAAACCGCGCGGTGCCATTCCGCCGGGATTGAAGAAGTGAACGCCGTCGAAATGGTCCGAAACGGGTCCGTTGTAGTAGCGGTTGCCGCCTTTGCTCATTGCCGACCTAAGCTGTCGAATGGCTCTGCTGTCGGAGAAAGATAGGAGCTTCAGCGCTCGATCACAGGGTCGGAGAGAAATCGGTTAAGAATTTCTTGAGAATGACAACTCGATTGCTACCATGCATCCATGCTCGTCCGATTCGACAAACAGGAACGCCTCTACAAGGCAATCAAGCTCGTCCGTCCGGTTCATCTCAACGTCAGCAGGACGTTCGAGAAGATGCTCGAGGGCGCCGGGATCACGGTTGCCGAGCGTGCCGTGCTGGAACTCATCTGCGAGGCGCCGGTGACGGTGCCGGAGGCAGCCAGGCGGCTAGCGATGAAGCGCCAGTTCGTGCAGCGCGTCGCCGCCGGCCTCATCAGGAAAGGGCTGGTCGAGAAGAAGCCCAATCCCGAGCACCGGCGGGCCGGTTTCTGCGCACCAAGCCCAGCCGGCAGGGATCTTTTTCACGGCGTCCATCAGCGCGAGCTCGAAATGCTGCGGGGCGTCCTCGGCGACATCAACCAGACCGAGGTGGTCGTGGCTCTGAGAGTCATGACGCGGATTGATACCGCCTTTGCAGTGCTTGCCCGGCAGGCCGGCGAGAAGGAGGAGGGCCTGTGACGCCGCTTCTCCTGGTCGTTGCGACACCTGCCGAGGGTCGCCGACGATCCGCATCCAAGCCGCGGTCATTGCAGCAGCTTCACCTCTAACTTGACTTTTCGGTCGCTTTCCTGTTTATCGCGACGAAATTCCTTCGCAAGTGATGACTTCGAAGCCGCCGACCGGGCCCCGCAAAGGTATAAAGAGAGCCCGGAGGTTAACACCCGACAGCGCGTCGCGCCCTCGGGTGGTTTTTGGCTTTGCGCCTTGTTTTCCGCGCGAAGGAACCCCAGTTTTCGGCGAGTCCCCAGGTCAAACCAGGTGAAACCGGAAACCAGAAGGAAGAGAGAATGTTCGAGAGCCTCCAGGACCGTCTTGGTTCCATATTGAATGGACTGACCGGCCGCGGCGCCCTGTCGGAAGCTGACGTTTCCGCGGCGCTCCGGGAGGTTCGCCGTGCGCTGCTCGAAGCCGACGTCGCGCTCGATGTGGTGCGCTCCTTCACCGAAAAGGTTCGCGAGAAGGCGGTCGGCGCCGAGATCCTGAAATCGATCAAGCCCGGCCAGATGGTCGTCAAGATCGTCCATGACGAGCTTATCGGCATGCTCGGTTCCGAGGGCGTGACGATCGATCTCAATGCCCCGGCTCCCGTCGTCGTAATGATGGTCGGCCTGCAGGGTTCGGGCAAGACGACGACGACCGGCAAGATCGCCAAGCGGCTGACGATGCGGGACAAGAAGAAGGTCCTGATGGCCTCGCTCGACACGCGTCGCCCGGCCGCGCAGGAGCAGTTGCGGCAGTTGGGCGTCCAGACGGGCGTCGACACGCTGCCGATCATCGCCGGCCAGTCGCCGACCGATATCGCCGCCCGCGCCGTGCAGGCCGCCAAGCTCGGCGGCCATGACGTCGTCATCCTCGACACCGCCGGCCGCACCCATATCGACGAGCCGCTGATGATCGAGATGGCGGAGATCAAGCGGAAGTCCAATCCGCACGAGATCCTGCTCGTCGCCGACGCGCTGACCGGCCAGGACGCCGTCAATCTCGCCCGCAACTTCGACGACCGCGTCGGCATTACCGGCTTGGTGCTGACCCGCATGGACGGCGACGGCCGCGGCGGTGCGGCGCTGTCGATGCGTGCCGTCACCGGCAAGCCGATCAAGCTGATCGGCGTCGGCGAGAAGATGGACGAGCTCGAAGAGTTCCATCCGCGCCGCGTTGCCGACCGGATCCTCGGCATGGGCGACATCGTCTCGCTGGTCGAGAAGGCGGCGGAGAACATCGATGCCGAGAAGGCGGCCGCCATGGCCGCCAAGATGGCCAAGGGCAAGTTCGACCTCGACGACCTGGCCGATCAATTGCGGCAGATGCAGAAGATGGGCGGCATGGGCGGCATCATGGGGCTGATGCCCGGCATGACCGGAATGAAGGACAAGATGGCCGCCGCCGGCCTCGACGACAGGCTTTTCAAGCGCCAGCTCGCCATCATCTCCTCGATGACCAGGGCCGAACGCGCCAACCCGGACATGCTCAAGCATTCGCGCAAGAAGCGCATCGCCAGCGGCTCCGGCACCGATGCCGCCGACATCAACAAGCTTCTGAAGATGCACCGCCAGATGGCGGACATGATGAAGATGATGGGCGGCAAGGGCAAAGGCGGCGGCATGATGAAGCAGATGATGGGCGGCCTTGCCAACAAGATGGGCCTTGGCGGATTGGGCGGCGGCATGCCGGATCTTTCGAAGCTGGACCCGAAACAGCTCGAGGCGCTGCAGAAGCAGGCCGAGGCTGCTGGTCTCGGCAAGCCCGGCGGCCTTCCGGGCCTCGGCGGTGGCGGTTTGCCCGGCGGCGGTCTGCCCGGCCTCGGCGGCGGCCTCCCAGGCCTTCCCGGCCTCCCGAAGAAGAAGTGAGGATCGCGACGAATGCTTGATCCCGAGATCAAAGAGGAATTGGCGAGCTACCGGCAGTCGATCGACAACATCGATGCCGCGCTCGTCCACATGCTGGCCGAACGGTTCCGCTGCACCAAGGCGGTCGGCGTTCTGAAAGCCAAGCACAAGCTGCCGCCGGCCGATCCGGCGCGCGAAGAATACCAGATCGAACGCCTTCGCCATCTGGCCAAGGACGCCAATCTGGATCCGGATTTCGCCGAGAAGTTTCTGAACTTCATCATCAAGGAAGTCATCCGGCATCATGAAGCCATCGCCGCCGATCGCTCGCAGCCCGCGGGCAGCGCCGGCACCACCACCCGTTCCGCTTGAACGAAGCGGTCAAGAAAGCCTGCAAGGAGTAAATTGAAATGGCACTGAAAATTCGTCTCGCCCGTGGCGGCTCCAAGAAGCGCCCCTTCTACCAGATCGTCGTTGCCGATGCGCGCAGCCCGCGTGACGGCCGCTTCCTCGAGAAGATCGGTTCCTGGAACCCGATGCTCGGCAAGGACGACGAAAAGCGCATCGAACTGAATGCCGAGCGCGTCAGCCACTGGCTCGCCCAGGGCGCCCAGCCGACCGATCGCGTCCTGCGCTTCCTCGACCAGGCCGGCCTTGCCAAGCGTCCGGCTCGCAACAATCCGACCAAGGCAGAGCCCGGCAAGAAGGCACAGGAACGTGCCGCCGAAGCCAAGCAGAAGGCCGAAGACGCAGCCGCTGCAGCTGCGGAAACTGCCGCGGAATAATCCCCGCCAAAACGGTGTAGCAAACGGGTGGCATTTTCATGCCGCCCGTTTTGCTTTATGTGCACGTTTAAAGAATTGGAGCGGGATCGGGTACAATGCGCCCGCTCCCAGCTGGATGCCGAAATGACGACACTCGAAAACCCAGTCCTGATGGCGACGATCGGTGCGGCCCAAGGCCTGCGCGGCGAAGTGCGGGTAAAATCCTTCACGGACGATCCGACGGCACTTGGGGACTACGGCAACCTGCACAGCGAGGACGGGCGTGTCTTCGAGGTGCTGGAAATCCGTGAAGCCAAGAACGTGGTCATCGTCCGTTTTCGCGGCATCAACGACCGCACGGCGGCCGAGGCGCTGAACGGTCTCGAACTCTTCATCGAGCGCGACAATCTTCCCGACGACGATCTCGACGAGGAGGAGTTTTTCTATGCGGATCTCGAAGGCCTGGAAGCGGTCGACGGCACGGGCAAGAGCTACGGCTCGGTGACCGGCGTCTTCGACTTCGGCGCGGGTGATCTCCTGGAACTGAAGGGCCCCGGCCGTCGGCCGGTGCTGATCCCCTTCACCGAATGGTCGGTGCTGGAGATCGATCTCGAGGCCGGCAAGATGCTGGTCGATCCGGTCGCCGCCGGTCTCGTCGACGACAAGGACGAGAGCCTCGACAAGCAATTCCCGACGAAGCGCAAGTGAACCGCAGGCCATGTCCTTTCGCGCGACGGTCCTGACGCTATACCCGGAGATGTTCCCGGGCCATCTCGGCGTGTCGCTGGCCGGCAAGGCGCTGGAGCGCGGCCACTGGTCGATCGAGGCCGTGCAGATCCGCGATTTCACCGAGGACAAGCACCGTACCGTCGATGATACGCCGGCCGGCGGCGGTGCCGGCATGGTGTTGAAGCCGGATGTTTTGGCCCGCGCCATCGACCACGTCTCGATAGATGACGACCGGCCACGCCTGCTGATGAGCCCGCGCGGCCGGCCCCTGACACAGGCCCGCATTCGCGGGCTAGCCGCAGGCCCCGGGATCGTCATCGTCTGCGGGCGCTTCGAGGGCGTCGACCAGAGGGTCATCGACACGCGCAATCTCGAAGAGGTCTCGATCGGCGACTACATCCTTTCCGGCGGCGAGCCGGCGGCGCTGGTCCTGCTCGACGCGGTCGTCCGGATCCTGCCGGGCGTGATGGGCAATGAATTGTCCGGCCTGCATGAAAGCTTCGAGGGCGGGCTGCTCGAGCATCCGCACTATACCCGGCCGCAGGTCTTCGAAGGCCATGAGATCCCGGCAGTGCTGACCTCGGGTAACCACGGTGCCGTTGCCAAGTGGCGCGAGGCCGAAGCGCAGCGGCTGACGGCGGCGCGCCGTCCCGACCTGCTGGAGCAGAATACGGTTCAGCCGGTGAAGAAATAATAGGCGGCGAGCAGCAGGCCGACGGCGACGACGATGGCGCGAATGACGGCTTGCGGAACGCGCCGGGCGGCCCAGACGCCGCAATAGCCGCCAAGGGCCGCACCCGGCACCATGATCGCCGCATGCAGCCAGGAAACGACGCCGCCGGCCGAAAAGACAAGGATGGCGATCAGCGCGATGACGATTGAGATGAAGTTCTTCAGCGCATTCAGCCGGTGGTAGCTGCCGCCAGTGGCAAGCCCGAGCACCGCAAGCATCATGATGCCCATGCCGGCTCCGAAGAACCCGCCATAGACGGAGGTCACCATCTGGCTCGTCACGCCGAGCGGCCCGATTCGGTGCTCTTCGCTGCGGGCTTTCGACTTCAGGAGAGGGCCGGCCGCAAAGATCCCCGTCGCGGCGATCAGCAGCCAGGGCACCATCGCCCGGAACGACGGGTTGGAGAGCGAAAGCAGGAGCAGCGCGCCGGCAAGCCCGCCAATCGCCGAAATGGCGCCGAGGACAATGGCGTTCCGCCGATCGGCGCGGATTTCCTTGGCATAGGCGAGCGCCGAGGTGATGTAGCCGGGAAACTGGACGAGCGAGGAGGTGGCGTTGGCGACGATCGGCGGCAGGCCCCCCAGCGTCATGGCGCCGAAAGTCAGAAACGTGCCGCCACCGGCAATGGCATTGACGGCCCCGGATAGGAACCCCGCAACAAAAAGCAACAGCGCCTGGAAAATCGTCATGGCCGTCCTCGAAAAGCTCGGATTCGGGGATAGCGGCTGGAGCAATCGATCGCAAGTCTGCCACCAGCCAATAACCCCCTCCCCAACCCCTCCCACCTGTGAGGAGCGGTTGGGGAGGGTTTTTAGCCGCCAACGCGGGCGATCGGTCGAGAAAATCTGCGATCGGGGATGACAAGCGGCGTCGTTTGGTGTATGTGCCGCCCCGGTTCGGGTTCTTGCCCGTCGACCACCAACAAAGAATGGCGAAACCGCTCCTGTCCTCCAAGAGGACAAGACCTGAAGGAAATTCCGACAGGCCGGCCGAGAGCGCTCTGGCTGTTTCAGAAGAAAGCAAAGGTTAGACCGATGAACATCATCCAGCAGCTGGAAGCCGAACAGGCGGCCAAGATCGCCGCCAAGCGCACCCTTCCCGATTTCTCCGCCGGCGACACCGTCCGCGTCAACGTCCGCGTCGTCGAAGGCAGCCGTACCCGCGTCCAGGCCTATGAAGGCGTCTGCATCGCCCGCTCCGGCGGAGGCCTCAACGAGAGCTTCACCGTCCGCAAGATCTCCTACGGCGAAGGCGTCGAGCGCGTATTCCCGGTTTACTCGCCGCTCGTCGAGAGCGTCGAAGTGGTTCGCCGCGGTAAGGTCCGTCGCGCCAAGCTCTACTACCTGCGCGATCGTCGTGGCAAATCGGCGCGTATCGTCGAGAACACCGGCACGCGCGCCCGCAAGCTGAATGAAGCCGAGCGTCAGGCCGTTGCCGAAGAGAAGGCACGCATCGAGGCTGAGAAGGTTGCAGCCGCCCAGGCGCTCGCCGCCGAGAAGGCAGCCGCCGAAGCTGCTGAAGCGAAGGCAGCCGAAGAGGCAAAGGCAGCCGAAGCGGCAGCCGAATAAGATTTCGACTCTCTGCGTTGAACGGAAAGGCGGTCTCGGGGCCGCCTTTCTTCTTTAGAACTATCTGCTTGTCTTCCCGACAGAATTTGTGACATTTTCGGTCGCCACAATTTTCGGGAGTTCCTCCAATGACAATCCGTCGCCACGTGCTTGCGGGCATCGCCGCTGCGCTCGCCGTTCCCTTCGTGTTTTCCGCGCCCGCAGTCGCGAGCGACCTGCCGGATCTCGGCGGCAAGACGGTCGTCGTCGTCACCGAGAACGCCTACCCGCCGCTACAGTTCATCGATCCGAAGTCCGGCCAGGCGGTCGGTTGGGAATATGACGCGATGAACGAGATCGCCAAGCGGTTGAACTTCACGATCGAATATCAGAACACCAGCTGGGACGCGATGATCCAGTCGGTTTCCGACGGCCAATACCAGATCGGCATGACCGGCATCACCATCAAGGACGACCGCAAGGAGAAGGTCGATTTCTCCGATCCTTATATGCGTTCGCAGCAGTTCATGCTGGTGCGCGGCGACGAAACGCGCTTCAAGGATGCCAAGAGCTTTGCTGCCGTCGAGGACGCGCTGATCGGCGCCCAGCCCGGCACTTCGCCCTTCTACACGGCCGTCTATGAGATCCTCGACGGCAACGAGCAGAACCCGCGCATCAAGCTGTTCGAAACCTTCGGTGCCACGGTGCAGGCGCTGAAAGCCGGCGACGTCGACCTGGTGCTGACCGACAGCGTCGCCGCCAAGGGCTATGTCGATTCGTCAGCAGGCGCGCTCAAGGTGGTCGGCGAGCCGCTCGGCACCGAGGATTTCGGCTTCATCTTCCCGAAGGGATCCGATCTCGTCCAACCGGTCAACGCCGCCATCAAGGCGCTCAAGGAGGACGGCACCTTCGACGCGCTCAACAAGAAATGGTTCCTCGACTACAAGATGGGCGGCTGATCGCCGGCGCGCGATGAGGTGCGGTCTTCCGCCCGCATCCCGCTCCAACTTATTGGAATCTCGATGGCGCCGGTCCAATCATCCGACACTTCCGAGAAGGGCGACTATCCCTGGTGGCTGGTCGCCCTTCTCCTGATCGCCGTGGCGCTTGCCGCGGTGATCGTCTCGAACGACATCTTCACCCAGGTTTTCACCGTCGTGCTGAAGGGCATCGGCGTCACCGTCTTCGTGACGCTGACAGGCTTTGCGCTGGCGACCGTGCTCGGCCTTGCCGTGGCTTTGATGGCCCTTTCCGAGCACGTGGCGCTGCGACAGGTGGCGCGCTTCTATACGGAAGTCATCCGCGGCGTGCCGATCCTCGTGCTGCTCTTCTATATCGCCTTCGTCGGGGCGCCGGCCCTGGTGGTGACCGTGAATTTCCTGACATCGCCCATCATTTCGGCGGGCTTCATGGAGCCGCTCGTCGTTCGCGACATCTCGTTGATGTGGCGGGCGATCATCGCGCTGATGATCGGCTACTCCGCCTTCATCGCCGAGGTCTTCCGCGCCGGCATCCAGTCGGTCGACAAGGGTCAGGTGGAGGCCGCCAAGGCGCTCGGGCTCTCGCGTTACCAGCGCTTCCGCCTCGTCGTCTTTCCGCAGGCGATCCGCGTCATCCTGCCGCCGCTCGGCAACGACTTCGTCGCGATGGTCAAGGATTCCTCGCTCGTCTCGGTGCTCGGCGTCGCCGACATCACCCAGATGGGCAAGGTCTATGCCTCGGGCTCGTTTCGCTTCTTCGAGACCTATTCGATCGTCGCCTATGTCTACCTGATTCTGACGATCGGCCTGTCGCTGGCGCTCAGGGCGTTTGAGCGGCGGCTGAGAAGGGCTGAGGCGCGGTAGGGTGTCCTATCGCCGGAAACGGCCCCCAACCCCTCCCCACAAGGGCGAGGGACTTACGATGCCGCAGAGTCACTCCCTCTTGTGGGGAGGGGTTTGGGAGGGGCGAACCGAGGCACAGCGCCTGTTGCAGACGCCATCCCACCGATTGCCGAACAGTGAAAAAATTGATATGAGCACCGGCCATGGAATCCAAATTCGGATGTCGCGAACAGAAAATCGTCGTGCTGCAGGACCATAAGCGTCTGCCGGCACGTTTTTTTGCGCGTGTCTGCGGGGCGCTGACGAGCCGCCTATGCTGATCGCTTGATCAGTGTTGTTTCCGGCCGCACCGCTGCCGGTTTTTCCGTATCTGAATATTCGATGGATATATGCCATGAGCGCACCGCGTACCCTCTATGACAAGATCTGGGACGATCATCTGGTCAACAGCCAGGATGACGGCACCTGTCTGCTCTACATCGACCGTCACCTCGTGCACGAGGTGACGAGTCCGCAGGCCTTCGAAGGACTGCGCATGGCCGGCCGCAAGGTCCGCGCGCCAGAAAAGACGCTCGCCGTCGTCGACCACAACGTCCCGACCTCGCCGGATCGCCACCTCGGCATCAAGAACGAGGAAAGCCGCATTCAGGTCGAGGCGCTTGCCAAAAACGCCGCCGATTTCGGCGTCGAATATTATTCCGAGAACGACAAGCGCCAGGGCATCGTCCATATCGTCGGCCCAGAGCAGGGCTTTACGCTTCCGGGCATGACGATCGTCTGCGGCGACAGCCACACCTCGACGCACGGCGCCTTCGGGGCGCTGGCGCACGGCATCGGCACCTCGGAAGTGGAGCACGTGCTTGCAACCCAGACGCTGATCCAGAAGAAGGCGAAGAACATGCTGGTGCGCGTCGACGGGCAACTGCCGCCCGGCGTGACCGCCAAGGACATCATTCTCGCCATCATCGGCGAGATCGGCACGGCCGGCGGCACCGGCCACGTCATCGAATTCGCCGGCGAGGCGATCCGGTCGCTGTCGATGGAAGGCCGCATGACGGTCTGCAACATGACGATCGAAGGCGGCGCCCGCGCCGGCCTGATCGCGCCGGATGAAACGACCTTCGAATATATCAAGAACAAGCCGCGCGCCCCGACGGGCAAGGCCTGGGACATGGCGCTCGACTACTGGAAGACGCTGCACACGGACGAGGGCGCCCATTACGATCGCGTCGTCGTGCTCGACGCCGCCAGCCTGCCGCCGATCGTCTCCTGGGGCTCCTCTCCGGAAGACGTCATCTCGGTCCAGGGTGTCGTTCCGAACCCGGACGATATTCAGGACGAGACGAAGCGGACCTCGAAATGGCGTGCGCTCGACTATATGGGCCTGAAGCCGGGCACGAAGATCACCGACATCGCCGTCGACCGGGTCTTCATCGGCTCCTGCACCAATGGCCGCATCGAGGACCTGCGCGCCGTCGCCAAGGTCGTCGAGGGCCGCAAGGTCGCCTCGACCGTTTCGGCGATGATCGTGCCGGGGTCCGGCCTCGTCAAGGAACAGGCCGAGGCCGAGGGTCTAGACAAGATCTTCAGGGAAGCCGGTTTCGACTGGCGCGAGCCCGGCTGCTCCATGTGCCTGGCGATGAACGACGACCGGCTGAAGCCCGGCGAACGCTGCGCCTCGACGTCGAACCGCAACTTCGAAGGCCGCCAGGGCTTCAAGGGCCGCACCCATCTGGTCTCTCCGGCGATGGCTGCCGCCGCCGCGGTAGCGGGCCACTTCGTCGATATCCGCGAGTGGAAATAAGCCGGTTTTGAGCTTTTCCGGCATGCTCGGCCGCCCTTCCGGGCGGCCTTTTTTATTGCATGCGTCGGTGCGACAATAGGATCATCGGCCGACACATGAGGAGCGCCCCATGCCTGACGACGCCAGCCCTCCGATACGCCGCCTCATGCTGCTCCGCCACGCCAAATCCGCCTGGCCGGAGGGGGTTGCCGACCATCGCCGGGCGCTTGCCGGCCGCGGTCGAAAGGCGGCCCCGGCAATTGGCGCCTTCATGGCGCAGCGGGGCCTGATCCCGGACCTCGCCCTCGTTTCAACCGCCCGACGCGCGCAAGAGACCTGGGAACTCGTCGCCGAAGCTTTGCCGCACAAGATTGCCGCCCGTGACGCCGTCGGCATCTACGAGGTTGCCGCCACGGCCATAGTCGACGTGATCCGCAAGGTGGAGCCGTCCGTCGAAAAGCTGCTGCTCGTCGGGCACAATCCGGGCATGGCGGAACTCGCACTGCTCCTCGCCGGCGGCGGCGATGCGGTGGCGCTGGAGCGCCTCAGGAAGAAGTTTCCGACGGCCGGGCTCGCCGTCATGGATTTCACCATCGAGCAATGGTCGGAGATAGCGCCCGGCACGGGGCGGCTCGTCCAGTTCGTGACGCCGCGCCTGCTCGATGATGGATCATGAGGCGACCGGCGCATCCTAGAGCCTTTCCTGATTAAATTGAACCATTCTGCCGGAGCAGGTTTGCGTCAGAGCAGAGGCGATTGCCGACTGTAGTACCCGGATGTACGGCCGAGGCGATCGCCTCTGAGGCTGGCGGAAAGATGCCCGGCCCTTCGGGTTGGCTGAAGCGCGCGGCCTGTTTGCTCGGCTGGTTTCGCCGTAGCGTTGGCTACGCCGCGCGCCAGCCGAGCAAACATTCCACTCCGCTTGAGCCAACAGAATGGTTCAATTTAACCAGGAAAGGCTCTAGGCGACCCTGACTGCCGTTCCCCGACGCATGTGCCGGATCAGCCGTTTCATCGCCGGCAGGCTGACGGCGATACAGCCTTGCGTCGGCTCGTAGCCGGGGCGAATGAGGTGGAAGAATATCGCCGAGCCCGCTTGCCGCCGTCTGCAGGTGATGTTCCAGTCCATGACCAGACAGACGTCGTAAAGCCCGTCGTCCCGCATCATCGTCTCGTGGCTCGCGGCAAACGGCGCCCTCACTGGGCGGTTATAGGATGCATGGTCCGGCGCGTCGCACCAGAGCATGTCGCGGCGGATCCCGCGCATCGGCAGCCGGGTCGACGGCAGGGAAACGCGATCGCTGCGCACGAAGCCGCCGATCAGTTTCATCGTCGCCCGCGGCGTCGCGCCGTCTCCTTCGCGCTTCAGGGCGGTGAGGCCGCTTCGCCCGATCGCCGCCTGCTCCGTTCTGCCGTCAAAGCTCACAAGGGCGCGCCGGCGGTCGCGCGGCGCAGCGCGGACAAGGATGGTGGACTTCCCCGATCTTACTCCCGACGTTTTCTTGCGCATTATTCTCACAAATTCTTGCTTTGCCCGTGATCTCGCGGCCACCCTATCCACGGTTCCAGGCCGACAAGATTGCGTGTCCGCCGCGCTTTGCCAAGGGCGGCATTTGAGCTAGGTTGAATTCAGGAAGCAACAGGAAATATCCCATGGCGACGCGCACCATCCTCCTTGTCGACGATGACAATGATCTGCGTGAGACGTTGATAGAGCAGCTTTCTCTTTACGAGGAGTTCGACCTCCTGCAGGAATCGACCGCCGGCAAAGGCATCCAGACGGCGCGCGCCCGCCAGGTGGACCTGTTGATCATGGATGTCGGCCTGCCGGACATGGATGGCCGCGAGGCGGTGAAGCTGCTGCGCAAGGGCGGGTTCAAGGCGCCGATCATCATGTTGACCGGTCACGATACCGATTCGGACACGATCCTGGGTCTCGAGGCTGGCGCCAACGACTATGTCACCAAGCCCTTCCGTTTCGCCGTGCTGCTGGCCCGCATCCGCGCCCAGCTTCGCCAGCACGAGCAGAGCGAGGACGCGACCTTCAGCGTCGGCCCCTATACATTCAAGCCGAGCCAGAAGCTGCTGACGATGGAGAACGGCCAGAAGATTCGCCTCACCGAGAAGGAGGCGGCGATCATCCGCTACCTTTACCGTGCCGAACAGAAGGTGGTTACCCGCGACGTCCTGCTCGAAGAGGTCTGGGGCTACAATTCCGGGGTGACGACGCATACGCTCGAAACACATGTCTATCGGCTGCGCCAAAAAATCGAACGCGACCCTTCCAATGCCGAGATTCTGGTGACAGAGAACGGCGGCTACAAGATCGTTCCGTAGCGCGGGATCGCGTGAAGCGGTTTTCCGTTCCGCATTCCGCTCTTCAGAGATAGCCAGGAGAATTGCTGCGTGACGCTCAATGATGACATCGCGCTTCTGTCCAACGTCTCGCTTTTCGCCGACATCGGCGACGACAAGCTTCGGCTGATCGCCTTCGGCGCCGAGCGCCGCCGCATCGCCAAGGGCCACGAGCTCTTTCGCGAAGGCGCTCCGGCCGATTGCGCCTATGCGGTTGCCGCCGGGAGCTTCTCGCTTTCGAAGCTCAACGCCGAAGGCCGCCCGCAGCCGGTCGACACCGTCGGCCGCGGCACGCTGTTATCTGAGCTGGCGCTGATATCGATGGTCGAGCGCAAGTTCACCGCCACCGCCGACGAGGACAGCGAGGTGATCCGCATCAACCGGCCGCTGTTCCGCCGCATGCTGGAAGAATATCCGGAGGTGACCGCCATGGTCGAAGCCCGGATCCGCGACAACCTGCAGGCGATGATCCGCCGCGTCGAGGCGCTGGCCGGGCGTTTCGCTTAGTCGAAGGCACTTTGCCCAAAAAGCCCCTCCCCACCCTCTTACACAGGTGGGAGGGGCTAGGCGGCCGCGGCTCGGACCTGTGGCCCTCGCAACATCTGAGCTGTCAGAGCCGGTGAGACATGGGTGGACCGGGCGCGGCAAGGAAGCCCCTCCCACCTGTGGGGAGCCCACACCTCAAAGTTCGAAATGAGCGATCACCGGCACGTGGTCGGACGGGCGCTCCCAGCCGCGTGCTTCCCTGAGGATGTCGACGCGGACGAGCTTCGCGGCGAGGTCGGCAGAGGACCAGATGTGGTCGAGACGGCGGCCGCGGTCGGCCGCGGCCCAGTCCTTTGCCCGATAGCTCCACCAGGTGTAGAGCCTTTCAGGCGGCGGGGTATGCTGGCGCATCAGGTCGACCCAGGCGCCGCCGGTCATCACCGTGGTGAGCCCATCGGTTTCGATCGGCGTGTGGCTGACGATCCTCAGGAGCTGCTTGTGCGACCAGACGTCGCGCTCGAGGGGCGCGATGTTGAGGTCGCCGACCAGGATCGAGGAGATGCCCGCCTCGGCCTCGGCGTGCAGGAGTTTCATCTCGTCGACGAAATCGAGCTTGTGGCCGAATTTCGGGTTGATCGTGCGGTCCGGTTCATCGCCGCCGGCCGGCACATAGAAATTGTGCAGGCGAACGGTCTTGCCGCCAGCTTGAAAGACCACGGAGAGATGGCGCGCATCTCCGACACCGCAATAGTCGCGGCGATCGGCCAGTTCGTGCAACGGCAGGCGCGAGATGGTCGCCACGCCGTGATAGCCCTTCTGCCCGTGCATCTCGATATATTGGTAGCCGAGCTTCTTCAGCGGTGCCGAGGGAAACTGGTCGTCCGGGCACTTGGTTTCCTGCAGGCAGAGGATGTCCGGCTGCCATGTCGCCAGCAAATGCTCCACCAGCGGCATGCGCAGGCGGACGGAGTTGATGTTCCACGTGGCGATGGAAAGCGTCATTCCAATTCCTCTGGAGAATTCGCCGATGACAGAAAGAAGGCGTCCGGAAACACCGGGCCGTTTTAAGCAGGTCCGGCGCCGATCGACAAGCATGAAAAAGGCCGCCCGAGGGCGGCCAATTCTTTCCAGTGTCCGGCTACTGCACGTTTCCTTAAATCCTAGCCGATTTAAGGCGATTCAAGTGCTACAGCGACCTGTGTGCGTCTAAGAAGACGCACGACGCCGTAGAGCAAGGTCAGCGGCCGCCCCCTTTATTTCGCACTTCGTCATAAGGAATGCGGAACACCTTGTCGTCCAGTTGGATGCCGGTCTGCACGTTGAAGATCATCACCGACGTGTCCTTCTTCTGCGCGTCGGTAATCGTCCACTGCCTCAGATTGTAGGTTTTCGGATCGAACATCATGGTGATGGTCGAATCGCCGAAGATCGAGCGGTCGCCCAGCACGATGGTGATGAGATCGGGCTCGACCCGGACGGCGCGCACCATGCGGCTGCTCAGGTCGATCCTCTCGCTCAAGAGCAGATTGAGCGGCGTCTTCGACAAGGGATAGATGTCCCAGGTCTTCAGCTTCATGTTGCCGATGACCACCGACCGGCCGTCGGCGATGACGCGCATCGGCGAGGGTGCCTCGTAGTTGAAGCGGATGCGTCCGGGCCGACGGATGTAGAACTTGCCGCCGGTCTGCTCGCCGCGCGGACCGAACTGGACGAATTCGCCGGCCATAGTCTTCACCGATGAGAAATGATCGGCGATCTTCTGGGCGACGGCGGAGGCCTGCGCCGAAGCGGGTGGCGCATCAAGCGTCGTTCCGGCGATGGCCGTGAGCGCTGCCAGGCCGCAAACGAAGACGCGCCGCGAGATCGCCCGAGTGTTGCCGTCATCGTTTCTTGTCTCTGTCATCGCAGTCTCCTTCATATGAGCGTCATGTGGAGCGCAAGTGGGGCGCCTTCAAGGCGTTGTCCGGCACCGCGGCGCCCCCGCTCTCAAATGACCGTTACCGACCGGCTCTCCAGACTTACCGGCCCGTGATCTCCGCTTCGGTCGGCACCAGAATTTCCCGCTTGCCGGCGTGGTTGGCCGGTCCGATGATGCCCTCCTGCTCCATCCGCTCGATCAGCGATGCGGCCCTATTATAGCCGATGCCGAGACGCCGCTGCACGTAGGATGTCGATGCCTTGCCGTCGCGCAGCACGATCGCCACGGCCTGGTCGTAGGGGTCCTCGGAATCCGCAAGATTCGAGGTACCGGCCGGTCCGCCGCCTTCGTTCTCCTCGTCGTCGTCCTCGGTGATCGCGTCGAGATATTGCGGCACCCCTTGCGTCTTCAGATAGGCGACCACCTCTTCCACTTCCGTGTCGGAGACGAAGGGGCCGTGGACGCGCTGGATGCGGCCGCCGCCGGCCATGTAGAGCATGTCGCCCTGGCCGAGGAGCTGCTCGGCCCCCTGCTCGCCGAGGATGGTGCGGCTGTCGATCTTCGAGGTAACCTGGAAGGAGATGCGGGTCGGGAAGTTCGCCTTGATCGTGCCGGTGATGACGTCGACCGACGGGCGCTGCGTCGCCATGATGACGTGGATGCCGGCGGCGCGCGCCATCTGGGCGAGCCGCTGCACTGCACCTTCGATATCCTTGCCGGCGACCATCATCAGGTCGGCCATCTCGTCGATGATGACGACGATATAGGGCATCGGCGAGAGGTCGAACTCTTCGGTTTCGTAGACGGCCTCGCCGGTCTGGCGGTCGAAGCCGGTCTGGACGGTGCGGGTGATCGCCTCGCCCCTGGCAAGCGCCTGCTCGACGCGGGCGTTGAAGCCATCGATGTTGCGGACGCCGATCTTCGACATCTTCTTGTAGCGCTCTTCCATCTCGCGCACCGTCCATTTCAGCGCGACGACGGCCTTCTTCGGGTCGGTAACCACCGGCGAGAGCAGATGCGGGATGCCGTCATAGACGGAGAGCTCGAGCATCTTCGGGTCGATCATGATCAGCCGGCACTGATCGGGGGTGAGGCGATAGAGCAGCGACAGGATCATCGTGTTGATCGCCACCGACTTGCCCGAGCCGGTCGTGCCGGCGACGAGCAGATGCGGCATCTTGGCGAGGTCGGCGACGACCGCTTCGCCGCCGATCGTCTTGCCGAGTGCCATGGCGAGCTTCGTCTTGGTGGTCTCGAAGTCGCGCGAGCCGATCAGTTCGCGCAGATAAACCATTTCGCGCCGCTGGTTCGGCAGTTCGATGCCGATGGCGTTTCGGCCCGGCACCACGGCGACGCGGGCGGCGATGGCGCTCATCGAGCGGGCGATGTCGTCGGCAAGGCCGATGACGCGCGACGACTTGATGCCGGGCGCCGGCTCGAGTTCGTAGAGCGTCACCACCGGGCCGGGACGGACATGGATGATCTCGCCCTTGACGCCGAAATCCTCGAGCACGCCTTCGAGCATGCGGGCATTCTGCTCCAGCGCATCCGCCGACAGCGAGGCGTCGCGCGCGACATTCTTCGGCTCCGCGAGGAAATGGATCGGCGGCAGCGCGAAGTCGTCATCCTCGTCGACGAAGGAGCGCTGGGCCTCGCGTTCGATGCGCTGGCCGCTCTTCGGGCGCGGCGGCAGCGGGGCCACCCGCGAGCCGCCTATCGCGACCGTCGGCTTCGCGGGGGCAGGCCTCGGCGCCCAGTCGGCGGCAATGTCGTCCTCGTCGTCCGGCAGGATGCCGGCGGGGCGAGCCTCGTCGATGTCGAAGGGCGGTTCGTTTTCATCGGCGACGATCGGCGGCGGCGTGACGATGCGGCGCTCGGCGCGATCGAGCGACGGTTCGATACGTGCGAGGCCGGCCTGCGCCTTCGGCCGGACCGGCTCGTTGAGCGTACCGAATTCGTCGTTGTTGAAATCATATGGTTCGTCGTACTGGCGTTTGGCGCGGCTGGCGCTCAGGCCGAAGGCGCGCCGCAGCCGGGCCTGCGCCGTGAAGCGCATATGGGCGAGCGAGCCCATCAGCAGGGTCAGCGGACCTTCGTCGTCGTCTTCCTCGAGTTCTTCGCGGATGGTGCGCGCCTTGCTGGGGACGGGCGCCGGTGCTTCCTCTTCCAGGTCCGTCTCGCTGACGCCGATCAGGCCGGCGCTGAAGATCAGCGCCCAGGCCGCCGGGCCGGCGAATAGGCAGGCGAGAACGGTCGCGAAGGTGCCGGTTGGGAACGTGCCGGTAAAGAGCGCCGGGAAACGCAGGATCATATCGCCGAAAACGCCGCCGAGACCATTTGGCAATGGCCAGGTGATCGGTGCCGGCACGCAGCTCAAGGCAGCGCCTGCCAGAGCCGACCCGACGAACCAGAGGCAGAGCCGCTTCACGATCTTGTCGAAGGGCTTGTTGCCGATCAGCACGAGGGCCCAGGCGACCGCCGGCAGCAGCGCCACGACGCTCGCCAGGCCGAAGAACTGCATGAAGATATCGGCAAAGGCGGCGCCGCCATAGCCGAGCAGGTTGGTCGGCTCGTCCGAGGTGGCATAGGAGAAGCTCGGATCGGCAACGTTCCAGGTCGACAGGGCGGCAACGGCGAGCGCCAGGGCGCCGAACAGCGCAAAGCCTGCCAGCGACGCGATCTGGCGCCAGAGGAAGGCGGTTAGCACGAACTGATTGGAACGGTTGTCAAGCGTTGCGGGGTTGCTTCTGCTCATGTTGCCTGCTGCCCGTTTCGATCCGCCGGAGCGCCACGCATCTTCCAAGTGAACGGTGGGAGCATTCCGGCCATTAGTTGCAGAGCATCCTTGCCGCCCTCCGAAGCCGGGGTGGACGCAGAATGCTCCGGGCACATTGCGTGCCATGGAATCAACCTACGCGGAGTAGGGTTAATGCGACATTAACCATGCGCGTGTGGAGCCGAAATACCGGTTGATGGGAGTGCCGAGGCAAAAAAAGCCCGGATCGCGGGGATCCGGGCGAAAGGCGATCCACGTAAAATGCGGATCGCGACGGGACTGACGGCGGCGCCGCCTACAGGCGGCGCCGCAATTGCTTAGCTGGTGTGGTAGGCCGCTTCGCCGTGCGAGGAGAGGTCGAGACCTTCGCGCTCCGCTTCGACCGAGACGCGCAGACCGACGATCGCATCGACCACCTTGAAGAGGATGAACGAGCCGATCCCGGACCAAACGACCGTGACGAGGACGCCCTTGAGCTGCGCCCAGACCTGGGTTGCCGTGCCGGCATAGCCGGCGGCGAAGTCAGCCGTGGAATAGTCGACGATGCCGGCGCCACCAAGGGCCGGATTGACGAGGATGCCGGTTCCGATCGCGCCGAGGATACCGCCGACGCCGTGAATGCCGAAGACGTCGAGGCTGTCGTCATAGTTGAACTTGTTTTTCACCACGTCCACGAAGAAGTAGCAGACCGGCGAGACGACGAGGCCGAGGACGATCGCGCCCATCGGACCGGCAAAACCGGCAGCCGGGGTAACGGCAACGAGACCGGCAACCGCACCCGAGGCGGCACCGAGCATCGAAGCCTTGCCGCGAACGAGCGTTTCAACCACCGCCCAGGAGACGATGGCGGCTGCGGTCGCCAGGAACGTGTTGATCATGGCGAGAGCGGCATAGGCATTGGCTTCGAGGTTCGAGCCGGCATTGAAGCCGAACCAGCCGACCCACAGCAGCGAGGCGCCGACCATGGTGAGCGTCATCGAATGCGGAGCCATGATCTCCCGCTTGTAGCCCGTGCGCTTGCCGAGCAGGATGGCGCCGACGAGGCCCGCGATACCCGCATTGATGTGGACGACGGTGCCGCCGGCGAAGTCGATCGCGCCGAAGGAGAAGATCAGGCCGGTCGGAGCCGTATAGGCGCTCGGACCACCCCAGAACCAGACCATGTGGGCGATCGGGAAGTAGACGAAGGTGACCCACAGGATGACGAACAGCATGACCGCCGAAAACTTGATGCGCTCGGCGAAGGCGCCGACGATCAGCGCCGGCGTGATGCAGGCGAAGGTCATCTGGAAGACGACGAAGACGTATTCGGGGATGAAGACGCCCTTCGAGAAGCTTTCCGCAAGCGTCGTCGTGTCGACGCCGGCCAGGAACATTTTCGAGAAGCCGCCGATGAAGGAGTTGAGCGAGCCGCCATCGGTGAAGGCCAGCGAATAGCCGTAGGTCACCCAGATGATCATCACGACGGCGGTGATCATCAGAACCTGCATCAGCACCGACAGCATGTTCTTGGCGCGCACCAGACCGCCATAGAAGAGCGCCAGACCGGGAACGGTCATCAGCAGGACCAGGATGGTCGACAGCAGCATCCAGGTGGTGTCGCCCTTGTCCGGAACCGGCGTTGCTGCAACGGCCTCGGCAGCGGCGGGCGCCGTCTCCTGGGCGAAAGCAACGACCGGCGCGAGCAAGGCGGCAGCGGTGGCGCCCACGCGTCGAAGAGAGGTGGAAAGGTTGAATGACATCGAAAAAAGCTCCCTGATCGGCGCTGCTTACAACGCTTCTGAATCCGTTTCGCCGGTGCGGATGCGCACGGCGTGGTCAATCGAATAGACGAAGATCTTGCCGTCGCCGATCTGGCCGGTCTTGGCAGCCGAGGCGATCGCGTCGACGGCCTTGTCGACGATCTCCGACGGAACCGCGATTTCGATCTTCAGCTTCGGCAGGAAGCTCACGGCATACTCGGTGCCACGGTAGATTTCGGTGTGCCCCTTTTGGCGGCCGTATCCCTTCACTTCGGTTACGGTTAAGCCCTGTATGCCTACGGCGGTCAGGGCTTCGCGGACCTCATCGAGCTTGAACGGCTTGATAATTGCCATCACAATTTTCATCGGCTTCCCATCCTTGTCTGCCTCCGGCCGGAGGCCGTCTCTCCTTGCTGCTTAAGCGCCGAAGCGCTGGGCAACTGAAAAGTCACATTCAAGGGGCGTGCCAGATTCGATTGAGCGGGCACAAACTCGGGAAAAGACACGAAAAAACCACTTTTCGCCCGGCTTCAGGCGCGAAGTGCCAAAAAAGTCGCCAGCAGATCCGCCTAATAGATAAGCAATTTTTAAAAATTGACCATTTTTTACTCAGTTGCCTTTTTGCGGATCAGGCCCTCCTGCGCCACGGAAGCGATCAGCACGCCCGAGCGATCGAACAGGCTACCGCGCGTCATGCCGCGCGCGCCATGCGCGCTCGGGCTGTCCTGCGTGTAGAGCAGCCAGTCGTCCATCTTGGACGGACGATGGAACCACATGGCGTGGTCGAGGCTGGCGACCTGGAGCGTCCGGTCGAAGACGGAGGTGCCGTGCGCGTAAAGCGATGTGTCGAGCAGGGTCATGTCGGAGAGATAGGCAAGGACGGCGGCCTGCAGATGGCGCTCGTCCGGCACCTTGCCGACCGCCTTCACCCAGACGTCCTGCCGCGGGGCGGCCTTGTCGCGCGCAAAATAGTGCTCCAACGAGGCGGGCCGGATCTCGATCGGCCGCGGCCGCTCCCAATAGCGGCGGATCGCCTCGGGCGCATGGACGAGGAACTTTTCGCGCAATTCCTGTTCGCCCGGCAGGGTTTCCGGCATGGGGATTTCCGGCATGTCGAACTGATGGTCGAAACCGTCCTCGTCAAACTGGAACGAGGCCGACATGGAGAAGATCGCCTTGCCGTGCTGGATTGCCACGACGCGCCGGGTGGCGAAGCTCGATCCGTCGCGGATGCGGTCGACCTCGTAGATGATCGGGACGGTGGGATCGCCCGGCCTGAGGAAATAGGCATGCAGCGAATGGACGTAGCGGCCTGCGTCGACGGTGCGTTGCGCGGCCACCAGCGCCTGGCCGATCACCTGGCCGCCGAACACGCGCTGCCAGCCGACCTGGGGGCTGAGGCCTCGGAACAGATTCACTTCGAGCTTTTCGAGATCGAGTATAGCAAGAAGGGCATCCATGGGGGTTTCGGTAGGGCGCGACATTTTCGGCGGTCTCCGATGATAGGAACGGCGATGGCATTGATCTATATACGCATGGAACGATGCTCAAGTGCGACGGGAGAGAGGCGGGATGATCGATGTACTGATTGCCGGAGGCGGCTATGTCGGCCTGTCACTCGCCGTATCGCTGAAGAAAGCGGCTCCCCATCTTCAAGTGACGGTCGTCGACGGTGCGCCGGAAGGCGCGTGGAAAAAGGACGAGCGGGCCTCCGCCGTCGCCCTTGCGGCCGAGCGCATGCTCGATGTTCTGGGGGTCTGGAGCGCGATCGTGCCTGAGGCCGAACCGATTCTCAGGATGGTGATCACCGATTCGAAGACGGTCGATCCCGTCCGCCCGGTGTTCCTGACATTCGAAGGCGACGGCGGCGAGGGGCGTCCCTTCGCGCATATGGTGCCGAACACCGCCCTGGTCGGCGCCTTGCGCGAGGCCTGCCGGGAACTCGGCGTCGCCATCCGGCAGTCGGTTATGGTCGAAAGCTTCAAGAGTGGCGACCACGCCGTTGCCGTGACGCTCGCCGGCGGCGAGGCACTGGAGGCTCGGCTGCTGGTCGCCTGCGACGGCGTCCGCTCGAGGTTGCGCGAGGCGGCGGGCATCAAGGTCGTCGAGTTCGATTACGGCCAGTCGGGCATCGTGACGACGGTCGAGCACGAGCGTCCGCATGGCGGCACGGCAGAGGAGCATTTCATGCCGGCCGGTCCCTTTGCCACGCTGCCGCTCAAGAGCAACCGTTCGTCGCTCGTCTGGACCGAGAGCACGTACGACGCCGAGCGTCTGGTCAAGGAGGATGATTTTATTTTCGAGGAGGAGCTGGAGCGCCGCTTCGGCCACAGGCTCGGCCATCTCAAGGTGGTCGGCGGCCGCAGGGCCTTTCCGCTCGGACTGACGCTGGCGCGCGATTTCGTAGCACCCCGCTTCGCGCTGGCAGGTGATGCCGCCCACGGCATCCACCCGATCTCGGGCCAGGGCCTCAATCTCGGCTTCAAGGACGTGGCCGCACTTGCCGAGACGATCGTCGAGGCGGATCGCCTCGGCCTCGACATCGGCTCGCTTGCCATCCTCGAACGCTACCAGCTCTGGCGGCGTTTCGACACGTTCCGCATGGGTGTGACGACGGATGTCCTGAACCGGCTGTTCTCCAACGACATCACGCCGGTGAGGGTCATCCGCGACATCGGGCTCGGCCTCGTCGACCGCCTGCCGTCGCTCAAAAATTTCTTCATTCGCCAGGCGGCCAGTGTTGCCGGCGAAGCGGACCCACGCCTGCTTTCCGGCCAGCCGATCTGACCGTGCACGGACAACACTAATCCCGCCCCTTGTGATCCGCATGAACGGCGTGGTGCGACAGGAGAAGCACGACGATGAAGAGAACGGGCAGCGATGCGAAGATGACGGCAAAGCCGCTGTGCTCGGCAATGAAGCCGATCAGCGACGGCGCGAACAGCATGCCGGAATAGCCCATCGTTGTCGCGACCGCGAGGCCGATGCCCGGCTGCAGGCCCGGCATGTTGCCGCCGGCCGAAAAGGCGATCGGCACCATGTTCGAAATGCCGATGCCGGCGACGGCAAAACCGAGCACCGCCATGGCCGCGTTCGGCGCAAGCCCCGCCAGAACCATGCCGACGAGGGCCGTGACCGTGCAGATGCGCAGCGTCGTCGTCGCGCCGAAGCGATCGCGCACGTGATCGCCGGCAAAACGCATCGCCGCCATGGTCGCCGAGAAGGCGGCAAAGCCGAAGCCCGAGAGCTCGACCGAGGCGCCGAGCTCGTTGCGGAGATAGAGCGCTCCCCAGTCGAGCACGGCCCCTTCCGGCACCATCGAGAACAGCGCCATCAGGCCGACAAGCCAAGGCAGCGGCGTCAACGGCAGCTTGAGCTTCTCCTTGGCGGCCGCGGGATGCGGCTGGTCCGCAAGGATCATCGGCCAGGCGACCGCAAGGATCGCGGCGCAGAGGCCGGTCACCAGGATGGCATGCGGCAGCACTCCGACGCGCGCCATCAGGAAGCCGCCGATGCCGGCGCCGATCAGCCCGCCGAGGCTCCAATAGGCGTGGCAGGAGGACATGATGGCGCGGCGCATCGATTTCTCGACCTCGACGGCATTGGCGTTCATCGCCACATCCATGGCGCCGACGAAGCCGCCGAGCAGGAACATGCCGATCGCCGCCGTCCAGACATCCGGCAACAGCGTCAGGACGAGGAGCAGGGGCGAGAGGATGATCGCCGTGGTCTTGGCCACCTTCTCGGAGCCGATGCGGGCAATATAGCCGCCGGCGATCGGCATCAGCACCAGCGAGCCGATGCCGAACACCAGGATCAAGAGGCCGAGGACGCTCTCGCCGATCCCGAGTCGATCCTTGAATTCGGGAATTTTCGGTGCCCAGCTTCCGGTTACGAAGCCGTTCATCAAGAACAGCAGGGAGACGGCAAGCCGGTTCTTCGACATATAGCCCTGCCGGACTGCCGCCTTCGGGGCGTGCTCTGTGCGCTGATCCATTTTGATCTTCCTGTTCGCCGATCCCGGCTCAAATGGTGGTTTCGATAAGGTTGCCGTCGGGGTCGCGGGGTACGGCTTCGTCGACCCGGAAGGCAATCCGATCGCAATTCCTTGTCCAGAGGGCGACATGCACGATGCTCATCCGGCGCTCCCCGTCGCAAGAACGACGCTGGCACCCTGTGCGGTGAATGCCGCGATATATGCCTCCGGGGCGCCCGCTTCGAGAACCAGCGTCGAAACCCCGTCGATGCCGATCACCACATAGGGCGCGGCTGTGCCGAGTTTGTCGGTGGTGACGGCGACGACAACCGAGCGGCTGCGCGCGGCTATCAGTCGCTTGAATTCCGCGTCCTCGAAATGGATGGCGGTGAGCCCGGCATCGGCATCGGCGCCGCAGGGGCCGAGGATGCATAGGTCGGGACGCATGAGTGCGGCATCGCGCTGCGCCCGCGCGCCGACCGCAGCGCCGACGGCGCGATCGAGCGCACCGCCGATCAGGATGACGTCGAGCCCCGGCTTCTCTAACAGCGCGGAGGCGATCAGCGGCGTGTTGGTGACGATCGTCGCCGAAAGGCCCGGCTCGATGGTCTGCGCAATTGTCAGATTGGTCGAGCCCGCATCGAGAAACACCGTCATGCCGTGCCGAATGAAGCCGACCGACGCCCGGGCCAGCGCCGCTTTGCTTTCCGGGGCAAGCGCGGCCCGCTCGCTCAAGGAGCCCGCATCCGGCGCAATCGGCAGGGCGCCGCCATAGACGCGCTCGCAGAGGCCCGCCGCGGCCATCTCGCGCAGGTCCCGCCGGATCGTGTCTTCGGAAACATTGAACTCGCGCGCCAGATCGGCGGCGAGAACGCGGCCATTGGTCCTCAGGCGTTCCCGGATCAGGAGTTTTCTTTCGCGCAGCAGCAGTTCGATCGACATTTTCCAAAATCGTGCATAAACGTGCATGAATCGATAAGAACGTGAGTACCACCCTCGCATGGCGATTTCAACCGGGGATCGATCGGAACAGGCAAGCAGTTTGGAAGTTGTTATGACGGCCGTTCCGATCGGGTCGGTTCGCTTGAGAAAATATTCTCTCGAAACAGCCGGGAATTGGTCTTTTATGCGCTCAGGCGCTTCGGAATTTGTGCGAGTCTCGGCGCAATCCGGATGACGGGCCGGAGAACAGAAAAATGGAAACAGAACAATGAAACTCCTTCCGACACTTTTCGCAGCCGCGCTTCTGCAACTGTCCGCCTTTGCGCCTGCCGAAGCGGGCTCGAACCTCGACGATATCAAATCGACCGGCGTGCTGAAGATCGGTACCGAGGGCACCTATGCCCCTTTCACCTATCATGATGCCAACGGCGCGCTCGTCGGTTTCGACGTGGAGATCGGCCAGGCAGTCGCCCAGCGCCTCGGCGTCAAGGCCGAGTTCCTGGAAGGTAAATGGGACGGGCTGATCGCCGGCCTCGATGCCAACCGTTACGACACCGTCATCAACCAGGTCGGCATCACCGAGGAGCGCAGGAAGAAGTACGATTTCTCCGAGCCCTACATCGCTTCCAAGGCGGTGCTGATCGTCAAGGGCGACAACGAGGAGATCAAGGACTTCGCCGACTTGAAAGGCAAGAGATCCGCCCAGTCGCTGACCAGCAATTTCGGCAAGCTTGCCGAAGCCTCCGGCGCCGAGCTCGTCGGCACCGACGGCTTCGACCAGTCGATTCAGCTCGTCCTGACCGGCCGCGCCGACGCGACGATCAACGACAGTCTCTCCTTCCTCGACTTCAAGAAGCAGAAGCCGGACGCCAACGTAAAGATCGCCGCAGAGAAATCCGACGCCGACTATTCCGGCATCATCCTGCGCAAGAACGAGCCGGAACTGCTTGCCGCGATCAACAAGGCGCTGGCCGAAATCAAAGCCGACGGTACCTACGAGAAGATCTCGCAGAAATATTTCGGCGCCGACGTTTCGAAATAGCGTCTGTGGAGAGGCCGGCGACTGACCCCTCCCAACCCTCGAAGCGTCGAATGAGGGACGCAACGGATTCGGAGCCTCTCATCCCTCCCCCTGTGGGGAGGGTGGCCCGTAGGGCCAGAAGGAGTTCTTACGGAACAGTTATACGGATGCGGGCCTCACCGCTTTCCCCATTCCGCTCCATGAATTACGATCCGTTCCGGCCCCGGAGCGGATCGCGCGTTTTGAAAGGCTTTCCCTTGCCAAATTGGTTGAACCTCATGGCGGAATCGCTGCCGACCCTGCTCTGGGCCGGGTTGATTTTCACCATCCCGCTGACCCTGCTTTCCTTCATTCTCGGCCTGCTGCTCGGCCTCGTCACCGCCATCGCCCGGCTTTTCGCGCCGGCACCCTTCGTCGCCGTGGCGCGCTTCTATGTTTGGGTGATCCGCGGCACACCGCTGCTCGTCCAGCTTTTCGTCATCTTCTACGGCCTGCCGAGCATGGGCATTTTGCTCGATGCCTTCCCGGCAGCCCTCATCGGTTTCACGCTGAACATCGGCGCCTATACGTCCGAGATCATTCGCGCCGTCATCTCCTCCGTGCCGCGCGGCCAGTGGGAAGCCGCCTATTCAATCGGCATGAGCTGGAGCCAGGCGATGCGCCGCACCATTCTGCCGCAGGCCGGCAGGGTGGCCGTGCCGCCGCTGTCGAACACCTTCATCTCGCTGGTGAAAGACACGTCGCTTGCCGCGGCGATCACCGTGCCGGAGCTGTTCCAGACGGCGCAACGCATCGTCGCCACCACCTATGAGCCGTTGATCCTCTATATCGAGGCGGCGCTGATCTATCTCGCCATGAGCTCGGTGCTTTCGGCCCTGCAGGTGAAGCTCGAGAAACGCTTCGCCCGCTATGGCGGCTTCCTGGAGGCACGCGCATGATCGAGCTTACGCATATCGTCAAGCGCTTCGGCACCAATACGGTCCTGAACGGCATCAGTGTCACGCTGGCGGAAGGCACCGTGACGGCGCTCGTCGGTCCGTCGGGCGGCGGCAAGAGCACGCTGTTGCGCTGCGTCAATCTCTTGGAAGTCCCGACCAGCGGCGCGATCCGCCTCGGGGAGGAGCAGCTGGAATTTTCCCCCGGCCGCAAGGTCGGCTGGCAGGCGATCCAGCGGCTGCGACGGCAGACCGGCATGGTGTTCCAGAACTTCCAGCTCTTTCCGCACCAGACCGCGCTCGGCAATGTGATGGAAGGCCTCGTCACCGTCCTCAAATGGCCGGCCGACCGGGCCCGTGCCCGCGCGCTTGAACTGCTGGAGAAGGTCGGCATGGCCCACAAGGCCGATGCCTGGCCGGCGACCCTTTCCGGCGGCCAGCAGCAGCGCGTGGCGATCGCCCGCGCGCTTGCACCGTCCCCACGCGTCCTCTTGTGCGACGAGCCGACCTCGGCGCTCGATCCGGAACTCGCCGAGGAAGTTGTCGAGGTGCTCAGCCGTCTCGCGCGCGAAGGCACGACGATGATCATGGCCACCCACGACCTGCGCCTTGCCTCCCGCGTCGCCGATCACGTGGTCTTCCTCGACGCCGGCGTCGTCGTCGAAAGCGGTCCGCCGCGCAAGATTTTTTCAACGCCCGAGCGGGAGCGGACCAAGCGGTTCATCGCGTCGCTGAGTGCGCCGATGAGCTATGATATTTGAGCAACCTCCGGACAAGCAGGCGGACTGATACTACCACGGATGCTGTGAATAGCCGCGGGGACGGGCGGCGATGCTACAGCAGGCCTGGCGTCGCTTCATTTCGCACTACAAATACGGCCGCAACGTTCCGGCCGTATGGACTAGGATCTTGTACCTTCAAGCACCAAACACGATCAGCAGATCCTTGGCGTCGATCTGGTCGCCGGCCCTGACCAGCACCTCGGCGATCGTGCCGTCCCTCTCGGCGTGCAGCGCCGTCTCCATCTTCATCGCCTCGATGGAGAGCAGCACGTCGCCGGCCTTGACCGGCTGGCCGGGATGGACGGCAACCGTCGAGATGACGCCCGGCATCGGCGCGCCGAGCTGGGCGGCGTTGCCGGCCTCGGCCTTGCGGCGAATGGCGGCGGAAGCGCCGCGGTTGCGGTCCGGCACCTTGATCGACCGCGGCTGGCCGTTCAATTCGAAGAACATCTTGACCATGCCCTTCTCGTCGATCTCGCCCTGCGCCTGGTTGAGGATCACCAGCGTCTTGCCCTTCTCGATATCGGCGAACAGTTCCTCCCCCGGCGCCATGCCGTAGAAATAGGCCGGCGTCGGCAGCACGCTGACCGGACCATAGGTCTCGCAAGCGATCGCATAGTCGGTGAAGACCTTCGGATACATCAGATAGGAAGCGAACTCGAAATCATCGAGCTCACGGCCGAGTTTCTCCTCGATGCTCTTACGCTCCGCGTCGAGATCGGCCGGCGGCAGCAGCGAACCCGGCACGGCCGTATAGGGCTCTTCGCCCTTCAGCGCTTTCTTCTGCAGCCCTTCCGGCCAGCCGCCCGGCGGCTGACCGAGATCGCCCTTCAGCATCGATACGACCGAGTCCGGGAAGGAGACGTCCTTGGCCGGGTTCTCGACATCGGCGACCGTCAGGTCCTGCGAGACCATCATCAGCGCCATGTCGCCGACCACCTTGGAGGACGGCGTCACCTTGACGATATCGCCGAACATCCGGTTGGCGTCGGCATAGGCCTGCGCCACCTCGTGCCAGCGTGTCTCAAGGCCGAGCGAGCGGGCCTGCTCCTTCAAGTTGGTGAACTGGCCGCCCGGCATCTCGTGCAGGTAGACTTCCGAGGCCGGTCCCTTGAGGTCGCTCTCGAAGGCCGCGTATTGATGGCGCACTGCCTCCCAGTAGAAGGAGATGCGGCGGATCCATTCCGGATTCAGGCCGGGGTCGCGCTCGGTGCCGGCCAGCGCCTCGACGATCGAGCCGAGGCAGGGCTGCGAAGTGTTGCCGGACAGCGCATCCATCGCCGCATCGACGATGTCGACGCCGGACTCGACCGCCGCCAGCACGGTCGCCGCGGCGATGCCCGAGGTGTCGTGGGTGTGGAAATGGATCGGCAGGTCGGTCGATTCCTTCAGCGCCTTGAACAGCACCCGTGCGGCGGCCGGCTTCAATAATCCGGCCATGTCCTTGACGGCGATGATATGGGCGCCGGCCTTTTCCAGTTCAGCGGCCAGCGCCGTGTAGTATTTCAGGTCGTATTTCGGCCGGGCGGAATTCAGGATGTCGCCGGTATAGCAGATCGCCGCCTCGCAGATCTTGTTTTCTTGCGCCACAGCATCCATCGCAACGCGCATGTTTTCGACCCAGTTCAGGCAGTCGAAGACGCGGAACACGTCGATGCCGCCCTTGGCCGCTTGGGCGACGAAGTATTTGACGACATTGTCCGGATAGTTCTTGTAGCCGACGCCGTTGGCGCCGCGCAGCAGCATCTGCAGAAGCAGGTTCGGCGCGTCCTCGCGCACCATCGCCAGCCGCTCCCACGGATCCTCGGTCAGGAAGCGCATCGACACGTCGAAGGTGGCGCCGCCCCAGCATTCGAGCGAGAACAGGTTCGGCAAGGCCCGGGCATAGGTGCCGGCGATCCGTGCGATGTCATAGGTGCGCATGCGGGTGGCAAGCAGCGACTGGTGGCCGTCGCGCATCGTCGTGTCGGTGATCAGCACCTCAGGCTGCGCCTTCACCCATTCGGCGAACTTCTTCGGACCAAGCTCATCGAGCCGTTGCTTGGTGCCCGGCTTCACCTCACCATTGATGAACGGCACGACTGGAGCGGCGATGTCGTCGTTGGGCTTCGGCCGGCCCTTCGCCTCCGGATGGCCGTTGACGGTGACGTCGGCGAGATAGGTCAACAGCTTGGTGGCGCGGTCCTGGCGCTTCACCTGTTGAAACAGTTCCGGCGTCGTGTCGATGAAGCGGGTCGTGTAGCTGTTGTCGTGGAACCTCGGGTGGCCGATGATCGCCTCGAGGAAGGTGAGGTTGGTCGCGACGCCGCGGATGCGGAATTCGCGTAGCGCCCGGTTCATGCGGCGGATCGCCTCGTCCGGCGTCGGCGCCCAGGCGGTGACCTTCTCGAGCAGCGGATCGTAATAGCGGGTGATGATCGCGCCGGAATAGGCGGTACCGCCGTCGAGCCTTATGCCGAAGCCGGTGGCGCCGCGATAGGCGGTGATGCGGCCATAGTCCGGAATGAAGTTCTGCTCCGGGTCCTCGGTGGTGATGCGGCACTGCAGGGCGTGGCCGTTGAGGCGGATGTCCGCCTGCTTCGGCACGCCCGACTCCGGCGTGCCGATGGCAAAGCCGTCGAGGATGTGGATCTGCGCCTTGACGATATCGATGCCGGTGACCACCTCGGTCACCGTGTGCTCGACCTGGATGCGCGGGTTCACTTCGATGAAGTAGAACTTGCCGGTGTCGGCATCCATCAGATACTCGACGGTGCCGGCGCCGATATAGTTGGTCGCCTGAGCGATCTTCAGCGAATAGTCGGCAAGCTCCTGCCGCTGCGCCTCGTTGAGATAGGGCGCCGGCGCGCGCTCGACGACCTTCTGGTTGCGCCGCTGGATCGAGCAGTCGCGCTCGAACAGATGCACGACATTGCCGTGCGTGTCGCCGAGAATCTGGCTTTCGACATGGCGAGCCCGCTCGACGAGCTTTTCGAGATAGACCTCGTCCTTGCCGAAGGCGGCCTTCGCCTCGCGCTTCGCCTCGGTCACCTCGCGGATCAGGTCCTTCGGGTCGCGGATCGCCCGCATGCCGCGGCCGCCGCCGCCCCAGGAGGCCTTCAACATCACCGGATAGCCGATCTCGTCGGCGAGCCGCTTGATCTCGGCCGGGTCGTCCGGCAGCGGCTCGGTCGCCGGCACGACCGGCACGCCGATCGAGATCGCCAGGTTGCGGGCCGCCACCTTGTTGCCGAGCTGGCGCATCGTTTCCGGCTTCGGGCCGATGAAGGTGATGCCGTTCTCGGCGCAGGCCTCGGCGAATTCCGGACTTTCCGACAGCAGTCCGTAGCCCGGATGGATGGCGTCTGCGCCCGACAGCTTGGCGACGCGGATCACCTCGTCGATCGAAAGATAGCTCTCGATCGGTCCGAGGTCGCGGGGCAGATGCGGACCGCGGCCGACCTGATAGCTCTCGTCCGCCTTGAAGCGGTGCAGCGCCAGCTTGTCCTCCTCAGCCCATATCGCGACCGTTTCAAGCCCCAGCTCGTTGGCCGCGCGGAAGACGCGGATGGCGATTTCGGATCGGTTGGCAACAAGGATCTTTGAGATGGACAAGTCGGACTCCTCAATAGACTTGAAAACGCGGGAATGCTGCACCCGCGAAATGAACTATTAGCGAGTCAAGGAATGAAGTGCAATTTCAGATGCGACACGAAGCCTAACCCATTGGGTCAGGACGGCCCCCTAGGAGATCAATCCAAGGCGGAAGGCAATTGCCACGGCGTGGTGCCGGTTCTTCGCCTTCAGCTTTTCCTGGATGCCGTTCATGTACCAGTCGACCGTATGGCTCGAAATGTCGAGCACCTTGCCGATGTCGTTCGAGGTCATGCCGTCGGCGAGATAGTTCAGCGCTTCCATCTCGCGCCGGGTCATCTGGACTTCGACGCGCGAGACGAGCTCTGCCATGATTTCCGGATCGGTGAGTTCGAGCAGCTTCCAGAACAGCCGCTTGGCGATCGCGTCGAAGAGGCTCAGTTCCACCGGGCTCAAGTCGACCACACGGCCGCCGACGGTCAAATTGCCCATCAGCCCGCGCCGGCCATGCACCGGAAAGATGTAGCCGTCGAAGAGCCCGTGATTGCGCGCCTCGATCATCATGCTTTCCATGCGCTTGCGGTGCGGGTCGGAGCGGAAGGCGACGAGCGTGTCGCGCCAGCGGAAGCCGCGCTGGGCGTGGCCGAGATAGCGGATCGTCGGGTCGATGACGACGTATTTCTTGCGGATGTAGATCTGCGGTCAGCCGTCGGGCCAGCGCCCGGCGAGCAAGAGCCTCAACGGGTTCTCGTGCGGTTTGGGCTGGCGTATGAGGCCGTAGAAATCGAAGCCACAGCGATCGAGCAGCCGCTCGAACTCGGGCAGGATCTCCTCGCGTGTCTTCATCTCTTCCAGAAGCGCCAGAAACTGTACGAGCAACGTTATATTCATTGAACACCTTGAGGTCGGAACGGGCAGCGAGCGCTTGCGAAGTCTTCTATGAACGCGCCGTTCAGAAGCCATTCATGTTGCAACCGCAATAATTCTTCTTATCACGCCCGGTCCTGTACGAAACCTGCAAAAAATCGGAGTCGTGGCAAGAGATTGCGAACGATGGATCGTCCACCAAATCCTCCCTTGGACCCGGATGATCAAGCCGTCTGATTTGCCCGCTTCGGGTTTTCCGCAGGTTTTTCTCAAGGCCGTCTCGCGCGGCTTTGTCGGTCCAGCAGGGCAATCCTGCGTTGATCGACAAAGGCGCAACGCCTCGCCGCACTGCTGTTGCGGCGGAAAAATCCGATGCCCAGAAGGGGTGAGACAGTGTCTTTATTCCAGGTGTATGCAAGAGCGCTTCAGTATCTTGCTGTCCACAAAATCCGTGTCGGGGCGATCGTCATCGCCAATATCGTCCTGGCTGCCATCACGATTGCCGAACCCATCCTCTTCGGCCGTATCATCGACGCGATCTCGTCGCAGAAGGACGTCGCGCCGATGCTGCTCCTGTGGGCCGGCTTCGGTGTCTTCAACACGATCGCCTTCGTGCTCGTCTCCCGCGAGGCCGACCGTCTTGCGCATGGCCGTCGGGCGACGCTCCTGACGGAAGCCTTCGGCCGGATCGTCTCCATGCCGCTCTCCTGGCATAGCCAGCGAGGCACCTCGAACGCGCTGCACACGCTGCTACGCGCCTGCGAGACGCTCTTCGGGCTATGGCTCGAATTCATGCGCCAGCACCTCGCGACCGCCGTAGCACTCGTCCTGCTGGTGCCGACCGCCTTCGCCATGGACTTCCGCCTGTCGATGGTGCTCGTCGTGCTTGGCGCGGCCTATGTGCTGATCAGCAAGGCCGTGATGAGTCGCACCAAGGACGGCCAGGCCTTGGTCGAGAACCACTACCACACGGTCTTCTCGCATGTCTCCGACGCGATCAGCAACGTCTCGGTGGTTCACAGCTACAACCGTATCGAAGCGGAAACGCGCGAACTGAAGAAGTTCGCCGAGCGGCTTCTCTCCGCCCAGTATCCGGTGCTCGACTGGTGGGCGCTGGCGAGCGCGCTCAACCGCATCGCCTCGACCATTTCGATGATGGCGATCCTCGTCATCGGTACGATCCTGGTGCAGCGCGGCGAGCTCGGCGTTGGCGAGGTGATCGCCTTCATCGGCTTCGCCAACCTCCTGATCGGCCGTCTCGACCAGATGAAGGCCTTCGTGACGCAGATCTTCGAGGCGCGCGCCAAGCTCGAGGACTTCTACAAGCTCGAGGATGCGGTGCGTGAACGCGAGGAGCCGGCCGGCGCCAAGGAACTCACCGGCGTCGTCGGCGAAGTGCAGTTCCGCGACGTCTCCTTCGACTTCGCCAATTCCGCCCAGGGCGTGCGCAACGTCTCGTTCACAGCCAAGGCCGGCCAGACGATCGCCATCGTCGGCCCGACCGGCGCCGGCAAGACGACGCTCGTCAACCTGTTGCAGCGGGTCCATGAGCCGAAGCACGGCCAAATCCTGATCGACGGCGTCGATATCTCGACCGTAACGCGCAAGTCGCTGCGCCGCTCGATCGCCACCGTCTTCCAGGATGCCGGCCTGATGAACCGCTCGATCGGCGACAACATCCGGCTCGGCCGCGAGGATGCTACGCTGGAAGAGATCATGGGCGCCGCCGAAGCCGCCGCCGCAAGCGACTTCATCGAAGGCCGCCTCAACGGCTACGACACGATGGTCGGCGAACGCGGCAACCGGCTCTCGGGCGGCGAACGCCAGCGGATCGCCATTGCCCGCGCCATCCTCAAGAACTCCCCGATCCTCGTGCTCGACGAGGCGACCAGTGCGCTCGACGTCGAAACCGAGGCACGCGTCAAGGAAGCGATCGATGCGCTGCGGAAGGACCGCACGACCTTCATCATCGCCCACCGCCTGTCGACGGTGCGCGAGGCGGACCTGGTGATTTTCATGGATCACGGCCGGGTCGTCGAGATGGGCGGCTTCAGCGAACTCAGCCAGAGCAACGGTCGCTTCGCCGCCCTTCTGCGCGCCAGCGGTATTCTGACGGACGAAGATGTCCGCAAGAGCCTCACGGCGGCGTGACCTCTATCGCCTCATTGGCACGAAACGACAATGCCCCGGAGCTCCGGGGCATTTTGTCATTTAAGGCACTGCAAAGCCCCTCGAGTGGGCGCGTGCGGCGGCGGTGGCATGCTCGCGTCGCCGGAAAACTTCAGTAACCGCTTCTGTCGCGACTTCTCGGATCGTCCACGAACTTGTCTCGGTAGATATCTCCTTGCCTTGCTTTGGCACGCCATGGCCGAGCCTTCCGAAGCGGAATCTCGTAAGCTGGGTCATCTCGATCGAGCGTTGCAATCGCGAAGCCAGGCTCGAGAGACGCCGAGCATAGGCTGATCCATCGTCCATCAGGCCCGATCGTACCCGCGGCTCCCTCATCGGCGGTTTGCGCCGGCGTCGCTGCGCCTATCCAAAGGCAGTTCAACACCGCATGTGCCTGTAGCGCGATCCGGAAATGCGCGGGAATGCCGTAGGAAGAGAAGAGAACCACATCGACGCCGAAACGCTCGTACTCGGCGAATACCTCGGAAAACTGGGACTCGATGCACACCGCTGAACCGAAACGATAGCCATCTATCTCAAACGTGATCGGTTCGGTTCCGGGGGTGTACCAGCCGCCCAGCTCAGTGCTCGACAGATATCGTTTGTCGTATCTCGTAAGCAAATTCCCGTCGTCCGCGAAGACGTAGAGGCTGTTGTGAGGCGGATAAGCGGCGGAGAGCCGATGCGCAGCGCCGACGACGGCAAAGATACGAAACTGCCTGCAAGTATCGGCTATGGACCGAAGCTCGGCTTCCTGACGATCCCAATCGAAAGTCCGCCAGCGATCAGGACGTCGTATCTGCGCTTTGCCATAACCCGAGAGGGCGCCTTCGCAGAAACTGATCAGTCGCGCACCCTGATCCGCAGCACTCTTGATCATCCCGCGTATCGCGGCTCCATTGACCGAAACCTCCTGGGAGACGATGGTTTGCGCTGTCGCCAATTTCAACGGATGCTTCTCCGCGTCGCAAATCAATAAATCCCTGGAGGGATCTTAATCCTAACCAGGCCATGCAAGTCTAACCGATCTGACGCGCCTCCTAAGCCGCCCGTAGCGGCTTGGCGCCGGCCATCTCCCTCAGCCAGTCGAGATAATAGGCATAGACGAAGTGCAGGCCGATGCCGGCGATGACGAAGAGGGTGCCGATCAGCGGGTTCCGGCCGGTGACGAAGAGCAGCACCTGCCCGGCCATGGCGAGGATCGTTCCGAGGATGAAGACCGGCAGCGAATGCCGGCCGACCATCACCAGCGGATGATTGCCGTCGAGCCGCGTCAGCCGGCTGACGAGCGGGGTGATCGCCAGAAGATAGGCAAGCGCCAGCACGTGCAGGAGCCGCGTCAGCGACAGGAACGTCTTGTCGAAGCCGGTCAGCACCGCCGGCAGCCCGAAGGAAAGATCGATGCTCCACCAGGAGAACAGCACCCAGGCGGCCGAGATCAGCAGATAGGCTGCTGAAGGCACGATGAGCCACCAGCTTCGCGGCAGGCGACCGCCGCGGCGCGCATGGGTCATGCAGAGAATGCCGATCACGAAGAGGAACTGCCAGGACCAGGGATTGAGGAACCAGTAGCCTTCGTCGAGGAAATTCGAGGGGACGAGCTTGAAGCAGCCGGCGGCAAGCCAGAGGGCGGCGGAAAGGACGAACAGCAGCCACGGACGATGCGTATTCAGCCACAGGATGCCGGGCAGCATCAGGAACAGCACCGCGTACATAGACAGGATGTTGTTGTAGCCGAGCTGGTGGCCGAGCAGCACCATGGCGACGATGCCCTGTTCGGCCTGCTCGACGATCGGGCGGATGTTGATTTCGCCGATCAGATCCTGGCGGCCGAAATAGAGGGCGCCGCCGGCAAAGATCGCCAGCGTCACTACGCTCGTCATGATATGCGCGACATAGAGCGTCAGGGCACGACGCCAGACCTTCAAGGTCAGCGCCAGCCGCGCACCGGCCACGAACTTGCCGCCATAGGCTACACCGACCGACAGGCCGGAAATCAGCACGAAGGCCTCTGCCGAGTCGGAGAAGCCTACGTTCTTGTGCGTGAGATATTCGAGATACTGGCCCGGAACGTGGTTGATGAAGATCGTCAACAGGCAGAGCGCTCGGAAGACGTCGAGGCGGGTGTCGCGCCCTGTCGCGACCGGGGCGGTTGCAATCGGGTCTCTGCCGCCCCAAGAGGTCTTTTGCAGCATGCGGTCCTTATCCGGGTTTTGGCGCCCCGCCCCACCCCTTGTTGAAACCGGACGCCGCCCCGCCCGAGGGCGTTCCGGCAGCGTCGATGAAACCGCGACCTGAGGTCGCGCTGCCAAACTGACGGCAAAGAAAAACCGGCCTCGCACTTCCGCACAAAGCCGGTTCCTCTCCCATTCAATTCCGGCGCTTAGAGTAAAATGCCTTCATGCGCGTTTTTTGTGACACTATTATTGACGCTGACGATCAACTCACCGGTTTTTTTGTCGCGGCTGACGGAAATCCGATGGGTGGCGCCATTCAGCCTGACTTCGGCGGAATAACCATCCCATTCCTCCGGCAACACCGGCTGGATCGCCAGCTTTTCCCCCCGCTGGCGAATGCCGAGGATCCCCTCGACGCCGGCGCGGTAGAGCCAGCCGGCCGAGCCGGTATACCAGGTCCAGCCGCCGCGGCCGGCGAGGGCGCCCTCGCCATAGATATCCGCCGCCACGACATAGGGCTCCACGCGGTAATGTTCCGCACCGTCGCGACTGCGCGAATGCGATATCGGGTTCAGCATCTGGAATGCTCGCCAGGCCTCCTCCGGTCGCCCCTGAGCGGCAAAGGCCAGCACGACCCAGGTGGCCGCGTGGGTATATTGGCCGCCATTCTCGCGCACGCCCGGCGGGTAGGACTTGATATAGCCGGGATCCTGCTTGGTCTTTTCGAGCGGCGGCGTGAACAGCCTGACAATGCGTTTTTCCGGATCGACCAGTTCCGCCATCACCGCATCCATGGCGCGCCCGGAACGCTCCGCGTCGCCTTCGCCCGATAGCGTGCTCCAGGATTGCGCGATCGAATCGATCCGGCACTCATTGTTTTCCGCCGAGCCGAGCGGCGATCCATCGTCATAATAGCCGCGACGATAGTAGTCGCCGTCCCAGCCGGCCTCATCGAGCGCCCGCTTGACGATATCGAGATGAGCCGCCCAGAGCGCCACGCGTGGCTCATCCTTGCGCTCACGCGCATAGGGCAGGAAGGCGCGAAGCGCTCCGGCCAGGAACCAGCCGAGCCAGACGCTCGTACCCTCGCCCGCCTCGCCGACGCGGTTCATGCCGTCGTTCCAGTCGCCGCCAAGAATCAGCGGCAGCCCGTTGGCACCGGTGCGTTTGATGGCGAGATCGAGGGCACGGGCGCAATGCTCGTAGATGTCGGCAACCTCGTCAGCGATCTCCGGCGTGTAGAAGCTGTCGTGCTGTCCCTCCTCGAGCGCAGGCCCGACGATGAAGGGCAGCTTCTCGGCGAGGATGTCCTTCGTCCCGGTGACGGTGCAATAATGCGCGACCGCATAGGCGAGCCAGACGACGTCGTCGGAAATCATCGTACGGACGCCCGCCCCGGAGCCGGGCAGCCACCAATGCTGCACGTCGCCTTCGACGAACTGTCGGGAGGCGGCGTTCAACACCTGCGCCCGCGCCAGTTCCGGCCGGTGGGTGAGGAAGGCGAGCGTATCCTGCAATTGATCGCGGAAGCCAAAGGCGCCGCTCGCCTGATAAAAGGCCGAGCGGGCCATGATCCGGCACCCGAGGCTCTGATAGGGAAGCCAGTGATTGATCATGTGGTTGAAGGCCCGGTCGGGTGTCTCCACCTTCACGACGCCAGTGAACTCGCTCCAGAAGGTCTTTGACGTCTCCAGCACCGTTTCGAATGTGCCAGCACGCAATTCCCCTAGGATTCCTTCTATTTGGTCGCTGTTGTCGGCATCGCCGAGGAAGAAGGTGACCTGCCGCTCGGCGCCCGGCTCGATGGTCAGATCCGTCGCAAGCGCCGCGCAAGGGTCGCCGTCCACTTCGGTCGACCCGGAAAGTTCGGCTCCGGAAATAACCGCCTGCGGGGCGAGGATCGCGCCGTTGCGGCCGAGGAACTCCCGGCGGCTCGCCGCGTAGCTCGCCGTCTCGCCATCGATCGCGAAGAATGCCGTGCGGCCGGCAAAATCGATGCTGTAGGGATTGGTCGCGAGAAGCGCGCTCGCAGCCTCCTGCCATTCGGTCAGCACGAAAGGCGCCGTGCGGCTGCGGTTGTTGCCGAGAACCCACTCGGCATAGCCGTAGATGCGCAGCTTGCGGGTGGCCGAACCCCGGTTGCGGATCGACAGCCGGATGAGCTTGGCCGGCAGCGATCTGTGCACGGTGTGGGTCGCCTCGATATCGAGGTCGTCCTGCTTGCTTCGGAAGTTCGAATAGCCAAGGCCGTGACGCGCTTCGAAAAGCGCCGACCTGCGCCGCGAAAGGGCTGCGTAGGGCGTCGTCACCGAACCGCTCGTCATATCGCGGATAAAGATCGCCTCGCCCGGACGGTTGACGACGGCGTCATTGCTCCAGGGGGTCAGCTGGTAGTCGCGCGAATTGCGGCTCCAGGAGAAGCTTGCTCCCTCGGCCGAGACGTGGAAGCCGAAGCCCTCGTTGGAAATGACATTGATCCACGGGTGAGGCGTCGCCTCGCCGCCGCGCAGCCGCACGACATATTCGCGCCCCCCGTCGGCAAAGCCGCCAAAACCGTTCCAGAAGTCGAGGTCGTCGCCGGAGACGGGCGCAGCCGCTCCGTCGGCCGCGTCCTGGATCACCGGCAGCAGCATCCGCGTACGCTCCTTCGCATCTTCCGCCGGCTTTGCGTAGAGCGCGGCGGCGCGGGCGATCTGGTCGGTGATCGTGCCGTTGCGGGCGTGGAAGACGGCGCGCGCCGCCGAGATCAGCGTCGACCAGGTCTCCGGCTCCATCAGGTCGCGCCGCACCGCGAAGATGTGCTGGCGCGGGCCGTCCGAGAGGCCGCGCAGCCTCAGGTTCTCGCACATGGAATCGAGCGTGTGCTGCAGATCCTGCGCATAGGATGAGGCGCGCTCATTGACGATCACCAGATCGGCGGTGATGCCGCGGGCTCTCAGATATTCCTGCGCACGCAGCGCCTCGCGGGCGATGCCGAGGTCGCCGTCGTCATTGATCCTCAGGCAGAAGATCGGGAAGTCGCCGGAGATCGCCAGCGGCCACAGCGCCGCCTGGGAGGCGAGGCCGACCTTGACGCTCGCCGTGTCGGCGCGAAGGTGCATGTCGGGATAGACCAGGTAGCGGCCGAGCATCTGGAAGCTTGCCGCCTCCTTCGAACTGATCCCGACATGGCGCATCTGCACCTGGCTGCGGGTCCAGGCATGGATGAGCTCGTGATTGAAAGTTTCCGGGTGGCGGTAGCGGTCGATCGCCCGGTCGACTGCTTCCCGGTCCGGGGCGGCGATCGTCCAGAAGATGACGCTGACCTTCTTGCCGGCCGGAACCCGGACGACACGCCGGAGCGCCATGATCGGGTCGAGCGTATAGCCGTCGGTGCCCGAGAGGCTGACGCCCGGATCGAAGGCGGCGGCCTCCGACAGCGTGCGGCCCTGGCCGACGAAGCGGCGGCGGTCGGTTTCCGCCTGGGTGTGCCGATCGCTGCCGGCATTGTCGGTGATGAGATGCGCGACCTCGATGTCCGGGTCACTGGAACTGCGCTTGTTGCGCGACACCCGGATGACGTCGCCCTGCCGGCTGATCTCGGTGCGGATAAACATCTTCGAGAAGGCCGGATGCGCGCTGTCGGCATCGTCCATGGCGAGCACCGGCTCGGCATAGGAAGTGACTTCGATGAAGCGGTCTTCCGTGCCGGTATTGAGCAGGATGACCCGGCGGCCTTCGGCGTCGTGTTCCGTGGCGACGATGCATTCCACCTCGCTCATGAGATCGCCGACGGTCTTGACGAACTCGGCCTTGTCGTCGCCGAAGCGGGTGAGGGTCTTTTCGCCCTCGACGCGGCGCGGCTCGGCGGTCGCCGACCACCACTCGCCCGTCACCGTGTCGCGCAGGAAGATGAACGTTCCCGACCTGTCTTCCACCGGATCGGGCTTCCAACGGGTAACCGACTGGCCGTTCCAGCGCCCGTAGCCGGCGCCGGTCGCCGTCAGCATGATGGAATAGTGGCCGTTCGACAGGAAAACCGTCTCGCGGTCCTGCGCCAGCGGGTCCTCGATCAGCCGGACTTCCGGGCGCAGCAGGTCGGCCTGTCCCTTGCCGAGTGATTCCGGCTCGCGCTTGGCAGCCATCACCGGAATGTCGCGCGGCGCCTTTTCCTGCAGCAAGAGCTCCGCCGCCTCGATCACCGGATCGGCGTGGAACCATTCGCGCAATTGGCCATTGAAGACCACGTTTGCGACGGCTGCGATCGACATGCCATGATGGTGGGCGTAGTAGTTGCGCACCACGGCGCATTTCTGCCCTTCGGGCACGCGCGTCGGCGTGAAATCCACCGCATCGTGATAGCCATAGGCACCAAGGGCGCCGACTTCCCGGAGCCGCTCCAGATTGGCGAGCGCCGACTTCGGGTCGTACATGCAGGCGAGGATCGACGCGTAGGGCGCGATCACCGCATTCTGGCCGAGACCACGTTTGAGGCCCAGCGTCGGCACGCCGAAATTCGTGTACTGGTAGGTGAGCTCGTGATCGCGCGCATTGAAGGCGGCCTCAGAGATGCCCCACGGGGTCCCGAGGCGCCGGCCATGGTTGATCTGCTCCTGCACCACCAGATTGTTCGTCTGGTTCAGGATGCCGCCTTGCCGCTCCTGTATGACGAGCGGCGGCATCAGATATTCGAACATCGAGCCGGACCAGGAGACGAGCGCGCCGCGCGCGCCGATCGGCACGATCGGCCGTCCGAGCTTGTACCAATGCTCGGTCGGCAGATCCCCCTTGGCGATTGCGAAGAGGCTCGTCAGCCGCGCTTCTGAAGCCAAAAGGTCATAGCAGGCCTCGTCGAGCTCGTTGGCGTTCACCCGGTAACCGATCGAGAGCAGCCGCCGCTCCGGCCGGAACAGGAAGCTGAAATCCATCGAGAAAGCGATGTCGCGGGCCCGGTCCTTGAGCACGAGCAGGCGCTGGCGCAGCGAGTCGATCGCCCCGAGATCGAAGACGCCGTCGGCGATGTGCGCCTCGCAGGTCGCCACCAGCGAGCCCGCCCATTTGGCCACTTCGCCGCTTTGGGCGGTGCGGACCTCATGGTCGAGATTGAGGGTAAGCTTGTGCATGTCGCGGGCAAGCACCGCCAGGTTGATGACCCGGATCGAGGCGAACTCGTGCTCGCGCTTGACGGCGGCGAGCGCGTTCTGGAAGCCGGCGATGCGCTCTTCGATCAGCCGCCGCAAAGGACGCACGGTCTTGCGGTCGTCCGGCAGTTCGTCCAGCACCTCGGCGAGGATGGCGGCGACGTCGCCGATGCCGTCGAGATTGCCCTGGACATGGGCGGAGGGCGCCTCGGCCCATTCCCGGCACATGGACGAGACTGCGATCAGGTGCCCGGCCAGATTACCGCTGTCGACCGACGAGATATAGCGCGGCTCCATCGTTTCGAGGCCGCGCGTGCGGTACCAGTTGAAGAGATGGCCGCGGTATTTGGGCATGCGATCGATCGTGGCGATCGTCTGCTCGAGCCGGGTGATCGTCTCCTCGAAGCCGATCCAGCCGAAGGAGCGCGCCGACATCGCCGACAGGAGATAGACGCCGATATTGGTGGGCGAGGTGCGCTCCGCCAGAACCGGTTGCGGAGTTTCCTGGAAATTGTCCGGCGGCAGGAAGTTCTGCTCGGCGGTGACGAAGGTCTCGAAATAGCGCCATGTCCGCCGGGCGATCTTGCGCATGTCCTCTATCGCCTCGTCGGAGACGACGAGCTGGTCTTCCGTTTCCGCCGACTGGCTGACGAACCATGCGACCGCCGGCGACGCCGCCCAGACAAGGGCAAACGGGATGCCGATGAAGGGCAGCCCGGTATCGGAGACGGCCGCGAGCGCAAGCGAAACAAGGGAGAGCGCCGGCGCCGTCCACATGGCGCGGAAATAGTCGCCGATCGAGCCGTGGCCGGCACTCTGGACCTGCGCGGCCGTCCGCCATTCGAGCATCAGCTTGCGGCTGACGAAGGTGCGGTAGAGCGACCGGACGATCGCGTCCGCCATCATCGCCGCATTGTGGGCGATGAAGACGATGCGCAAGGCAACTTGCGCATTGGCGGCGCGGATGTCGGAAAGCACCGTGTGTATATGGGCGCGGGCGACGATATCGTTGCGCCGCGGCATGATCCCGGAGATGAGCGATAGCGTCGGCGCGACGAAAAGACTGAAGATCAGCACGATCTGCCAGATCAGCGCATCCGTCGGCTGCATGTAGTACCAGCCCATGACGGAAGCAGCGAGCCAGGCGACGGGAATCAGCGAGCGGCGCAGGTTGTCGTACATCTTCCAGCGGCCGAGCATGGAGAGCCCGTTCGTCAGGCTGAAGATGTAAGGCAGGAGCTGCCAGTCGCCACGCGCCCAGCGGTGCTGACGCGACATCTCGACTTCGTAGCGGGTCGGGAAGTCCTCGACGAGCTCGATATCGGTCACCAGCGCGCAGCGCGCATAGGATCCCTCGAGCAGGTCATGGCTGAGCACCGCGTTCTCTTCGATCCGGCCCTTGAGCGCCGCCTCGAAGGCATCGACGTGGTAGAGGCCCTTGCCGGTGAAACTGCCTTCGTCGGTGATGTCCTGATAGACGTCGGAAACGGTGAAGATATAGGGATCGATGCCGCGGTTGATCGAGAAGATGCGCTGGAAGGCGGAGGCCTCGTTGCCCGTCGTCAGCGACGGCGTCACGCGCGGCTGCAGGAGGCTGTAGCCGGCTACCACCTGCTGCGTCTTCGGGTTCACGACCGGCCGGTTGATCGGGTGATAGAGCTTGCCGACCAGCTTCGTCACCGCGTCGCGCATCAGGCGCGTGTCGGAATCGAGCGTCATGACATATTGCACGTCCTCCGGCACCGTATTGGCGCCCTGGAGGAACGAGGTGTCGCGATCACCGCGCAACAGGAGGTTGAGCTCGTGCAGCTTGCCGCGCTTGCGCTCCCAGCCCATCCAGACGCCTTCGGCCTCGTTGAACAGCCGCCGGCGGTGCAAGAGGAAGAAGCGCGTCTTGCCGTCATAGGCATAGCGGGCCGCGAGCGACGCCACTTCCCGCTTGGCATATTCGAGCACGTCCGAATCGGTCGGCGTTTCCTCGAACTTGCTGTCGGCCCAGTCGCTCAACAGAGCGAAATAGATCTCGCCACGCGGATTGGCGAGATAATGAACCTCGAGATTGCGCACCAGCTCGTCGACATGGTCGCGCTTGGCGATCAGGCAGGGCACCACGACGAGCGTGCGGGCGTCCTCGGGGATGCCGTCGAGGAACTCGTAACCGACAAGCCGCGACGGTTTGACGAACAGCGTGACGAGCGTGTTGAACAGGCCCATCGCACCCTCGGAAGCCGGCAGCGCGAAAAGCAGCAGCATGATCAGCTTGGCGCCGTTCGGAATGTCCATCGGGCTAACGAAGGCGTAAACGGCAATCATCGCCAGAATGGTCAGAAGGATGTTCGGCCCGGCGATCGCAAACCAGTCCAGCTTGCGCACCAGGCGGATCATCCTCTGCAGCACCGACGGCGAATAGCCGATCCTCCTCTCCAGGATTTTGCGCCGTTCGCCGACAAGGAAGGCGCCGACATTCGGCTCCTGCAGCGGCGCCTCGACCGCGGCGGCGGCCCTCGCCTCCTCGACCATCTCGATCGCCGTCTGCGTGACCTCGTGCTCGCTGTAGCCGGACCGGCGGGCGAGCTTTTCGATGGTGTCGCGATACGTGTTGCGCGAACCGAATTCGAGCGCCGCATAGTCGGAGCCTTCACGCAGCGTCGCGTCGATCTTGCTGACACTCTCGAACCAGACGGCCCAGTCCGTGTCGTCGATCTCGCGCAGGCTGCGGATGATATTGCTCATCGTCGCGTTGCCGGACGACAGGCGGTTCTGTTCGGCGACCAGCGCCTCCTCGACATCGGTGCCGCGCTGCTCAAGCCTTTCCTCGATCCAGCCGATGACCGCGCCGGAGGTCTGCGACCCGTCGCGCATCCGGTAGAGAAGTTGGGCGATGAAGGTGTTGTCGGCGGCAAGCGCCTCGGACTCCGCCAAAAGCGACCGGCATCGTTCCGGATCGCTCAGGCGGATGATCTGGTCGGCCACCTCGTTCGCCTTCCGCCGCATGCCGCGCGAGCGTTCGACGCGGATTGCGATTCGGCGCAGGTTTTCGATGAGGACGAAGCGCAGGATCGACGGCAGGGCCCACAATTCACCGATCTTGAGGGTCTCCTGCTCCTGGAAACCCTCGACCATCGCGGTGATGCTCTCCCGCGAAACGGTGCTGTGGGTGTGGGCCACATAGAGCCAGGCAAGCGCCATGGTGCGCGGAATGGTCGTGCCGGAAACCGACAACGTCGGCAATTGGCGGTAGAACTTGCGCGGAAAATCGCGCCGGACCTCCTGGATCGCTTCCTCCACGACATGGTGGTTGTCGAGCAGCCATTCGGCCGCCGGGGTGATCGAGGCGCCGGCTTCGACGTCGGCCGCCGTCGCCCGGTAGACACGGAAGATTTCCTTCTCGTTCTCCCGGTGTCTGGTGCGGAACTCGAAGGGAAAGAATCCCGGCAGGGATGAAACACCGCTCAGCGCAAGCTCGGCCCCGCACGCCCTGAGGTCGTCGTTCGAGAAATAGGTCGAGCGGATCGAATCGTTGTAATCGATTTGCTTCGCTTCGGGTTCGCGCGGGGTATTGGACGGCGTCGTATGTTGGAGCATGGGTATGGATTCTGTTTCCAACCGGGGTTGATTGGCCCGGTTCTCGTTGATCTGCCGGAGTGGCTGCGGCCCTGAAGTTCCAGGCGGCGCCGGCGCGTTTCTAGACACGGTCATGTGTCCCCCCATCTGCCGTCGTCATCCCGGAGCCGGAAAGCCGCGGAAGCAGGCGCTGGCCGGGACATGGGGCCCGAAGATCGCAATGCCGACGGCGCGTTGGATGTCACGGCCGGGTGATGCATCAAAGTGGCATTTTTTAGCCGCAGTGTCAGCGGCTTGCAAGGATTGCGAGCATCGCCTTGATCGATTTGCGCGGGACTGCGGCGGCAGCGCTGCGGCGCGGCCGCACCCTCCCGCTGGCTCGATGAATGCTTGACTCAAGTCCGGCCCCTTCCTGGTAAGTGGCAGCATGACGATCTCAAAAGGACCGCTTGGAAAGCCGCCTTCCACCCTCCCCGGCTGCGTCGGTCTCAGCCGACCTGCTCGCTGATCCATTCCCGGAAGGCGCGGCTGATCGGGTTTTCCAGTTTGCCTTCCGGCACGACGAGATAATAGCTGTTTTCCGTCTGCATCGGTCGATCGAGTACAATCCGCAGCGTGCCTGCGGCGAGTTCCTGCTCGATCAGATAACGGGGCAAAAGGGCAAAACCGAGACCTGCGGTCGCCGCTTCGATCACCATCGAGAATTGATCGAACCGGTTGCCCCGGTAGGCGCCGTGACTGTCGACACCGCTGGCGTCGAACCATTGCGCCCAGAGCTTCGGCCTCGTCGCAAGATGAAGCAGCGGTCCGCCGCCGATGTCTTCGGGCGTCTCGACCGAATTGGCTGCAAGAAGCGCCGGACTTGCGGCCGGTACGATGACCTCGCTGCACAAATAGCTGCAGGTGGCGCGCGCCCAGACCGGCTGGCCGTAGTGGATCGCCAGGTCGAAATTCTGCTCGTCGAAATCGAACGGCGCCGAGCGCGAGGCGATGTTGAGAACCGTGCCGGGATAGCGCCTCAGGAAATCCGGCAGGCGCGGCACCAGCCAGCGGCTGCCGAAGGTCGGAAGCGAGGCAACGGAAAGGCTTGAATCCGCCCGTGCCGAGGCCATGGCACGCACCATCAGTTCCTCCGTCTGGTGCAGGAGACGGCGGACCTCCGGCAGGAATTTCTGCCCCGCATCCGAGAGAATGACCCGCTGGCGGACCCGCTCGAAGAGCAGCACGCCCAATTGTGTCTCGAGGTCCTTGATCTGCCGGCTGACGGCGCTTTGGGTGAGATTGAGTTCGGCCGCCGCTTGGGTGAAGCTGCCGTGACGCGCCGCGCATTCGAAAGCCTGCAGCGTCGTCACGTCGGGAACCAGTCGGCGGCTTAACTTCATTCCGGCCTCGCATCAACATAGTCAGAAGCAGCGCGATCAATGGCCGCCGACTTTGGATATGATCAGAATTAAGAATGATCTTGTCTTCACCCTTAGCGCGAGGCGAGCCCCAGTGAAAGAGAATAGTTTCGTATCGGCCGACGATATCCGCGCCGCCTTCTCCGCCGCGATGTCCTTGATGTACCGCGAGGAGGTGCCGGCCTACGGCACGCTGATGGAACTGGTCGCGAAGGTCAATGCTGACACACTGGCGGCGGATGCGACGCTCAAGGAACGCTTGGAGGCAACTGATACGCTCGAACGCCTCTCCGAGGAACGTCACGGCGCGATCCGTCTCGGCACCCCGGCGGAATTGTCGGTGATGCGCCGCGTCTTCGCGGTGATGGGCATGTATCCGGTCGGTTACTACGATCTTTCGACCGCCGGCGTGCCGGTGCATTCGACCGCTTTCCGCCCGGTGGGCGAAGCCGCATTGAAGCGCAATCCCTTCCGCGTTTTCACCTCGCTCCTGCGGCTGGACCTGATCGCCGACGAGATGCTGCGCACCGAGGCGGACGCGATCCTTGAAGAACGCCGCATCTTCACGCCGGGGGCCATCGAGCTTACCGAGAAGGCCGAGCGCGGCGGCGGGCTCGACAAGGCCGATGCCGAGCGCTTCGTCGTCGAGGTGCTGGAAACCTTCCGCTGGCACGACAGGGCCAATGTGAGCGCCGAGATGTACGAGCGCCTGCATGACGCCCACCGGCTGATCGCCGACGTCGTCTCCTTCAAGGGGCCGCACATCAACCATCTGACGCCGCGCACGCTCGACATCGACCAGGTCCAGGCGTTGATGCCCGAATACGGCATTGCCCCCAAGGCCGTCGTCGAAGGGCCCCCGACCCGCAACTGCCCGATCCTGTTGCGTCAGACCTCCTTCAAGGCGCTCGAGGAAGCGGTTTCCTTCCGCGACGCCGACGGCGGCTGGAAGCCCGGCTCGCACACCGCCCGTTTCGGCGAGATCGAACAGCGCGGCATCGCGCTAACCCCGAAGGGCCGCGCCCTTTACGACCGATTGCTCGACGAATCGCGCAAGATCGTGCGTCCCTCCGCCGACGGATCCAATGCCAGGGAGTACGGAGCGGCGCTCGCCAACGCCTTTGACGCCTTCCCGGACAGTTGGACTGAAATTCGCCAGGCAGGGCTCGGTTATTTCAGCTATTCTCTGACGGAAAAGGGCCGGCAGACGAAGCTGCCCGGCCGGCGTGGTCTCGACTCGCTGATCGCCGACGGCCTCGTCCAATACGATCCGATCGTCTACGAGGACTTCCTTCCGGTCAGCGCCGCCGGTATCTTCCAGTCGAACCTCGGCGACGGCGGGCAGCAGGAATTCGTCGCGAGCCCGAACCAGAAGCGCTTCGAGGCCCGCCGCCGTCCTCAACGAATTCGATCACTATGCCGGCATCGAAAAGGCATCGATCGAGAGCTGCCTCAAGGTCTTGACCGCCGCCGTGGCAGCGGAATGATACGCCGACGATGATTGAACGGGACCATATCGACGCGCTGGCACGGCTCCTTGGCGACAAGGGCGTCGTCACGCGTCCGGAAGACATGGAAGCCTACGAGACCGGCGCGCGCTACGACCGCGGCCGCGCCGCCGCCGTGCTGCGTCCGGCGAGCACCGCGGAGGTTTCCGCCGCGGTTTCTTACTGCGTGCGCAACGGCATCGCCCTCATCCCTCAGTCCGGCAATACGGGGCTCGTTTCCGGCTCGACGCCGGATAACTTCGGCAGCGAAGTGGTCCTCAGCCTCGACCGTCTGACGCGGCGCTTCGAGATCGGCCTGGACAATCGGTCAATTCGCGTCGATGCGGGCTTTCGCCTTTCCGACCTCAACAGGAAGCTCGAGGAGCACGACCTGTTCTTCCCGATCGACCTTGGCGCCGATCCGCGGCTGGGCGGCATGATCGCCACCAATACGGGCGGCTCGCGTTTCCTGAAATATGGTGACGTCCGCCGCAACACGCTGGGCTTGAAGGTGGTGCTCGCCGACGAGACAGGCACTGTGCTCGATCTCGACTGCGATCTCAGAAAGAACAATACCGGCGTCGACTGGAAGCAGATCTTCATCGGCACCTCCGGCGCTTTCGGCATCGTCACCGAATGTGTGCTCAATCTCGAGCGCCTGCCGAAGCAGACGGCAACCGCGTTCCTCGTTCCTGCGAGCGGTGCCCATGTCCTGCCGCTCCTGAACGCCGTGGAAGAGCGCCTCGGCGCCTATCTGTCAGCCTTCGAGGGAATGTCGAAGAACGCGATTGCCGCCGCCTTCGCCCATGTCCCGTCGCTCAAGAACCCTTTCCAGGGCGGCAACATCCCCGACTATGTTATCCTGGCAGAGATCTCCCGCACCTGGCCACCGCGCGAGGGCGAGCAGTCGCTCGACGCGGTTCTCGAAGGTGTGCTGGCGGAAATCTGGGAGATGGAAGAAGCGCCGCTCGCCGATGCTTTCATCGGCCCGCCGCACGAGACTTGGGCACTGCGCCATGCGCTTTCCGAAGGCGTGAAGCATCTGGGCAAGCTGATTGCCTTCGATCTGTCCTTCCGAAGGGGTGACATCATGGCCTACTGCGACCATATGAAGGCCGAAATGCCGCAGAAATTTCCCGGCGTCACGGTTTGCGATTTCGGCCATATCGGCGACGGCGGCGTCCACTTCAATCTGGTCGTCGCGAAGGATAGCCCGCTATTGACCGATCCGGCCTTCGAGCAGCGCCTGCGCGAATGGGTCTTCACTGTCGCGGTAGAGCAGTATCAGGGCAGCTTCAGCGCAGAGCATGCGATCGGCCGCCGCAACCAGGCCTATTACGATCTCTACACGCCGGAAAAACTCAAGGAGATGGCCGCCGGACTGAAGACGTTCACCTCGCCGGGAAAGCTCGGCAGTGTGCGTTTCGGTTGAGCCGCGCGGGATGAGGAAACGTGTGAAGCGGTTTTCCGCCCGCATCTCGCGCCAACCTCACAAATAAGACAACACGGGAGTCAGACGACATGAATATTGCAGCCACGAAAGTCGACGTTGCCAAGGAGGCAGCCGCCCTCCTCGACAAGATGGGCGTCGCCAGGGAACTCTATACCGGCGGCGACATGCCGTCCTACAGCCCGGTCACCGGCGAGCAGATCGCCAGCCTGAAGACCGTGTCGGCCGCCGAAGCGGCCGGGAAGATCGAACAGGCCGACGAGGCCTTCCGTGCCTGGCGGCTGGTGCCGGCGCCGAAGCGCGGCGAGCTCGTCCGGCTGCTCGGCGAGGAACTGCGTGCCTTCAAGGCCGATCTCGGCCGCCTCGTCTCGCTCGAAGCCGGCAAGATCCCGTCCGAAGGCCTCGGCGAAGTGCAGGAAATGATCGACATCTGCGATTTCGCCGTCGGCCTGTCCCGCCAGCTCTACGGCCTGACGATCGCCACCGAACGTCCCGGCCATCGAATGATGGAAACCTGGCATCCGCTCGGCGTCGTCGGCATCATCTCGGCCTTCAACTTCCCGGTCGCCGTCTGGTCGTGGAACGCAGCACTAGCGCTCGTCTGCGGCAACGCCGTCGTCTGGAAGCCGTCGGAAAAGACCCCGCTCACCGCCCTTGCCTGCGAGGCGATCCTCGAGCGCGCCCTCGCCCGCTTCGGCGATGCGCCGGCAGGCCTGTCGCAGGTGCTGATCGGCGACCGCGCAATCGGCGAGGTGCTCGTCGACCATCCGAAGGTTCCGCTTGTCTCGGCGACCGGCTCGACCCGCATGGGCCGCGACGTCGGGCCGCGCCTTGCCAAGCGCTTCGCCCGCGCGATCCTCGAGCTCGGCGGCAACAATGCCGGCATCGTCTGCCCCTCGGCCGATCTCGACATGGCGCTCCGCGCCATCGCCTTCGGCGCCATGGGCACTGCCGGCCAGCGCTGCACGACGCTCCGCCGCCTCTTCGTGCATGAAAGCGTCTATGACCAGCTCGTGCCTCGCCTGAAGAAGGCCTATCAATCGGTCTCGGTCGGCAATCCGCTGGAATCGACCGCACTCGTCGGTCCGCTCGTCGACAAGGCCGCCTTCGACAGCATGCAGAAGGCGATCGCCGAGGCCAAGAGTGAGGGCGGTGCGGTAACCGGCGGCGAACGCGTCGAGCTCGGCTACGAGAACGGCTACTACGTCAAGCCGGCTCTCGTCGAAATGCCAAAGCAGGTGGGCCCGGTGCTTGAAGAAACCTTCGCGCCGATTCTCTATGTCATGAAGTACAGCGACTTCGACGCAGTGGTCGCCGACCACAATGCGGTCGCGGCCGGACTTTCATCGTCGATCTTTACCCGCGACATGCAGGAATCGGAGCGCTTCCTGGCGGCCGACGGCTCGGATTGCGGCATTGCCAACGTCAATATCGGCACCTCCGGTGCGGAAATCGGCGGCGCCTTCGGGGGCGAAAAGGAAACCGGCGGCGGCCGTGAATCCGGCTCCGACGCCTGGAGGGCCTATATGCGCCGCGCCACCAACACGATCAACTATTCGAAGGCTCTGCCGCTGGCGCAGGGCGTCTCGTTCGACATCGAATAACTGGCGACATCGAATAGGATCGACAATGACCATCAATGCAACGGTCAAGGAGGCGGGCTTTCTGCCCGCCTCGCGGATTTCCTCGATCGGCGTTTCGGAAATCCTGAAGATCGGCGCCCGCGCCAATGCCATGAAACGGGAAGGCAAGCCGGTCATCATCCTCGGCGCCGGCGAGCCGGATTTCGACACGCCTGACCACGTCAAGCAAGCTGCCTGGGAAGCGATCCAGCGCGGCGAGACGAAATACACGGCGCTCGACGGCTCGCCGGAATTGAAGAAGGCGATCCGCGAAAAATTTCAGCGCGAGAACGGCCTTGCCTATGAGTTGGACGAGATCACGGTTGGCACCGGCGCCAAGCAGATCCTCTTCAACGCCATGATGGCGTCGATCAATCCCGGCGACGAGGTGATCATCCCGACGCCCTACTGGACTTCCTATTCGGACATCGTCCAGATCTGCGAAGGCAAGCCGGTGCTGATCGCCTGCGATGCGTCGTCCGGCTTCCGCCTGACGGCGGAAAAACTCGAGGCGGCGATCACGCCGAAGACGCGCTGGGTGCTCTTAAACTCGCCGTCGAATCCGTCGGGCGCTGCCTATGGCGCCGACGACTACCGGCCGCTGCTCGATGTTCTGCTCAAGCACCCGCATGTCTGGCTGCTCGTCGACGACATGTACGAGCATATCGTCTATGACGGCTTCCGGTTCGTCACTCCCGCCCAGCTCGAGCCGAGCCTCAAGGAGCGGACGCTCACCGTCAACGGCGTCTCGAAAGCCTATGCGATGACCGGCTGGCGGATCGGTTATGCCGGCGGCCCGCGCGCGCTGATCAAGGCGATGGCCGTCGTCCAGAGCCAGGCGACCTCTTGCCCCTCATCGGTGAGCCAGGCGGCCTCGATCGCGGCACTGAACGGCCGGCAGGATTTCCTGAAAGAACGCACCGCGAGCTTCCGGCGCCGCCGCGACCTGGTGGTGAGCGGACTGAACGCCATCGACGGCCTCGATTGCCGCGTTCCCGAAGGTGCCTTCTACACCTTCTCCGGCTGCGCCGGCATGCTCGGCAAGGCGACGCCCGAGGGTAAGCGGATTGAAACGGATACGGATTTCTGCGCCTATCTGCTCGAAGACGCCCATGTCGCCGTCGTCCCAGGCTCGGCCTTCGGCCTTTCGCCCTTCTTCCGCATCTCCTATGCGACGTCGGAGGGGGAGCTCAAGGAAGCGCTGACGCGTATCGCCGCGGCCTGCGCGCGGCTTTCCTGAGTCAGTTAAAAGAGGCGCGGAAAAGACCCCTCCCCACAGGTGGGAGAGGCCTGACCTGCCGCACCCACACCTCCTCGTTTGGACCGTTCCAGCTGGGATAGAGCTTGACGAAATGGCGCCGGGCTCAACGCGCATCAAAGCTCCTCCTCCCTGTGGGGAGGGGTTGGGGGAGGGGCATTCTCGCACCCCCTTCTCAAAACGTCGGCGGCGTGCAGGCGCTGATCACCTCGCAGGGCACCGGCCCGACGCAGCGGAAACGATGCGGCCGCCGGCTTTCGAAATAATAGGCGTCGCCCGGTCCGAGGATGCGCCGCTCGTCATCGACGGTCACCTCGAGCCGCCCGGAAAGCACGATGCCGCCCTCCTCGCCCTCATGCACCAGCGGCACCTTGCCGGTGTCCGCCCCCGGCTGGTAGCACTCCTTGAGGATCTGCAGGCTGCGGCCGAAAAGATTGTCGCCGATCTGCCGGTATGAAATCGGCCCCTTGCCGATCTCCACCAATTCCTCCGCCGCATAGAAGGCTTTGCGCGGCTTCTCCGGTTCGAAGGAAAAGAACTCGGCAAGCCCGATCGGGATGCCGTCGAGAATGCGCTTCAAGGCACCGACCGAAGGGTTCGAAGCGTTCGATTCGATGAGCGATATGGTCGAGTTGGTGACGCCCGCCCGCTTGGCCAGTTCCCGCTGGGAGAGATTGTGCATCAGCCGCACATGCCGCAGGCGGCTGCCGATGTCGACGCTCATCAGAGTTTCCCGTGTTGACGTTGTTCGGAATATCGAAATAGTATCAAACACAGCCCATAAAATACAATGACTTAGCTAAACAAAGAAAAGGACTTGTTCGGCATCCCAAATCATGGCGTCAATCCCGCACCTGATTGGAGGATCGCATGGACGCTCACAACAAATCCAACGCCCCGGTGCTCGACAGCTACTGGATGCCCTTCACCGCCAACCGCCAGTTCAAGGCGGCCCCGCGCCTGCTCGCCTCGGCCGAGGGCATGCACTACACCAGCGTCGACGGACGCAGGATTCTCGACGGCACCGCCGGTCTCTGGTGCGTCAATGCCGGCCATGGCCGCCGCCAGATCGCCGCCGCCGTCGAGCGACAGCTGACGACGATGGATTTTGCCCCCTCCTTCCAGATGGGCCATCCGATCGCCTTCGACTTTGCCGAACGCCTTGCCGAGATCGCCCCCGGCCCGGCGGCCGCCAAGCTCGACCGGGTGTTCTTCACCGGCTCCGGATCGGAGTCGGTCGACACCGCACTGAAGATCGCGCTCGCCTACCAGCGCTCGATCGGCCAGGGCACGCGCACCCGTCTGATCGGCCGCGAGCGCGGCTATCACGGCGTCGGCTTCGGCGGCATCTCGGTCGGCGGCATCCTCAACAATCGCCGTGTCTTCCCGCAGCTTCCCGGCTCCGACCATCTGCGCCACACCCATGATCTTTCCAAGAACGCCTTCGTCAAGGGCCAGCCGGAGCACGGCGCCGACCTCGCCGACGACCTCGAAAGGCTGGTGGCGCTGCACGGCGCCGAGACGATCGCCGCCTGCATCGTCGAGCCCGTCGCCGGCTCGACCGGCGTCTTGATCCCGCCGAAGGGCTATCTCGAGCGCCTGCGTGCGATCTGCGACAGGGACGGCATCCTCCTGATCTTCGACGAGGTGATCACCGGCTTCGGCCGCCTCGGCGCGACCTTCGCGGCCGACTATTTCGGCGTGACGCCGGATATCGTCACCACCGCCAAGGGGCTCACCAACGGTGCCATTCCGATGGGCGCGGTCTTTGCCAGCCGTAAGGTTCACGACGCGCTGATGCATGGGCCGGAGGGTCAGATCGAACTCTTCCACGGCTACACCTATTCCGGCCACCCGGCCGCCTGCGCCGCCGGCATTGCCACCCTCGACATTTATCGCGACGAGGGCCTGATGACCCGTGCCGCCGAACTGCAGGCGGACTGGCACGAGGCGATGCATTCGCTGAAGGGCCTGCCGCATGTCATCGACATCCGCACCATCGGCCTCATCGCCGGCATCGAGCTCCTGTCACGCGACGGCGCCCCCGGCGCCCGCGCCTACGACGTGTTCGTCGATTGCTTCGAGAGGGGTCTGCTCATCCGCGTGACCGGCGATATCATCGCTTTCTCGCCGCCGCTGATCGTCGAGAAGCAGCATTTCGGCGAGATCGTCTCTATCCTCGGCGCTGCGCTGCAGCGGGTGAAGTAACCAGATCGATACTTGGCGGCAGGGCGGCGTGTCAACAAACTCCTCCCCAATCCACAAGGGGGAGGGGCTCGGCGTTCGCTGTGATCGCCTGCTCATTTCCAACCTCTGCGTCTGCCTTAAAGGTCAATATGGAGGCCGGAAGCTGCAGCCCTTGAAGCCCCTCCCCCTTGTGGGGGAGGGGGTTTGGGGAGGGGGTCATATTCGCGCGGGTCCCCAGCCGGCTCACCGTATCAAAATCGCCCGGAAATCGTTGACATTCGTTCCGGTAGGCCCCGGCACGAAAAGGTCGTCGCTCGCGGCGAAGGCCGACCAGGCGTCGTGGCGGGCGAGATGGGCGCGCGGATCGGCTCCCGCCGCCCGCATGCGGCCGACGCTTTTCCCATCGGCAAAGGCGCCGGCATTGTTCTCCGAGCCGTCGATGCCGTCCGTATCGGCGGCGAGCGCATCGATGCCGGTAACACCATCGATGTCGAGCGCCAGCGACAAGAGGAATTCGCTGTTCCGTCCGCCCTTGCCGTAATCCTTGCCGGAAATCGTCACCGTCGTCTCGCCACCGGAAAGCAGCACGATTGGCTTGGTAAACGGTCGGCCGCGCAACGCCACTTCGCGGGCCAGTGCCGCATGCATGCGGCCGATGTCGCGTGCCTCGCCCTCGATCGCGTCCGACAGGATCATCGCCTCGATGCCGGACTCTCTGGCACGCGCGGCTGCAGCTTCCAGCGAGACGCTCGCCGAGGCGATCACATGAACTTCGTTGCCGGCAAAGGCTGGATCATCGGGACTCGGGGCGCGTGCAGCATCGGAGGAGAGATGCGCCATCACCCGCTCGGGCAGGATCATTGCGTAGCGCGCAACGATCTCGCGCGCCTCCTCGAGGCTCGACAAGTCCGGCACGGTCGGACCGGAGGCGACAAAGGCAGGATTGTCGCCCGGAACGTCGGAGACGACGAGGCTGACAACGCGCGCTGGCCAAGCCGCTAACGCGAGGCGCCCGCCCTTGATGCGCGAGACGTGCTTGCGCACCACGTTCATCGCCGAGATCGGCGCGCCGGACGCAAGCAACGCCCTGTTGACGGCAACCTCGTCCTCGAGCGTCAGACCATTTGGCGGCGCTGGCAGGAGTGCCGAGCCGCCGCCGGAAATCAATGCCACCACGAGGTCGTCCTCCGTCAGCCCTTCGACCTGTTCGAGCAGTGCCGTGGAGGCGCCAAGCCCTGCCTCGTCCGGCACCGGATGGGCCGATTGCAGCACCTTGATGCGCTCGCAGTTCTCGACCGGCCCATGGCGCGCGACAACGATACCCTCGAGCGGTCCGCCCCAGAGCCGCTCGAAGGCGGCCGCCATCTGGCTTGCCGCCTTGCCGGCGCCGACGACGATCGTGCGGCCCTTCGGCCGCGTCGGCAGATGAGCGCGAATGGCGGCGTAAGGGTCGGCCGCAATGACGGCAGCTTCGAAAAGGGAAGTCAAAAAGCGGCGCGGCTCAATCGGTACCATCGAATCAATCCGGGATTTCGAGATCGTAGACGAAGACACCTTGTACGCCGCCATCCGCCGCCGCAACGATTTTTCGACCAGTCTTTTGATGTTCCGGATCGCCGAGATAGGCGTCGCGGGCCTCGGCATCGGCAAAATCGACAATGAAGCCTTCGGCGTAGCCCTTGTCCATGCCTGTCTCCGGACTGATATTGGCGCCGACATGGATAGCCAGGAACCCCGAGAGGCGCTCCTTCAGGGCGGAAATCTCGGCGAAGATCGTCGCCTTTTCCGCCTCGCTCACCTCGGGGCGGAAGCGGATGAAAACGCAGTGGCGAATCATGTTTGCTCCTCAGCGAATATCGGCGCGGGCCCGCGGCCGCATGTCGTTGCGCTCGTGCTGGAACACCGCGGGCGGCAACGGTGGCAAGCCGCGGATGATATCCGCCCCCTTCTCGCCCATCATGATCGTCGGTCCGTTCGTATTGCAAGACGGCACCCGCGGCATCACCGAACTGTCGCAGACCCGCAAGCCCTCGAGGCCGCGAACCTTCAGGTCGAGATCGACGACCGCCATATGATCCGTGCCCATCTTGCAGGTACCGACCGGATGATGATCCGTCTTGGCATTGGCGCAGCCGTAGTCGAAGAGCTGCGCCTCGGTCTTGATATCCTTGCCCGGCAAACGTTCGGCCAGCACGAAGGGCTCGAGCGCCGGTTGTTGCATGATCTCGCGGGCGATCTGCAAGCCTTCGAGCGACATCTCTCGGTCATGCGGATCCTCCCAATAGTTTGGGTCGATCAGCGGCGCGGCGGCCGGATCGGCCGAGGAAAGCCGAACCGTGCCGCGCGAACGCGGATGCAGATAGGCTGAGTTGAGCGTGACGCCGGCATTCTTGAGCCGCGCGACGCCCGCCTCGATACCCGAGCCGAGGCCGAGATGGAACTGGATATCCGGCGAGCGGGCATTCGGATCGGCATACCAGAAGCCGCCCGTCTCGAAGAGCGAGGAGGCGACCGGGCCGCTGCGGAAAAGCACGTATTGCAGCCCGGCCCAGAGCGTGCGGTGCAGCTTGGCGACGTTGTCATAGGTGTGGTCGCCGGTGCATTCGGCAATCACGAAAAGGTCGAGATGGTCCTGGAGATTGCCGCCAACGCCGGGAAGATCGTGGCGGACCTCGACGCCGACCGAGTGCAGGTGATCGGCCGGGCCGATGCCGGATTGCAGCAGCAGTTTCGGCGATCCGATGGCGCCGGAAGAGACTAGCACCTCCCGTTCGGCACGGATCGTTTCGCTGCCCTTGGCGGTCACAACCTCCACGCCAACCGCCCGCCTGGCCTCGAGGACGATGCGGGCGACGCGGGCGCCGGTGCGCACCGTCAGATTCTTGCGATCCTTGATCGGCGAAAGGTAAGCGAGCGAGGCAGACGAGCGCCGGCGGTTGCGCTGGGTCAGCTGGTAGAAGCCGACGCCCGCCTGCTGCTTGCCATTGAAGTCGTGATTGTAGGGAATGCCAAGCTCCTGGCCGGCGCGGATATAGGCATCGCAGATCGGCAAGGCCGAGACTGGCATCGAGACGCCGAGCGGCCCGCCATAGGAATGATAGTCGTCGGCGAAGCGCTGGTTGTCCTCGGCCCGCTTGAAGTAGGGAAGCACGCTGCGATAGTCCCAGCCGGCGCAGCCGTCCTCGCTCGCCCAGAGGTCATAGTCGACGGCATTGCCGCGGGTGTAGAGCTGCGCGTTGATCGAGGAGCCGCCGCCGATCACCTTCGCCTGCGTATAGCGCAGCACCCTGCCCCTCATGTGCTTTTGCGGCACCGTCTGCCAGCCCCAGCTCGCCACGCCCTTGGTCATCTTGGCGAAGCCGGCCGGCATGCGGAACAGGGGGTTCCAATCGCCGCCGCCTGCCTCGAGCAGCAGCACCTTGACGGTCGGATCCTCGCTCAGCCGGTTGGCGAGCACGCAGCCGGCCGGGCCGGCACCGGTGATGATGTAGTCGAATGCCATTCTCCGTTTCCTCCACCGCCTCATTTGGAACGTTCCAAATACAAGGCGTAATAAATCCAACGGACGCCTCCGGCGAGGCAGTCCTTTCTGCTCTAAAGGCGGCTGATCGACAGGCCTCCGTCGGCCTGGATGACCGAGCCGGTGGCGAAGGCGAATTGGCCGTCGGCGAGGCCGGCGACGATATTGCCGATATCCTCGGGCTCGCCCCACCGCCGCACCGGCACCAGCCCGCCCGCAATCAGCGCATCGTATTTGCCCGAGACCGTGGCGGTCATATCGGAACGAATGATGCCGGGCCGCACCTCGAAGACCGAGATCCCGGTTTCGGCGAGCCTGAGCGCTAGGCCCTGGCTGAAGGCGGCAAGGCCTGCCTTGCTCATGCAGTAGTCGAGCCGTTCCGGCGAGGTCATCGCCGCCGAGACCGAGGTGATGTTGATGATCGAGCGCGGCGTGCTCGGCTTGATTGCGAGCATCGCCCTGACGACGGCTTGCGTGAAGAAGACGGTACCGCGCAGGTTGATGCCGACGATCGTATCGAAGTTTCCCGGCTTCAGGTCGAGGAAATCGCCGCGCACGACGGAAGCGATGCCGGCATTGTTGACGAGGCAGTCGATCCGGCCGAAAGCGGCGATCACCGCATCGACAGTCGCCTGATGGCCCGAAAGGTCCGCAACGTCGGCCCTCAGAAAGATGGCGCGCGCGCCCAGCGCGCCGAGATCCGCAATGACCGGCGCGACGCCTTCCGCATCGCCGATTCCGGTGATGGCGATGTCGAAGCCGCCCGCCGCCAGTGCACGGGCGATGCCGAGGCCAATGCCGCGACGGCCGCCGGTGATGATCGCGACGGGGCGCGCCTTGTCCGTCATGACCGAAGATCCTCTTTGGTGATGTGATCGGCGACACGCAGCGCCTGGGCCGCGACCGTCAGGGCCGGATTGACCGCGGCAGAGGTCGGCAGGAAGCCGGCATCGACGACGAAGAGATTGGGATGATCGAAGGCGCGGCAATAGACGTCGAGCGGCGCCAGCGCCGGATCGCTGCCGATCCGGACCGTGCCGCACTGGTGCGACGGCGTCCGCTTGTCGAAGGCGCGTGCCAGCACCACCGGAAAGCCGGCCTGCTTCAGCACCCGCTTCAGCTTGGCGACGAGCTGCAGATGCGCCTGCCAGTTCGTCCGCACCCATTTGAGCAGGATGCGCTCGCCGTCGACCATGACCCGGCTTTCCGGCGACGGCAGGTCCTCGCTCATGGCGTAGAAGTCGATGGCGCGGGAAGAAACCTGGCTCAGCAGCCATTCCGGCATCGACCGCATATTGGCCTTCAGGATCGCGCCGGAGACGCGGCCGAGGAGCTGGATATTGCCGAGCGGCGGCCCGCCCTCGCCGTCCGAGAGGTAGAAATCGTTGAGACCGAAGGTCTTCTGGTAGACGGAATCGTTGCGGTACCAGGGGCTGAGCGCAATCACCGCACTCGAATTGTGATTCATGAAATTGCGGCCGACCTGGTCGGACCGGTTGGCGAGTCCGGCCGGGTTGCGGTCACCGGCCGAGCGCAGCAGCAGCACGGCCGATTGCACGGCGCCGGCCGAGAGGATGACGAGCTTCGGCGAGACGCTGTGCTCGATGCCGTCCTTGACATAGTGCACGGAGGAAATCGTCTTCCCATCCGGCGCCGTCGCCAGTCGGGTGACGCGCGAACCGATCTGCAGCCGCACATTCGGATATTCGAGCGCCGCCGTCAGCGCCGCGGTTTCGGCATCCATCTTTCCGTCGAAGCTGTTCGGATGCGCATCCCACGGTGTCTTTCCTTTGGCGAGCCAGCGGTCGATATCGATCCCGAGCGGCAACGAATAGGGATGCATTCCGATCGCTGCCAGGCGCTTCCGCACCTTGGCGATTGCCGGCTCGTCCGGCACCGGCTTGTGCGGATAGTCGCTGGAGTGAGCCGGTTCGGTGGGGTCGTCACCGAGTTTGCCGCGCACCTGATAAAGCTCTTCCGCCTTGCCGTACCAGGGCTCGAGCTCCTCATAGGGAAACGGCCAGGCGGGCGACACGCCGTCGAGATGCCGCATCTCCTCGAAATCCTCGCGGCGGTATCGGGTGAGCACAGCGCCGTAGAATTTCGAGTTGCCACCGACATTGTAATAGTTGCCGGGGTTGAAGCCGGCGCCGCCCGCCTCGTACCAGGTCTCCTTCGGCCGGAAATGGCCGCGCTGGAAGATCGCCCGCTGATCGCGGTTGACCGGCAAGTCCTCGATGTGACCGCCGGCCTCGAGGATGAGGATTTCGGCGCCCGAAGCGGCAAGTCCCGCCGCAACGGTGGCGCCGCCTACTCCCGATCCGACGATGACGATATCCGGCTGGCTCTGCATGCTCTGGCTCATGCGATCCGCATCTGGCTCTCAGGGTCGAAGAACACTGCCTTGTCGAGATTGAAGGCGAGCCGCGACGTCTGGCCGGGCGCAATGCGGGCGTCGGCCCGGAGCCTTGCCACGATCTCCTTGCCGCCGAGCCGGGTGACCGCGAAGGTATCGGAGCCGGCCGGCTCGACCACCTCGATCAGGCAATCGCCCTCGGCGACGAACTTCGCATTGCGGTCGGCACCGTCCGGGTCGGTCAGCGCCTCCGGGCGGATGCCGAAGACGACGTCCCGGCCGGCATAGGCGGAGAGCGCGCCGTTATGCGGCACGGCAAGCCGCAAGGGCTCGGCATTCGGCCGCTCCAGCGTCACGGCGACGTCCCTGCCGGAGGTTTCGATACGGGCCTTCAACAGGTTCATCGCCGGCGATCCCATGAAGTCCGCAACGAACATATTGGCCGGATTGTTGTAGATCTCGGCCGGCGTGCCGAACTGCTGCAACACGCCATCCTTCAGGACGGCGATCTTGGTCGCGAGCGTCATCGCCTCGATCTGGTCGTGCGTCACATAGACGATCGTCGTCTTCATGCGATGGTGCAGGCGCTTGATTTCGGTGCGCATGTCGACGCGCAACTTGGCGTCAAGGTTCGACAGCGGCTCGTCGAAAAGGAAGAGCTTCGGGTCGCGCACAAGCGCCCGGCCCATGGCGACGCGCTGGCGCTGGCCGCCGGAAAGCTGGCCGGGCTTGCGCTCGAGCAGGTGGCCGATCTGCAGCATGTCGGCGACTTGGCGGATCGCCTTGTCGCGCTCCTCCTTCGGCACGCCGCGGATTTCCATGCCGAAGGCGATGTTTCCGGCGACCGTCATGTTCGGGTAGAGCGCATAGGACTGGAACACCATGGCGATATCGCGCTTCGACGGGTGGAGCCCCGACACCGAGCGGCCATCGATCGCGATGTCGCCAGAGGTAATCGGCTCCAGCCCGGCGATCGTGTTCAGGAGGGTCGACTTGCCGCAGCCGGACGGGCCGACGAGCACGAGGAAGCCACCCTGCTCGATCTCGATGTTGATGTCCTTCAGGATTTCGAGTGAGCCGTAGGATTTGCGCAGATTGCTGATTTTCAGGAATGACATGGGCTTATCCTTTCACGGCGCCGGACATCAGCCCGCGGACGAAGTAGCGGCCGGACACGATGTAGACGATGAGCGTTGGCAGGGCGGCGAGGATCGCGCCCGCGAAGTGGACGTTGTATTCCTTGACCCCCGTCGACGAGCTCACCAGATTGTTGAGCGCCACCGTCATCGGCGTCGAATAGGGGCCGGAGAACGAGGCGCCAAACAGGAAATCGTTCCAGATATTGGTGAACTGCCAGATGACCGAGACGACGATGATCGGCCCGGAGGACGGCAGCATGATCCGCAGGAAAATCTGGAAGAAGCTCGCCCCGTCGATCTGCGCGGCGCGCACCAGTTCGGTCGGGAACGCCTCGTAATAGTTGCGGAAATAGAGCGTCGTGAAGCCGATGCCATACACCACATGGACGAGGATCAACCCCCAGATCGACCCCGCAATGCCGAGAATCCCGAGGATGCGCGCCATCGGGATCAGCACGATCTGGAAGGGGATGAAGCAGGAGAGCAGCAGCATGCCGAAGAAGATGTTGGCCCCAGGGAAGCGCCACTTCGTCAGCACGTAGCCGTTCAGCGCGCCGATGATCGTCGAGATCGCGACGGCCGGAACGACCATCAGGATCGAATTGATGAAGAAGGGACGAAGACCGGTCGGCTGCACGCCGATCTGCGCGGTCGACCAGGCCGATAGCCAGGGCTCGATGGTCCAGGTCTGCGGCAGGTTGAGCATGCCGCCTTGGCGGATTTCATCGAGAGGCTTCAGCGAGTTGACCAACATCACGTAGAGCGGCAGCAGCGAATAGAACGCGAACAGGATCAGCGCCACGTAGATCAGCGCCCGGGTCAGGCGATTGTGCGAGATGACGTTCTCTGGACTGGGAGCGCCCATCAGCGTTTTCCTCCCCGGATTTCGGAATAGAGATAGGGAACGATGATCGAGAAGATCATCACCAGCATGATAATCGCCGACGAAGCACCGATCGCCATCTGGTTACGCGTGAAGGTGTAGGAATACATGAAGGTCGCCGGAAGCTCGGTCGCCTGCCCCGGCCCGCCGCCGGTCAAGGCGATGATCAGGTCGTAGGCCTTGATGGCGAGGTGGGCGAGGACGACGAAGGCCGACAGGAAGACCGGCCGCATCAGCGGAATGATGATCCGCCGGTAGATGGTCGGCGTGGTCGCCCCGTCGATCTGGGCGGCCTTGATGATCTCGTTGTCGACGCCGCGCAAGCCCGCCAGGAACATCGCCATGATGAAGCCGGTCGATTGCCAGACGGCGGCGATGACGACGCAATAGATCGCGTAGTTGCGGTCCTTGATCCAGTTGAAGGAGAAGCTCTCCCAGCCCCAGAGATGCATGGTGTTCTCGAGCCCGATACCGGGATCGAGGAACCACTTCCACGCCGTCCCCGTGACGATGAAGGAAAGCGCCATCGGATAGAGATAGATCGGCCTCAGAAAGCCTTCGGCGCGGATCTTCTGGTCGAGCAGGATCGCCAGCCCCAGGCCAAGCACCGAGCAGATGACGATATAAAGCGTCGCGAAGATCGCCAGGTTGCTGACCGCCCGCCACCAGTGCGGCAGGGCCCACAGCCTGCCGTAGTTCGAGAAACCCACGAAATTGTAGGACGGCAGCATCTTGCTGTCGGTCAGCGACAGGAAGCCCGTATAGACTATGAAGCCGTAGACGAACACCAGAACTATGAGAAAGCTAGGGGCGAGCACGAGCTTGGGCAAAAGCTCCTGCAGCCGGGTGCGGCTATCCATGTTTGTTACCACCGTATCGTTTCGTTTGGAGGGTCCTGCCCCTCATCCGCCTACCGGCACCTTCTCCCCGCACTTGGGGGAGAAGACGCGTGCCGAAGCGCCTCCGTCCCCTCTCCGCGCGAGCGGGGAGAGGGGACGGGTGAGGGGCTTATCACCCCCTTTTCCGTCGCTTACTTCGCAGCCTCGACCGCCGCGGCGAGTTCCTTCACGGCCTCTTCCGAGCTGAGTTCGCCATTGAACTGGCGGGTCACCACGTCATAGATCGCGTTCTTGACGGCGGCCGGGTTGGCATGGCCGTGCGCCATGGAACCGAAGAGCGTGCCATTGGCATTCGCCTCAGCGAGATCTTTCATGCCCTTCTTGCCGCAAGCGTCGAAGTCGGTGTCCGGAACGTCGGTGCGGGCCGGTACCGATCCCTTGACGACGTTGAAGGCCGACTGGAAGGTCGGGCTTTCGATGGCCGACGCCATCTGCAACTGCGCCGGAACCTTGTCTTCGGCAACCTTGAACATCACGAACTGGTCGGAGTTGAAGGTGACGGAGCCTTGCGTTCCCGGGAAGCGCATGCAGACGAAATCGGTGCCGGGCACCTTCTTCGCCTTCAGGAATTCACCCTTCGCCCAGTCGCCCATGAACTGCAGGCCGGCCTTGTTCTCGATGACCATGGCCGAGGCGAGGTTCCAGTCGCGCCCGGAGAAATTGTCGTCGACATAGGAGCGCAGCTTCGTCATTCGGTCGAAGGCTTCCTTCATCTTGTCGCCGCCGAGCGCTGCCGGGTCGAGATCGATGAAGGCCTGCTTGTAGAAGTCGTTGCCGAGCGAGAGAACGACGGCGTCGAAGATTGTCGCGTCCTGCCAGGGCTGGCCGCCGTGGGCGACCGGCGTAATGCCCTGCTCCTTGAACTTGTCGAGCAGCGCGATCAGCTCATCCCAGTTCGCCGGCTCCTTGCCGCCGGCCTTGTCGAGGGCGGCCTTGTTGATCCAGACCCAGTTGGTCGAGTGGACGTTGACCGGGGCAGCGATCCAGTGGCCGTCATATTTCGAGAATTGCTGCAGCGCCGTCGGAATGACCTTGTCCCAGCCTTCCTTGGCGGCAATGTCGTCAAGGTTGCCGAGCGCGCCTTCCTTGGCCCAGTCGAGAATGTCGAAGCCGAGCATCTGCACCGCCGTCGGCGCATTGCCGGAGGTGACGCGGGCGCGAAGCACCGTCATGGCTTCCGTGCCGCCGCCACCGGCAACCGGCATGTCGGTCCAGGTGATGCCCTTGCCTTCAAGATCCTTCTTCAGAACATCGAGTGCTCCCGCCTCGGCACCGGACGTCCACCAGTGCAGCACTTCCACGTTCTCTGCTGCGCGCGCGGCGGTCGCCGCCAACATCAGTGCTGCAACAGCCGTCGTCGTCATCAACTTGCGCATCGTTTTCCTCCCGTTTGCAAGTTACCGAAGCGGAAAGCTCCTCCCGCCTTTTAGAATTGCCACCCACTCCCGCGGGGCAGCTTGGGCTTGCGGCATGCGCCGCCCGCACAATTTAAAACGTTACAAATCACCACGAGTCAAGCGGACCACGCTTAGCCATACTCTTTGGCCCGAAACCGGCTGAATTTGCTGGCTTATATGGTCCAAAGTCGATGCTGCAATGCAGCATATCCCGCGTATCGCGGCCATTTAAAACGTTTGCATGATCCAATTGCCTATTGGTTCGCGTCACGTTACAAATGCCGCTCTCGAGCCCTCGCAGGAAAGCATCCTTTTGGCCGATCCTTCGAAACCCTTCCGCCCGGAAAGTGCCGCACGACGACGCGGCAAGCCAACCCTGCGCACCATCGCCGATATGACTGGATTGGCCGTGACCACGGTCTCGCGGGCGCTTGCCGACGCTCCGCAGATCTCGCTCGAAACGCGCCATCGCGTGCGCCAGGTGGCGCTCGACATCGGCTATGCGCCGGATCGCGCCGCGCAACGTCTGAAGACCGGGCGCACCAATGTGATCGCGGTGCTGCTCCAGCCGCATGAGGAGATCCTCGGCTACGGAACCTCCGTCATGGCTGGCATCGCCAAGGCGCTGCAGGGCACCGCCTATCACCTGATCGTCATGCCGAACTTCCTCGATTCCGCGAGTATCGAGGCGGTGAACTACATTATCCGCAACGGCATGGCCGACGGGCTGATCTTCTCGCGCACCGAACCGCTCGACCCGCGCGTCAAGCTTCTTTCGGAGACCGGCTTTCCCTTCGTCACCCATGGCCGCACCGAGCTTGCCACGGCCCATCCCTTCGTCGACTACGACAATTTCACCTTCGCCTATGAGGCGACGCGCCGACTGATCGCCAAGGGGAGACGCAAGCCGGCGCTGATCAGCGGCCCGGCCGGCTTCACCTTCACAAGCCACATCCTGCATGGTTTCATGACGGCGGTGCGCGAGGCGGGCTGCGCCTACGATATCCTCTCCGATATCGATCTCGACAGCCCGGCGGGCGCGATCCGCGATCGGATCCGCCGGCGCTACGCCGACAACGATCCGCCGGACGGCTTTGCCTGCGGCGGCGAAGTCTGCGCGCTGGCGACGATCACCGGCATGAGCGACTGCGGCCTGACCCTCGGCGTCGAGTACGACATCGTCGCCAAGCAGACCTCGCCTCTGCTCGGCGCCATCCAGCCGCGGGTCGACACGATCTACGAGGACCTGACCGAGACTGGCGAGCATATGGGGCGCATCCTTCTGCATCGCATCGGCGGCAGCACTGATACCGGCGAGTTGCAATTGCTGCTCGACCCCGAGCTTCGTTTCAAGTTGGGGTAGGCCGCCGGCGCGCGCAGCCGGAACCGAAAGGCGTGGAACCAGCCACCCCTTCCTCATCCTGTCTGCGGACATCGCCAACGAAACCATCTGCGAACAGCCTCCCCTTCCCGATCTCAGCGCGGCATCCACCAATTGGTGCGCTGGCCGATATGCATGTTGAGCGTCTTGGTCTCCGTATAGTCCTCCACCGCGTGCCGCCCGAGTTCGCGGCCGAGGCCCGACTGCCGGTATCCGCCGAAGGGCAGTTCCGAAGCGCCGTCCATGAAGGTGTTCATCCAGACGGTGCCGACGCGCACGCGCCGCCCGATCGTCAGACACGTATCGAAGTCGCGACTCCAGACACCGGCCGAGAGCCCGTAATCGATCGAATTGGCGATGCGGATCGCCTCCTCCGTCGTCTCGAAGGTCAGCACCGAGAGGACCGGTCCGAAAACCTCCTCGCGCGCTACCGCCATGTCCGGTCGGACGGCCGAGAGAATGGTCGGCGCCATGAACTGGCCCATGCCGAGATCGAGCGCCGCGCCGCCATGGCTGACGGCTGCGCCCTCGCCTGCGGCGGCGGATACATAGCCGGCGATCTTTTCGAGATGCTGCGGCGTGATGATTGCGCCGACCTGCGTCTCGGGATCGAGCGGATCGCCGACCTTGACCTTGGCAGAAAGCGCGGCGATGCGCGCAGTCACCTCTTCGGCAATGTCGCGATGCAGGATCAGCCGCGAGCCGGCATTGCAGCATTCGCCGGCATTGAAATAGGCGCCGAAGACGGCCGCATCGATGAATTCATCGAGATTGGCATCGGGAAAGACGATCTGCGGGTTCTTGCCGCCGAGTTCGAGCGACACCTTCTTCAGGGTCTGCGCCGCATTCGCCATGGTCAGCCGGCCGACGCCGGTCGAGCCGGTGAAGGAGACCATGTCAATATCCGGATGGCTGGAGAGCGGCGCGCCGACCTCCGGCCCCGTGCCGACGATGATGTTGACGACGCCTGCCGGCACGCCGGCCGCCTCGAGGATTTCGCCAAGCACGAGCGTCGAGGCGGAGGTGAGTTCCGAGGGCTTGACCACCGTCGTGCAACCGGCGGCGAGCGCGAAGGGTAATTTCTGGCTGACGATCAGGAAGGGGAAGTTCCAGGGCGTGATGATCGAGACGACGCCGATCGCTTCGCGCAGCACGACACCAAGGGTACCCTCGCCGAGCGTGTTGTAGCTCTCGCCTGAAAGATCTCGGGCAAGTGCGGCCGCATAGCGCCAGATGTCGGCGGCGCCTGCCAACTCGCCTTTGGCCTGGCTGATCGGCTTGCCGGATTCGATCGCGTCGAGAAAGGCGAGCTCGTCGGCGCGCCCGGCAATCATGTCGGCGGCCCTAAGGAGGACCAGGGAGCGCTCGGACGCCGTCATGCGCGGCCAGGGGCCATTGTCAAAGGCACGCCGCGCCGCAGCGATGGCGCGCTCGGCATCGACCTTCGTCGCCGCCTGGTAACAGCTGACGACGACGCCGTGGCCCGGTGCCACGCGCTCGATCGTCCGGCCCTCGGTGCCGGCCACCCATTGGCCGGCGATCAGCATGCGGAATTCGCGGAGCTTGTCGTCGCCGAGCGGCTTCGGCCTCAGCAGTACCGTCATCACCATTCTCCCTTGAAGCGCGCTTGGCGCTTTTCGCTGAAGGCTGCCACGCCCTCCTTGAGATCGCCGGTCTTGGCGACCAGGATCGAGCCCAGCGTCTCGACGGCAGCGCCGTTGTCCTCGCCATTCGCCGAAGCGATCATCAGTTTCGATATTTCGAGCGCCGCCGGCCCGCGGCTGGCAACGCGCGCGGCATAGTCCCGCGCCGCCGCCATGACCGTGCCGGTCTCGATCACCGCATCGACCAGCCCCTCGGCCTTTGCCTCCTCCGCGGAGAACATCTCACCGCCGAGCACCATGCGGCGGACGATCTGCGCGCCGAAACGCAAGACGAGGCGCTGCGTTCCGGACCAGCCGGGCACCATGCCGAGGCTTGTTTCGGGAAGGCCGATCTTCACTTGCCGTTCGGCGATGCGGATATCCGCGGCCGCCGCCAGTTCCAGGCCGCCACCGAATGCGGGGCCGTTCAAGGCGGCGATCACCGGCATGCGCAAGGTCGCCAGCCGCTCGAAGACGCGATGGCCGAAGCGCACCCAGTCATGGCCGAAAGCGGCGGGGTCCATGCCGCCCCAGGCCTTGATGTCGCCGCCGGCGGAAAAGGCCTTGCCCTCGCCGGTGAGAATCGCGACCCGCACATCGCGGTTCGCCTCGACCGTATCGCAGGCGGAAGCGAGCGCCTTCAGCATGTCGATGTCGAAGGCATTGAGCTTTTCCGGACGCGCCACCGTCATCGTCGCGACGGCACCATCGATCTCGACGCGGATGCGTTCGTCAGCCATGCGTGCCTCCAGTGATCTCACACCGCCGCTTGGCCGGCAGCTCGAGCCCAAACGGCGCCTCTTGGAACAGCACGGCATCCATGACCTTCAGCCTGTCGGAAATGATCAGCGGAAACTCCGACTGGTCGAGGACATGCGCCTGGAGATCGACGCCCGGCGCGATTTCGGTGAGCACGAGGCCCGCGGGCGTCAGCTTCATCGCCGCCCGCTCGGTGACATAGGTCACGTCCTGCCCCTGTTCGACCGCGCGGCGGCCCGAGAAGGTGACGTGCTCGACCTGGTCGACCAGCTTCTTGAGCTTGCCTTCCTTTTCGATGACGAGTTGGCCGTCGGCGACCGCAAGTTTCGCGCCGGCATTGAACATGCCGGAAAAGACGATCTTCCTTGCCCGCGCCGTGATATCGACAAAACCGCCGGCTCCGGCCGTCACATGCGGGCGAAAACTGAGCTTCGAGACGTTCACCGAGCCGCTGCGGTCGATCTCCAGGAAGGAGAGCAGCGATGCATCGAAACCGGCACCCTGGAAATAGGTGAACTGGTAGGGCGACGGCATGAAGGCATCCGCATTCGAGGCGCAGCCGAAGGCGAAGTCTAAGAGCGGCACGCCGCCGACCGCCCCCTGTTCGATCACCCAGGTGACAGCACCATGCAGCCCCTCTTCGATTAGGATACGCGGCACATTCGCCGAAATTCCAAAGCCGAGATTGACGGCGCTTCCCGCTTCGAGCTCCTGGGCGACGCGGCGGGCGATGACCTTCTGGATGTTGAATTCCGGGACGCGGAAACTGTCGAGCGGCCGGAAGATCTCGCCGGAGATCGCCGGATCGTAGAGCGTCTGTGTCGTCTGCTTCTGGTCGGGATCGACGATCAGATAGTCGACAAGGACACCCGGCACTCGCACGTCATGGGGCTTCAGCGAGCCCTCCTTGGCGATGCGCTTCACCTGAGCGATGACGATGCCGCCATTGTTGCGGGCAGCCAGCGCCTGGTCGAGCCCGCCAAGATAGGCGCCCTCGTGCTCGTAGGTGAGATTGCCGCGCTCGTCCGCTGTCGTGGCGCGGATGATCGCCACGTGAGGCGCGATCGCCTTGAAATACAGCCAATCCTCACCCTCGAAGGAAATCTTCTTCACGACCGGCTCGGCCGCTGCGACCGCATTCATCGCGCAGCCCTCGCGCGACGGGTCGGCGAAGGTGTCGAGCCCGACCTTGGTCATCACCCCCGGACGTTTTGCCGCCGCCTCGCGATGCATGTCGAAGAGAATGCCGGAGGGAATGTTGTAGGCCGCCACCTCGTTGGCACCGATCATCTGCCAGATCAGCGGCGGCTCGGCGCTCGACGGTCCGGAAGGATAGGAACCGCCGATGATCCTCTTCAGCAGACCCTTCCTGGCGATGTAGTCGACGCCCTTGATGCCGCTCATGTCGCCGGCGGCGATCGGATGCAGCGTCGTCAGCTCGCGCGGGTGGCCGGTCGCTTCGAAGCGCTCGCCAATCGCCTTCAGCATCAGGTCCGGGCAGCCGAGGCCGCTGGAGGATGAGACCGAGACGACGGCTCCGTCCGGTATCAGGGCAGCCGCTTGCGCCGGCGAAATATGCTTGCTGATAGACATGCGGTTCAAAGTCCCGGTTCGATCTGGGCGGCGATGCCGGTTGCCGCCGCCTTGACGACGGCGAGGCCGACGGCGAGCGACCAGACGCCATCCTCGCCAGTTGCGCCCGGCGATCCCTCGCCCGCGATCGCGGCATGGAAGGCGACGAGCGCCGTCTCATAGAGATTGCGGTGATCGAGCGGCAGTTCAGTTTCGCCGTCTTCGTTTCGCAAGGTCACGGTGCCGACCGGGCGCTGCGTCATGACATTGCGGCCGATCAGCGACCCGTCCGTGCCATGCACTTCGAGGCCGGTTTCGGCGTATTTTGTCGTGAAGGCGTCGTGGAACTGCGCGATCACACCGGAGCGGAAGCGCAACACCCCCATCACCCCGTCCTCGAGCCCCTCCTTGCCCATGCCGGCACTGTGGCTGATCGCCACCGCCTCGATCGGGTCGTCGTTAAGGATGAAGCGCAGCGTGTCCGCGTCGTGCACGGTAATGTCGAGAATGACGCCGCCGCCGGCGTCCGGCCTTTCGAGCCGCCAGCCCTGCAGATGCGGCGGCAGATAGACGGCGTGAAAGACCCGCGCCGCGATCGGCCTGCCGATCCGGCCGGCGGCGATCGCTTCCCGCATCGCCCGATGCGTGGCGGCATTGCGCAGATGATGGTTGGTGCCGAGCACGACGCCGGCCTCGCACGCGGCGAGCACCATTTCGCAGCCGTCATTCAAGTTCATCGCCAGCGGCTTCTCGCAGAGTACATGTTTGCCGGCGCGGATCGCCGCCAGCGCCTGATCGTGATGAAGCTCGTTGGTCGTCGAGATGTAAACCGCGTCCACATCGGCATCGCCGACGAGGTCGTCGATGCTGGTAACAGACTTGGCGATACCGTTTTCCGCCGCGTAAGTCTCACCGCGTTCCTGGCTCGAGCTCATCACCGAGATGACCTCGCCGCCGGCGGCGCGGATGGCGCCGATCACCCATTCGCGCGCAATCGTGCTCGCGCCGATCAATCCCCATCGGATCATGACGATATCTCCTTCACCCTGCGCTCGACGGTGCCGCCGCAGCTCTGGCGAACGACGAGCCGCACGGAGCTGACAATCGATTCGGGCTCCGCGCGCCCGGCCGCGATCTGCTTCAGAAGCAACTCCGCCGCGCGTTCGCCCATGCCCTGCGGGTCGACGGAAACCGTCGTGAGTGCCGGCACCGCGGTCTTCGCCTCGATCACGTCGTCGAAGCCGATCACCGCGAAATCGGCGCCCGGCTCTAGCCGCCGCGCCCTCAGCCCATCGCAAACGCCGAAGGCAACCGCGTCGTTGAAGCAGAGTGCGGCGGTCGGCCGCTCCTTCAACATCATCGCCTGCTCGATCGCCGTCACGCCGCCGGCGCGCGACGGCGCCGAACCGATGATCAGCTCGTCTGGGGCGGGCATGCCCGCGGCGTGCAGCGCATCGCGATAGCCGCACATGCGCGCCTCAAACACCGCGGTGTCGGGAAAGCCGCCTAGGAAGGCGATATGGCGATGGCCGCGCTCGATCAGATGACGGACGGCCGCCACAGCACCGGCGTGGTTGTCGGAAATCAACGACGAGACACCAGCTTCCGCAATGTCGCGCACGACGAGCACGACGGGAATGCCGCTGGCGACGAGGGACGCGAGATCGGACGCTTCCGTGCCGCGCGCCGGCGAAATGATCAGGCCGGAGACGCCGTGCTCGCGCATCGAGGCGATGACCTCGCGCTGGCGTTCGCTTTTTTCACCGGTATTGGCCAGGAACTGCACGAACCCGGCGGACTGCACCACCGCATCGACGCCGACGGCGAGCTCCGCGAAGAAGCTGTTCGTCAGGTCGTTGACGACGATGCCGATGATCTTCGACTTCGCCTGGCGCAGATTGGCGGCGCTACGATTGTAGACATAGCCAAGCTCGCGGATTGCGGCGTTCACCTTCGCCCGGGTCGTCTGGTTGACGAGCGCGCTTCCCTGCAGGACGAGCGACACGGTCGACTTCGACACGCCGGCGGCGCGCGCTATGTCGACGACCGTCACCCGCTCCTTCGCCATCGAACCCCCCGACCAGACCTTTTCATCTCTTGCATCCTTAATAATTGGAACGTTCCAATTTCGTCAAGAGGCTTCTGTTCACTTTTTTAAGGCCCGGCAGAGATTTTTCTCCGAGACAGTCGTGGCCGGAATGTCGCATGTATTTCCGACAATTAACTACGGACTTCCGGCTGAATCAGCCATAAGTGAGGAATTCCATGCCTTCGATGCGCATCGAACACATCATGTCCGGATCGGACCAATCGCAATTTCGATCTTGAAATTTGGAACGATCTAAATTATTCGATGCGACAAACCTGAGGAGGATGTACGCCGATGACCAGCCTGATGCTGCCGCGCCAAGACGGCTCACTCGAAGAATACCGGCTCCAGGGAACGCCGATCGCCCGGCCCGCTGCGATGCCGGCTTTCAACCGCATTGCCTATGCGGCCGCGCATGTGGTTTCCGATCCGCTTCGCGACGCCGATCCGTGGGGAAATCCGGCGGTCGATTGGGATGGGACGATGGCCTTTCGCCATCATCTGTGGAGCCTCGGCTTCAAGATCGCCGAGGCAATGGATACCGCCCAGCGCGGCATGGGACTGTCCTGGACGGGGGCGCAGGAACTGATCCGCCGCTCGCTCGCCGAGGCGCGAAGCGTTCCGGGTGCCGATCTCGCCTGCGGTGCCGGCACGGATCAGCTTCCGGCCGCCGAGGCGCGGTCGATCGAGGACGTCATCGCGGCTTACGAGGAGCAGATCGGTTTCGTCGAAGGGGAGGGCGGACGGGCGATCATGATGGCGAGCCGGGCGCTGGCCCGCGTAGCGCGCTCTGGTGATGACTACCGCCGCGTCTACGGCCACATCCTCCGCCAGACGAAGGACAAAGTCGTCCTCCATTGGCTCGGCGACATGTTCGACCCGCAGCTCACGGGCTATTGGGGCTCCGAGAATTTCGAAGAGGCGCTCGAAACCGTGCTGGCGATCATCGGCGAGAACAGCGCCAAGGTCGAAGGCATCAAGATTTCGCTGCTCGACAATGCCAAGGAAGTGGCGCTGCGCAATGGCCTGCCGGAAGGCGTGCTCTGCTTCACCGGCGACGACTTCAACTATGCGGAGCTGATCGAAGGCGACGGCGAAAAACACAGCCACGCCCTGCTCGGCATCTTCGACGCCGTCGCGCCCTCGGCCTCGAAGGCACTTGCGGCGCTTGCGGCCGGCGATCTTGCCACCTTCCGCGGTGTCATCGAGCCGACGGTGCCGCTGTCACGCAAGATCTTCGAGGCGCCGACGCAATACTACAAGGCCGGAGTCGTCTTTCTGGCCTGGCTGAACGGCCACCAGCGCCACTTCACCCAGCCGGCCGGGCTGCAGTCGGCGCGCGGCCTGCTGCATTATTCGGATATCTTCCGCCTCGCCGACCGGGCCAATGTTCTCGACAAGCCGGAGCTCGCGGCTGCGCGGATGCGCAACCTGCTCGCGGTGTTGGGAGTGGAGCAGGTGGCTTAGGAAGCAACAATCTTCGCCTTGTCTGCCCCTCATCCCGCTGCCGCGACCATCTCCCCGCGCGCGGGGAGATGGTGACGGGTGAGGGCAAATTCCACCCCGACGCTTCAGAGAACCGGCGCCGCCAGCCCCTTCTTCGCCAGCATCGCCTCGGGGCTCGGCAGTTTGCCGCGGAAGGCCTTGTAGGCGTCTTCCGGATCAATTGCGCCGCCGACGGAGTAGATATGGCCCTTGAGCTTGGCTGCCATCGCCGGATCGAAGGGATCGCCGGTCTCCTCAAAGGCGGCGAAGGCGTCGGCGTCGAGCACCTCCGACCACATGTAGGAATAGTAGCCGGCGGAATAGCCATCTCCCGAGAAGACGTGCAGGAAATGCGGACTGCGGTGGCGCATGACGATCGATGCCGGCAGGCCGATCTTCTCGAGCGTCGCGGCTTCCAGCGCTACGGGATCGCTGATGCTTTCGGCGGTATGGTAGGCCATGTCGACAAGTGCCGACGCGGTGAACTCGACGGTGGCGAAGCCGGAATTGAAGGTCCTGGCCGCCAGCACCTTGTCGAGCAGCGCCTGCGGCATCGGCTCGCCGGTCCGGTAGTGCACGGCATATGTCTTCAGGATCTCCGGCACCGTCAGCCAGTGTTCGTAGAGCTGCGACGGCAGTTCGACGAAATCGCGTGAAACGCCCGTACCCGATACCGAGGGATAGGTGACATTAGAGAGCATCCCGTGCAAGGCATGGCCGAACTCGTGGAAGAGGGTACGGGCATCGTCGATGGAGAGCAGCGCGGGCTTGCCATCGGCGGGCTTTGCGAAATTGCAGACATTGTAGACGATCGGGATTTCGCCGAACGCACCGTTCTTCAGTTTCAGCTTGTGCTGCGACTGGAACGAGCTCATCCAGGCGCCGGAGCGCTTCGAGGAGCGGGCGAAATAGTCGCCGAGAAAGACTGCCAAGAGCTTGCCGGTCGCGTCGCGGATTTCGAAGACGCGCACATCGGGATGGTAGGCGGCGATCCCCTTCCTTTCCGTTGCCGTGATGCCGAAGAGGCGGCGGGCGACGTCGAAGCAGGCGTCGATGATCTTTTCGAGTTGCAGATAGGGCTTCAGCTCGCTCTCCGAGAAACTGAATTTTTCTGCCCTCAGCTTTTCGGCATAGTGGCGCCAGTCCCAGGGCATGACATCATGGTTACGGCCTTCGGCGGCGATCAGCTTGGCCAGATCCGCCTCCTCCTCGCGGGCGCGCGCCACTGCCTTTTCCCATACCTGCAGCAAAAGGCCGTTCACCGCCTCGGGCGTCTTCGCCATCGTGTCGTCTAGCTTCAGCGCCGCATAATTTTCGTAGCCGAGCAGCTTTGCCTTCTCGGCCCGGAGCGAGAGCGTCTCGGCGATAATGCCGCGATTGTCGGTCTCGCCGCCGTTTTCGCCGCGCGCCGTCCAGGCCCGGAAGGCCTGTTCACGGAGTTCCCGGTTCTCCGAGAAGGTCAGGAAGGGCTCGATGATCGAGCGCGACAGCGTTACCGCATATTTGCCGTCGTCGCCCCGATCGCGCACGACAGCCGCCATCGCGTCCTTCAGGAAATCCGGCAGCCCGGCCAATTCCTCTTCGCTCGACAGCAGCAGCACCCAGTTCTTCTCGTCGGCAAGCACGTTCTGTCCAAACTTCGCGCCGAGCCCGGCGAGCGTCTCGTTGATCCCTGCCAGACGCTCCTGCTCAGGCCTGGCAAGTTTGGCGCCGGATTTGACGAAACCCTTCCAATGCCGCTCAAGCACCCGCGTCGCCTCGAGATCGAGTTCGAGCTCGTTCCGCTTCTCCCACAGCGTGTCGATGCGACTGAAGAGTGCCGCGTTCGTGCCGATCTTCGAATAGTGGCGCGACATCTTCGGTGCAATGTCGCGCTCCAGCGCCTGGATGACCTCGTTGGTGTGGGCGCCCGCCTTTGTCCAGAACAGCGCCGAAATGCGCGACAGCTCGTCTCCGGCAATTTCCAGCGCGACGACGGTGTTCTCGAAGCTCGGCGGCTCCGGATTGTCGGCGATCGCGTCGATCTCCACCTCGTGACTCGCGAAGGCCGCATCGAAGGCGGGGGCGAAGTCCTCATCCTTAATCGCCTCGAAGCGAGGCAGGCCCTCATGGCCGGTCCAATTTGTGAGGGCAGGGTTCAGCGAAGCGTTGACGGTCATGAGATTCCTTTCGCATGCGGATACCGCCGGGTGCGGATTGGCGCGCTGGCGGAGTGTGAAATGGTTGGCGGGCGCGGATTGTTCAAGCCTTGCGCATGCCGAGCAGCCCCGGCGCCGCGTGCCAGATCGCCTGCGCCGCGAAACCGATGAACAGCAGCCCGGAGAGCCGGACGATAGCGAGCTCATGGCGCCGATAGAAGCGCCGGACGACCGAGGCGCCGATAATTGCGATCAGGATCACGTCGGCGATCAGGAAGCCGATCAGCGAAACGGCGAGCAGCATGGGCAGGGCATTGAAGTCCAACGCGTTTGCGGAACTGGCCAGCAGCGCCGTGAAGGTCGCGAGCGCCACCGGATAGCCCTTGGGATTGGTAAGCCCGAAGATCAGTCCCCGCCGCAGCGGCCGCTCCACCGTCATCAGGGCCCGGTTGTCGCCCTTCGGACGCGCCTTGAGCGCCGTCCAACCGATCCAGGCGAGATAGACGCCGCAGATGAGGCCGAGAATATCGAAGATCGCCGTGCCGATCGAACGGGCTCCGACGATGGCGACGAGGGCCAGTGTCGACCATAAAATATCGCCGGCGAGATGGCCGCCCATGAACAGCGCACCGGCCTTTCGGCCCTGGCCGGCGCCGATGCCGAGCAGTGCCAGGAATGCGGGGCCGGGGATCAGCGTATAGGAAAGTGCGGCGAGAAAGGCACCGACAAGAAGCGTCTCGGACATCTTGGAAACCCCGGTTGCAATTCGGCCATTCGAGCGTCCGGCGCCGATTCCGTCAAGCGGAAATGGGAAAGGCCGCAGACCGGGCCGGCCTGCCTGACCTGCTTGCCGGGCGGCATCAGCCGCGGCGCGACGGTTTGCGAAAGGTGAGAATGTCCATCATGTCGCGGACCAAGACCGCTATGGCCCGGATGAGCTTGCGCATGCTGCGCAAACCGGTGATCGGCCCCATGCTACCACCGTCACACAGGAAGCCGCCCGCCTCTGTTTCCGAGGGAACGGAGGCGAAACGCACGCACAAAACTTTCGCCGATGCGATTTCCCTCGATACGAAGTTGCGCTAAGAACGCGCGCTACAGCGCCGTGCGTCTTCCAGACGCACTAAGGTCGCTGTGGCAGTTTTAACGTGTTGCATGTTCTCGTCCTTAAATCGCGCGGGATTTAAGGAAGCATGCAGTTGTTTCCTCCTCGAGAAGGACTATCCATGACTGTGCGCAATCTCTTCCTTCTGCCCGGCGACGGCATCGGCCCGGAAGCCATGGCGGAAGTCCGCAAAATCATCGCTTACATGAATGCCGAGCAGGGCGCCGGGTTCGTGACGGACGAGGGGCTTGTGGGTGGTTCCGCCTATGAAGCCCATGGCGCGGCGATCTCGGAAGGTGACATGGCGAAGGCGCTTGCCGCCGATGCGGTGCTCTTCGGCGCCGTCGGCGGACCGAAATGGGACGCAGTGCCTTACGAAGTGCGGCCGGAAGCCGGCCTGCTGCGGCTGCGCAAGGATCTCGAACTCTTCGCCAACCTGAGGCCAGCCATCTGCTACCCGGCGCTCGCCAACGCCTCCTCGCTGAAGCCGGAGCTGGTCGAAGGCCTCGACATCCTCATCGTCCGGGAGCTGACCGGCGGCGTCTATTTCGGCGAGCCGAAGCAGATCATCGACCTCGGCAACGGCCAGAAGCGCGGCATCGACACGCAGGTCTACGACACCTACGAGATCGAACGCATCGCCGGCGTCGCCTTCGAACTGGCGCGCACCCGCACGAACCGCGTCTGCTCTATGGAAAAGCGCAACGTCATGAAGTCCGGCGTGCTCTGGAACCAGGTGGTTACCGAGACGCACAAGGCGAAATATTCCGACGTGCAGCTCGAGCACATGCTGGCCGATGCCGGCGGCATGCAGCTTGTGCGCCAGCCGAAGCAGTTCGACGTCATCGTCACCGACAACCTCTTCGGCGACATGCTTTCCGACGTCGCCGCGATGTTGACCGGCTCGCTCGGCATGCTGCCCTCGGCTTCGCTCGGCGCACCGGATGCCAAGACTGGCAAGCGCAAGGCACTCTATGAGCCGGTGCATGGCTCGGCGCCGGACATCGCCGGCCAGGGCATTGCCAACCCGATCGCCATGATCGCCTCCTTCGCGATGTGCCTGCGCTATTCCTTCAATCTGGTGAAGGAAGCCGACAATCTCGAGACGGCGATCGCCAATGTGCTCGACAAGGGCATCCGCACCGGCGACATCATGGCGGAGGGTTGCAGCAAGGTCGGCACAGTCGAAATGGGCGACGCCATTCTTGCCGAGTTCAAGGCGCTCTCGGCCTGATCGGCCGTCGACGTTCCTTTTCTACTGATTGAACAAACACCTCCGGATGACATCCGGAGGTGTTTTTCGTTGGATCTCTTGATTTTTTCGCGTTCGTTTTCAAATGCAGGAAAGCGACAGGAAAGGAAACCATGAACCAACAGCTTGCTTCCACCGGCTGGATTCTGCTGACGACGATGCTTCTCGTCCTGGCTTTCGTTCCCTTCGATCCGCACCTGTCGGAATTGGCGCGAAGCCTGCCGGACGAGATCGTCGACTTCAACCGGACGATTACCGATTTCGGCACCTTCGCCTGGATGGTCTATACGTCCGCCATCCTGCTCCTGATCGCCTTCATCGTCCGGCGCGCATCACGACGCGACACGGTCCGGCAACGAGCGCGAACCGCGCGCAATCTCTCGGCCTATTTCTTGCTGACCGTCGGCACGTCAAGCATGCTGGTGCACGGGCTGAAATTCGTGATCGGCCGCGCCCGCCCGGAACTTTTCACCGACTATGGCGCCTACAGCCTCACGCCTTTTACCGGCGACAGATTGTTCGAGAGCTTCCCCTCGGGCCATTCGACGGCGGCCGGCGCCTTCTTCGGCGCCTTCGCGATGCTGAAGCCTGAGCTCAGGCCGCTCTTCCTGATCTTGGCGCTGATGATCGGCGCCTCGCGCGTCGTCGTCGGCGCCCACTATCCGAGCGACGTGGCCGCCGGCCTGCTCCTCGGTCTCTGGGTCGCGATGATGTACGCCTTTCTCTTCGTCCGGCAGGACTGGCTCTTCCGTATCGATGCCGGCGGCTGGCCGGCGCCGAAAACCGCAAGTCCTCCGCCAGAACTCAAATAAAAGCCAGTGCGAAGGCCGCGCCCCAGAGCCAAAACAAAAAGCCGGCGCGGAGGCCGCGCCCCATAGCTCAAATAAAAAGCCGGCGCGGAGGCCGCGCCCCGGAGCTCAAATAAAAAGCCGGCGCGGAAGCCGCGCCGGAGTCAGGAGAGCTGTTTGAGCGGTTGCGGTTTTGCGCCCGCATCCCGCGTTTCGACTGGTGCCCGCTCAATCCATCTGATGGATGTCGCGGTCCTTGGTTTCGGGCAGGAACAGCAGACCGATCACCAGCGTCAGGCCGGCGAAGACGATCGGGTACCAGAGGCCGTAGTAGATATCGCCCTTTGCGGCGCTCATCGCGAAGGCTGTTGCCGGAAGCAGGCCGCCAAACCAGCCGTTGCCGATATGATAGGGCAGCGACATGCCGGTGTAGCGGATGCGGGTCGGGAAGAGCTCGACGAGCAGCGCGGCGATCGGGCCGTAGACCATCGTCACATAGATGACGAGGACGGTCAGAACCGCGATGATCACCGTCCAATTGACCCGGGCCGGGTCTGCCACCATCGTGAACGCGCCGCCCTTGTCGATCGAATAGACGGCCATTTCTGTGGCGCTGCCGACTTCTTCCTTGGTCAGGAGCTTGTCGGCAATGAGCTTGTCGGCCGGAACCATGGTCCTTTCCCCGCTGCGGATGGCGGTGGCGTCGAGGGCCAGCTCCGGGTTCCCGGTAACGAAAGCATCAACCTTGGATTCCGGAACCTTGGCAGCACCGCGAACCAGCGGATAGCCGGAGGCCTGGAGCGTCATGTTGACCTGCTTCTTGAAGGCAGCGTCCTGCGCCTTGGCCTGGTCGCCGGCAGCCGTGGCGTCATAGCCGCTGATCGTCGTTTCGCCGATCTTCACCGTTGCCGGGGTCCCCGCCGCAGCCGTGGTCACGACGTCGTAGGGAACGGAGTTTTTGGTCAGGAAGTCCGTAGCGATATCGCAGGAAGTCGTGAACTTCTGGACGCCAGTCGGGTTGAACTGGAAGTTGCAGTCGCCCGGAGCGGCGGTGACCGTCGCACGAATGCTCTGCTGCGCCTCGGCCAGCGCCGGGTTGCCCGCCCAGGTCATTGCCTTGAACAGCGGGAAATAAGTCAGCATCGCCAGAAGCAGACCAGCCATGATGATCGGCTTGCGGCCGATCTTGTCGGAGAGCCAGCCGAAGAAGACAAAGAACCCGGTGCCAAGCAAGAGCGAGGCAGCGACCATCAGGTTCGCCGACTGGGAGTCGACTTTAAGGATGTTCTGCAGAAAGAACAGCGCGTAGAACTGGCCGGAATACCAGACGACAGCCTGGCCGACGACGGCGCCGAAAAGGGCCAGGAGGGCAATCTTGGCATTCCGCCATTGGCCGAAGGCCTCCGTCAGCGGCGCCTTCGAACCCTTGCCCTCTTCCTTCATCTTCTTGAAAGCGGGCGATTCGTTCATCTTCAGCCGGATCCAGACGGATACGCCGAGAAGCACGCAGGAGAGCAGGAAGGGTATGCGCCAACCCCATGCGGCGAAGGCCTCCTTGCCGACCATGAACTGCACGAACAGGATCACCACCAGCGACAGGAACAGCCCGAGCGTCGCCGTCGTCTGGATCCACGAGGTGAAGTAGCCGCGGCGGCCGTGCGGAGCATGCTCCGCGACGTAGGTCGCGGCACCGCCGTATTCACCACCAAGCGCAAGGCCCTGCAGCAGGCGCAGCACGATCAGGATGATCGGTGCGGCAATGCCGATCGAGGCGGCGCCGGGCAGGACGCCGACGAGGAAGGTCGACAGACCCATGATCAGGATCGTCACGAGGAACGTATATTTGCGGCCGACGAGATCGCCGAGACGGCCGAAGACCAGCGCGCCGAAGGGGCGCACCAGGAAGCCGGCGGCGAAGGCAAGCAGCGCGAAGATGTTGCGCGTCGTCTCCGGATACTGGCTGAAGAACGTCGCTCCGATATAAAGGGCAAGCGACCCGTAAAGGTAGAAATCGTACCATTCGAAGACGGTACCGAGCGACGAGGCGAAGATGACCTTCTTTTCCTCGGCGGTCATGGGTCCGGCTTTTTTAACGCCGTCCGCTGTTGCGACATTTGCCATTTTGATGATCCTCCACTTCAAAAGGCATATTGGAGCGCCCATGGATCGTTCCGCTTCCTCCCCGAAGCTGCGAAACGTGGTGCGCCTGATTGAGAGGATGTCAGAAAAGCCTTGCCCGAGGCAGGGATGCTTTCGTTCTATGACTTTCGTCTAATGCGGCGATCGGGCGCGGCGTGGATTTGAGCGCCCGCATCCCGCCAAGCAATTCAAGGCGGACAACCGCCTCCGGCTTGACTCTTGTGGAAAAGCCGGTAAGAGCAGCGGCGAACGAGGAAACTTGAGATGCGACCGAACGGTTCGTCCATCGCTGCGCTGAACTTGCCGGTCTATACCGGAGAGGCTCGCCTTTTCTCGCTCAATCGTAAAACAACGGCCAAAACGACGACGAAAACCGTCTGACGTCTCTGGCCCTCCGCTCTCTCCCCGGTACGGCCGGGGACAGGAACCTCGCGGACAATCCGCGCGGCGCCGCCTCCACCAGATGAGGAGAGACAGAAAGAGAGCTTAGATCATGGGTTTCAAGATTGCAGTCGCAGGCGCCACCGGCAATGTCGGCCGGGAGATGCTGAACATCCTGTCCGAACGGGGATTTCCTGCGGATGAGGTTGTAGCGCTCGCCTCCTCGCGCTCCATCGGCACCGAGGTCTCCTACGGCGACAAGACGCTGAAAGTCTCCAACCTCGAAACCTATGATTTCTCCGACACCGACATTTGCCTGATGTCGGCCGGCGGCGCGGTTTCCTTGAAGTACTCGCCGAAGATCGGTCAGCAGGGCTGCGTCGTCATCGACAATTCCTCAGCCTGGCGCTACGACGCCGACGTGCCGCTGATCGTGCCGGAAGTGAACGCGGATGCGGTTTCCCAGTTCACCAGGAAGAACATCATCGCCAACCCGAATTGCTCGACCGCGCAGCTCGTCGTCGCGCTGAAGCCGCTGCACGACCACGCGAAGATCAAGCGCGTCGTCGTTTCCACGTATCAGTCGGTTTCCGGTGCCGGCAAGGATGGCATGGACGAGCTCTTTAACCAGACGCGCGCCGTGTTCGTCGCCGATCCGATCGAGAGCAAGAAGTTCACCAAGCGAATCGCCTTCAACGTCATTCCGCATATCGACGTCTTCATGGAAGACGGCTACACCAAGGAAGAGTGGAAGGTTCTCGCCGAAACCAAGAAGATGCTCGATCCGAAGATCAAGGTGACCTGCACGGCCGTCCGCGTGCCGGTGTTCATCGGCCATTCGGAATCGGTCAATATCGAGTTCGAGAACGAGATCACCGCCGACGAGGCGCGCGAGATCCTGCGCGAGGCGCCGGGTTGCCTGGTCGTCGACAAGCATGAGAACGGCGGCTATGTGACGCCTTACGAATGCGCCGGCGAAGACGCGACCTATATTTCGCGCATCCGCGAGGACGCGACCGTCGAAAACGGCCTCAACATATGGGTCGTTTCCGATAACCTGCGCAAGGGTGCGGCGCTGAACGCCATTCAGATCGCCGAACTGCTCGTCAATCGCGGCCTGATCAAGCCGCGCAAGCAGGCCGCCTGAGAGGCGACAATCAAGTGCAATCGGAACCCCGCTCGGCACCTTGACCTTGCGGGGTTTCGCATTGAGTTCGGCGCGACGGATTCACGTGAAACCATGACGCGTCACAAGAGCAACGCGGGGCCAGCAGTGCGAGCGGCTCTTTTCTAAGGCAACAGATTCGGGCAATGACGGGGTATTCCATGAAGATGGCAAAGCGCGCAGCGGCAGGGCTCGCAGCCCTCATGATAAGTGCAGTTCTTCCCGCAGCCGCCTCGGCGGCGCAATGCGGCAACGACGGCGGTGGCTTTTCGGCCTGGGTCGCGGAGTTCAAGCGCGAGGCGGCCGGCAACGGTATCAGCCCATCGGTGCTCGACTCGGCACTTGCCAACGTTTCCTATAGCCGGGCGACGATCCGCGCCGATCGTGGACAGAAGAGCTTCAAGCTCTCGTTCGACCAGTTCATGAAGAAGCGCGGCGGCCAGACGATCATATCGCGCGGCAGGAAGATGCGCGCCCAGAACGCCAGGCTTTTCGACAGCATCGAGCAGCGCTACGGCGTGCCGGCGGGTCCGCTGATCGCGATCTGGGGCATGGAGACCGGCTTCGGCTCGTTCATGGGCAAGGAGCACACACTCTCAGCCGTCTCGACGCTTGCCTATGATTGCCGCCGCTCCGCCTACTTCACCGACCAGCTCTATGCTGCGCTCCAGCTCGTCCAGCGCGGCGATCTGAACCCGGCCGCCCGCGGCGCTGCCCATGGCGAAATCGGCCAAACCCAGTTCCTGCCGATGAACGTCCTGAAATACGGTGTCGACGGCGACGGCAACGGGCATGTCGACATGGTCCGCTCACGCGCCGACGCGCTTGCCTCGACCGCGAACTTCCTGCGCGGCCACGGCTGGCAGCCGGGCGGCGGCTACCAGCCGGGCCAGGTGAACTACGCGGCGATCCAGGGCTGGAACGCCGCAAGCGTCTACCAGCAGGCGATCGCAATCATCGGCGCCGAGATCGACGGCGACTGATCAGGCACACTGATTGGAATAAAGGCTCGCTTCGAAAGGAGCGGGCCTTTCTGTATCCTACGTCCCAGGCCGGGTAAAATCGCCGGTCTTCGCGTCCATCACCCAAAGCTCGCCGGTCGAGATGTCGAACCAGGCGCCGTGCAGACGCAGCTTTCCCTTTGATTCGAGGATCTGCACGCAGGGAAATGTCCTGAGATTGGCGATCGAGTTGCGGATCGACACGCGCTCGAGCGCGCGCTGGCGTTCCGACTGAGTCATGAACTCATTGCTCTGGATCTGTTCGGCGGCCGGCTTCAGCAGGTTCATCCAGCGGCCGATGAAATCACCGGGGGAGAGCGGTTCCGCATCCGGGTCGAGCGCCGCCTTGATGCCGCCGCAGCGCCCGTGACCCATGACGACGATGTCGCTGACGCGCAACGACTGGACCGCGAATTCGAGTGCCGCGGATGTGGAATGATAGTGCCCATCCGGCTCGTAGGGCGGCATCATGTTGGCGACGTTGCGAACGACGAAGAGTTCTCCCGGACCGCTGTCGAAGATCGTTTCCGGTGCGGCGCGCGAATCGCAACAGGCGATAACCATTGACCTTGGCTTCTGGCCGCTCTCCGCAAGCGTCTTGTAGCGTTGCTGCTGTTCGCTGAAACGACCGCTCATGAAGTTGCGGTAGCCGGTCAGAAGATGTTCCGGAAAGCCCTGCATATCCATCGGTAACCCCGCGTCATCCAACGTCATTCACTGTCGCATGGCTCCCTGTGAACCATGGGCGTCGAAGTGTTACAGCGACCGTCGCGCACCTGGAAGGGCGAAGAGCGCTTATGAGCTATTTCTTTTATATCCGCCCCTATTTCTTCACCTGGCTCGGATGCATCAGCCGGCGCATCTGCACCATCGCCATCGGCGTCGCCAGGCTCGAAGCATCCTGCTCGAGCGTCAGTTCGTCGGCGCCGCGCTTGCGGCTGCGCGCGATGATCTCGAACACGCTGGCGGTCGCCATCTGCAACGCACGCTCCTCGGAAAGCCCCTGAAGAAGCCGCGCAAGAAAGACGGCCGCAAGGAGGTCTCCGGTGCCGTTCGGCGGATCGTCGATCAGCCGATGTTCGGCAAGCAGCGCATGCCGTCCGGAAAGATAGAGATTGCCGGTGCCGCCGCTCATCATCGGGATCGCCGACGTCACCAGCACCCGGGACGGCCCGAGACCGAGGGCTGCGTCGAGGATCGTCGCGTTGGTTTCAAGTGCGGCACCCGCGAGCCAGGCGAGCTCGAACCGGTTGGGCGTCGCCAGCGTCGCAAGCGGCAGCAGCCGATCGCGGATGGCGGCAGCGACTTCGATCGGCACGTAAAGGCCGTTCGCATCGCCGATCACCGGGTCGCAGGCGTAGAAAAGGTCCGGATTGCGTTCATTGAGCGCTGTCACCAGCCGGGCAACGCCTTCGGCCTGGGCGGGCGAGCCCAGGTAACCGGAGAGTACGGCGCGCACCTCGCCGGCCCACGGAGCATTGGCAAGATCGTCGATGATGGACTGGAAGTCCGCGTCGGGCATCACCACCCGGGTCGAGCGGCCATGGCCCGGATGCCAGGGCAGAATGACGGTCGGCAGCGCCCACACCCGATGCCCGAGCGTCTCCAGGGCGAACACGGCGGCGCGATTGCCGACCGTGCCGCGAACCACATGGCTGGATATGACAATGACGGCACCGGGCGCGGCGGGCATTTCGGACATCGGGCAAGACCATCCTTCGATTCGAAGTGTGATCGCCCGACTGTTGCGGCGCTGTCAACAGCCGGTCACTTAGGACGACTACGGAGACTTGCGGTGTTTTTGTCCGTTTTCGTCGTTTTTCGAGAAATTTTCGCGAAAACACCCCCGATTTAAATGGATTTAGGTCGATTCTACGCGAATTTCCCCAAAAACAGGCTCGATTTTGCCCAAATCCATCATAAAACAAGTCGCCATTGACCACGGTTCTGATAGGGTCGACTATCTTTTGGGGGGAGCGATTTTCATGGGCGTGAAGCATAATCCGAAACGGGATCGTCACATTGATGCGGCCCGTGCGGCTGTGACCAAGATCGGAACCGAGACTCTGCCGCCGGAGATCCTCTTCGGGGGAGCAAGCAACGACGACCTCGACCTCTATTCGCCGGACATGCTGGCGCTGACCGCCGCCCATGCCCGCCGGGAGCTGGCCCGCTGGGATGGCGGCAAGCCGCAGGTTTCGGTCGAGACGGTGCCGGGCGTAGCGCCGGGAGGAACCGAAGTCTCGATCATCGCCGTCACCGAACGCAACATGCCCTTTCTTTATGACTCGGTCATGGGGGAGGTGACGAGCACCCACCGCGACATTCACCTGGCGATCCATCCCATTCTGGTCGTGAAACCCGGCCAATCCACGAAACTGTTCGATCCGGACGAGGAAAGCGACCCGGCGCACCGCGTCAGCCATATCCAGATCCATCTGAGCAAGCTGACGCCGCTCGAGGAGCGGTCGCTGAGCAAGCGTATCACCGATGTGCTGGAGCAGGTCCACCAGGCCGTCCACGACTGGCCGGCGATGACCGCCTTGCTCGATCAGGCCATGCGCGAACTGGAGGATTACAACGCTTCGCGCAAGAAGAGCGACCGCGACGAGGCGCTCGCCTTTCTTCGCTGGCTAAGGGACAACAATTTCACCTTCCTCGGAATGCGCGAATACACCTATTCCGGCAAGGGCGAGAAGGCGAGCGTCGAGCGCGGCAAGGGCCGGGGCCTCGGCATCCTTTCCAATCCAGACGTCCGCGTTCTGCGTCAGGGCAAGGATGCGGTGTTGACGACGCCCGAGATCCTCGCCTTCCTGGAAGGTCCCGACTTTCTGATCGTCACCAAGGCCAATGTGAAGTCCGTCGTGCACCGCCGGGCCTACATGGATTATATCGGCGTCAAGCGCTTCGACGCCACCGGAAACGTCGTCGGGGAACTCCGTATCGTCGGCCTCTTCACCTCGACGGCCTACACCCGGCAGGCGGCGGAAATCCCGCTGTTGCGGCACAAGATCGAGAAGATCGTCGATCACTTCGGCTACGACCCGCAGAGCCACTCGGGCAAGATGCTGGCGAATACGCTCGAAGCCTATCCGCGCGACGATCTCTTCCAAATCGACGTCGGCGTGCTCGCCGCCTTCTGCGAGCAGATCAACGAGCTCGCCGACCGGCCGCGCGTTCGCGTGCTGCCGCGTATCGACCACTTCGACCGCTTCGTTTCAGTCATCGTCTTCGTGCCACGCGAGCAATATGATTCGGACGTTCGCGAAAAGATCGGCGATTACCTGAAGACCGTCTATGACGGCCGCGTCTCCGCCTACTATCCCGCCTTCCCGGAAAGCGGTTTGGCCCGCGTGCACTTCATCATCGGACGCCCGGGCGGCAAGACACCACGCGTCCCGCAGGCCAAGCTCGAGGAAGCGGTCCGCGCTATCGTCACCCGCTGGATCGACCGCTTCAACCTGCTTGCCCGCAAGGACGGCATAGAGCTTGCGGTCGGAGAGGCCTATCAGGCCGCCTTCACGCCGGCCGAGGCCTATGCCGACCTCTCCGCCATAGCCGCCTGTAGGGCGGACGATCCGATTCGCATCTCCTTCTATCATCGGGACCGGGAAAGCCCGGACGCGCTGGAACTGAAGATCTTCCACGCCGACACCCCGGTGTCGCTCTCCCGCCGCGTGCCGCTCCTCGAAAATCTCGGTTTCCGCGTCATCAGCGAGCAGACCCACGACATCGGTGTGCGCATCCATGGGCAGGAACTGCGTGAAGTAGTGCTGCACGACATGGAGCTTATTCACCGCGACGGCCACACGGTCCATCTCGCCAAGACCGGTGCTGCCCTGGAGGAAGCCTTCCTCGCCGCCTGGAACGGCACGATCGAGGACGACAACTTCAACCGGCTGGTCATGCTGGCGGGGCTCACCGCCCGCGAAGTAACTGTGCTGCGCGCCTATTCACGCTACCTGCGCCAGGCCGGGATTACCTATTCGCAGGGCTATATCGCCGATACGCTGAACAAATATCCGGCCATCGCCGCCGATATCGTCCGCCTGTTCTCGACGCGGCTCGATCCGAAGATTGACGCGAAGTCGCGCGCGAAGAAAACCAGCGCCCTGCTCGCGGCGATCGAGGAGGCGCTATCCGCCGTACCAAGCCTCGACGAGGACCGGATCCTGCGCCGCTACGTCAACGTCATCCAGTCGACGCTCCGGACCAACTATTTCCAGAAGGATGCGGAGGGCAGACCGCGTCCGGTGCTCGCCTTCAAACTCGATCCGAAGACGCTCGAAGGCCTGCCGGAACCGCGGCCGTTCCGCGAAATCTTCGTCTACGGCACCGAAGTCGAAGGCGTGCATCTGCGGTTCGGCAAGGTGGCGCGCGGCGGGCTTCGCTGGTCCGACCGGGCCCAGGATTATCGCACCGAGGTGCTCGGCCTCGTCAAGGCGCAGCAGGTCAAGAACGCGGTCATCGTGCCGGTCGGCGCCAAGGGTGGCTTCTATCCGAAGCAGCTTCCCCTAGGCGGCAACCGCGACGAGATCTTCAGGGCCGGCACCGAGGCCTACAAGACCTATATCCGTACGCTCCTGTCGGTGACGGACAACATCGTCGGCCAGGAAGTCGTACCGCCTCAAGACACGCTTCGCCTCGACGGCGACGACCCTTATTTCGTCGTGGCCGCCGACAAGGGTACCGCAACCTTCTCGGACACGGCGAACGGGCTGGCGCAGGAGGCCGGTTTCTGGCTCGACGACGCCTTCGCCTCCGGCGGCTCGGCCGGCTACGACCACAAGAAGATGGGCATCACGGCGCGCGGCGCCTGGGAGGCGGTCAAGCGGCATTTCCGCGAGATGGACATCGACATCCAGACGACGCCCTTCACCGTCGCCGGCGTCGGCGACATGTCGGGCGACGTCTTCGGCAACGGCATGCTGCTTTCGGAGAAGATCCGGCTGATCGCCGCCTTCGACCACCGCGACATTATCATCGACCCGAATCCGGATATCGATCTCTCCTTCGCCGAACGTAAGCGCATGTTCGCGCTGCCGCGCTCGAGCTGGCAGGACTATGACCGCAAGACGCTTTCGCCCGGTGCGATGATCATCTCGCGCGCGGAAAAGCTGGTGACGCTGACGCCCGAGGCGATGGCGGCGATCGGCATCGACAAGCCGAAGGCGACGCCGTTCGAGATCATGAACGCCATCCTGAAGAGCCAGGTCGACCTTCTGTGGTTCGGCGGCATCGGCACCTATGTCCGCGGCAGCAACGAGACGGATGCCGAAGTCGGCGATCGTGCCAACGACCCGATCCGCGTCACGGCGGAAGAGCTGCGCGCCCGGGTGATCGGCGAGGGCGCCAATCTCGGCGTCACCCAGAGGGGTCGCATCGGCTTCTCGCTTGCCGGCGGGCGCTGCAATTCCGATGCGATCGACAATTCGGCCGGCGTCAATTCCTCCGACGTGGAGGTCAACATCAAGATCGCCCTCGCCTCGGCGATGCGCGACGGACGTCTGACCCGACCCAAGCGCAACACGCTTCTGGCGGCTATGACGGACGAAGTCGGCCATCTCGTGCTGCGCAACAACTATCAGCAATCGCTGGCAATCTCGCTCACGGAAATGCTGGGCCTCGGCAACCGCACGCCGCTGGCACGGCTGATGGCGCGGCTCGAGACCGACGGGCATCTCAACCGCAAGGTGGAGACGCTGCCGACGGAAATAGCCATGGCCGAGCGCTACCAGGGGGGCAAACCGCTGACGCGCCCGGAGATTGGCGTGCTGCTCTCCTATGCGAAGCTGGTATTGTTCGAGGAACTGATCCAGAGCGAACTGCCGGATGACCCCTATTTCACCGCGACGCTCGAACGCTACTTTCCGGCAAAGATGCGCAAGACCTATGCCGGGGATATTCACGGCCATCGCCTGCGCCGCGAAATCATTGCGACGGTGCTCGCCAACGAAGCCATCAACCGCGGCGGCCCCGCCTTCGTCTCGACACTCACGGACGCGACCGGCTTCCTTTCCGCCGATGTCGTAAAGGCAGCGGTGCTGGCGCTGGATGGTTTCGACCTGCCGCGGATCTATGGCGAGATCGATGCGCTCGACAACAGGATCAGCGGCGCGGTCCAGAACCGGCTCTACCAGGAAGTCGGGCGTATCTTTGCGGTCGTCGCCGAGAGGGCCTTGCGGACGCGGGCGTCCGAGGGGGCCGTTGCCGACGCCGTTGCGCGGCTGCGCGATGGGCTGCAGAAGCTGCGCGGCACGATGCGCGCGGCGATTTCGAGCGAGAGTGCCGAGGAGGCGCGCCTGAAGTCTGCCGGATTCATCGAAAGCGGCATCCCGGCAAAGCTTGCCGAAGAGATCGCCGAACTGTCGATGATGACCCTGGTCCCCGAGATCATGCAGATCGCCACGGTAACCGGCGAGCCTCTCAATCGCACGGCGCAAGGCTATTTCGCCGTGACCGAAACGCTCCGGGTCAACCGCCTGCTGGCAGCCGCCGATCGCGTGCCCGCCACCGAACAGTTCGAGGCGATGGCGCTGACACGGGCCGTTGCCGACATAGCCACCGCCCGCCGCGATATCACCGTCGCCGCGCTCGTCGAACAGAAGCGAGACCGCAATCCGGTACTCGCCTGGCAGGAACAGGACCGTGAGCGCGTATCGCGCGCTGGCGACCAGTTGAAGCTCCTGACCGAAAAGGGCGAGACGACGCTTGCCAAGATCACCGTCGCCGCAGGTCTCCTCAGCGATCTTGCGCGCGGCAGGGCGAAATGACACAGTCCCTCCGGGCCGCTGGCCTGGAGGACTGATTCCGTTCCGGTTAAGCGAAATCAATGCATTGGCACTCGCGCCCGTTAAACAGCGCGGGGTGCCCTACTGCATGTTTCCTTAAAGCGTAGACGATTTAAGGACTGAGACATGCAGCAATTCAAAGTGCTACAGCGTCCTTTGTGCGTCTGAAAAGACGCACGGCGCTGTAGTCCGGGAGGGGAACCTTGGAGTTGACGGCCGGACGAACGGCGGAACAGCCGAAAGCCACGCGACTCGGCATTGCCGGCTGGATGCTGTTCGACTGGGCCGCGCAACCGTTCTTCACCGTCATCACCACCTTCATCTTCGCACCTTATTTCGTTTCCCGGCTAACGGCAGATCCCGACGCCGGGCAGGCGATCTGGGGCTACACGCTCACGGTTTCCGGCATCGTCATCGCGGTGCTTTCACCGGTGCTCGGCGCCGTTGCCGATGCGACCGGACCGCGCAAGCCGTGGATCGGCTTCTTCGCGATCATCCAGATCTTCGCGCTCGCCATGCTGTGGTTCGCGGTGCCGGATTCACCACTGATCTACCCCGCGATCTTCCTGGCGCTGGCAACGGTCGCGGCCGAGTTTTCGATCGTCTTCAACGACTCGATGATGCCGCGTCTCGTCGGCGAGAAGGACGTGGGACGTATCTCCAACATCGCCTGGGGAATGGGCTATCTCGGCGGCATGATCGTGCTGATCGGCGTCGTCGCCCTGCTTGCCGGGAATCCGGCTACCGGCAAGACGGCGCTGGGGCTGGATCCGCTCTTCGGGCTCGATCCGGCCAAGGGCGAAGACGCGCGCATCACCGGCCCGATCTCGGCGCTCTGGTACCTAGTCTTCATTCTGCCGATGTTCCTTTTCACCCCCGATGCGGGCAAGGCGACGACATCCCTCAGGGAGGCGACGGAGCGGGGTCTGACGGAACTCAGAGGCACGCTCGGCGAGCTCAAGGAGAGGGCGGGGATCTTCCGCTTCCTGATCGCCCGCATGATCTTCCAGGATGGCGTCAATGGCTTGCTGGCGCTCGGCGGCACCTTCGCCGCCGGCATGTTCGGCTGGCAGACGATGGAACTCGGCCTCTACGGCATCATCCTGAACGTCGTCGCGATCGGCGGCTGCCTCTATGCGAGCCGGCTCGACACGCGGCTCGGCTCGAAAGCCATCGTGGTCGCCAGTCTCGTCTGCCTGACGATCGCGACACTCGGCATCGTTTCGACGGGTCCCGGCTTCACCCTGTTCGGACTTATCCCCCTGCCGAGCGTGGATTCGGGCGGACTTTTCGGCACGGCCGCCGAGAAGGCCTACATTCTCTACGGCCTCCTGGTCGGCATCGCCTTCGGCCCGGTCCAGGCCTCCTCGCGGTCCTATCTCGCCCGCAGCGTCGCGGCCGACGAGGCCGGGCGCTATTTCGGGCTCTACGCGCTGTCCGGCCGCGCCACCTCGTTCCTGGCGCCCGCCTCGGTGGCCACCATCACGGTGATGACCGGTTCGGCCCGGATCGGCATGATGGCGCTGGTCGCCTTTCTGGCCGTCGGGCTCGTCATCCTGCTGCGCACGCCCTACCCGGCCCATCGGCCGGCATAAAGAACCCGCGGCGCGGCGGAGTTTGCCTTGTGAAAGCTGAAGAGCGACAAGGTCAGCGGTTTCCGCCCGCATCCGTCTCAGTCGTCATCCTCGGGCTTGATCCGAGATCCACTCACGAGCCGGCAAAAGGCGCCGCTCGTTGAAATCTGCTCCGCGTCCCGGTGAAGCTTGCGTCTGGATCCTCGGGTCAAGCCCGAGGATGACGAAGGAGCAGACGCAGATCACCGCAAAACCCTCGCTCAGTGGCGGAAATGCCGCATGCCGGTAAAGACCATGGCGACATTGTGCTCGTTGGCTGCGGCGATAACCTCTTCGTCGCGCATCGAGCCGCCCGGCTGGATGACGGCGGTGGCGCCGGCGGCGATCGCCGACAGGAGACCGTCGGCGAAGGGCAGGAAGGCTTCCGAGGCGACCGCCGAACCGCGTGTCAGCGGCGCAGCAAGGCCAAGCGCCTTGGCCGCTTCCTCGGCTTTGATAGCGGCAATGCGGGCTGAATCGACGCGGCTCATCTGACCGGCGCCGATGCCGGCCGTCTGGCCGTCCTTCGCATAGACGACGGCGTTCGACTTGACGTGCTTCGCCACCTTGAAGGCGAACTTCATGTCCTCGAGCTCCTGCGCCGTCGGCGCGCGTTTGGTGACCACCTTGAGTTTCAGATCCTCGACCATGCCGTTGTCACGGGTCTGGACGAGCAGGCCGCCGGCGACGGTCTTGGCGGTCAGCCCCGGCGTACGCGGATCCGGCAGGCCGCCGGCCGCCAGCAGCCGGAGGTTCGGCTTGCGGGCGATGATCGCTTTGGCCTCGTCGCTGACCGACGGCGCGATGATGACTTCGGTGAACAGCTTGACGATCTCTTCGGCCGTCTCCGCATCGAGCGGCTGGTTGAGGGCGATGATACCGCCGAAGGCCGAGGTGGAATCGCAGGCGAGCGCGCGGCGATAAGCTTCGGCGAGCGACGGCGCGGTGGCGACGCCGCAGGGGTTGGCGTGCTTGATGATCGCACAGGCCGGCGCCTTCTCCGGCAGGAACTCGGCTACCAGTTCGAAGGCTGCGTCCGTATCGTTGATGTTGTTGTAGGAAAGCTGCTTGCCCTGCAGCAGCGCCGCGGTCGCGACCCCCGGCCGCTGCTCGCCGGTCACGTAGAAGGCCGCCTTCTGATGCGGGTTCTCGCCGTAGCGCATCTCCTCCTTGAGCACGCCGCCGATCACCCGATGGCGCGGCATGGGCGTATCGAGCGCCTCGGCGAACCAGTTGGAGATCGCCGCATCGTAGGCCGCGGTGCGGGCATAGGCCTTGGCCGCCATTTTCTGGCGGAAGGCGTAGCGCGTCGTGCCGTTGGCGATTTCGTCCAGCAGCCCGGAATAATCGGCCGGATCGGTAACGATCGTCACATAGGCGTGATTCTTGGCCGATGCGCGGATCATCGCCGGTCCGCCGATGTCGATATTCTCGACCGTCGTCGGATAGTCGCCGCCCTGGGCGCGGACCTCCTCGAACGGATAAAGGTTGATGACGGCGAGATCGATGGCAGTAATGCCGTGCTCGTCCATCGCCGCTTTGTGGTCCGAATCGTCGCGAATGGCGAGCAGGCCGCCATGCACGCCGGGATGGAGGGTCTTGACGCGGCCGTCCATGACTTCGGGAAACTTGGTCAATTCGGAAACGTCACTGACGGGAAGCCCGGCCGCCGCCAGCGCCTTGTGTGTGCCGCCGGTCGAGACCAGCCGAATCCCCTTCGCGTCGAGAGCGCGGGCGAGCTCGACGATGCCCGCCTTGTCGGACACGGAGAGAAGGGCGGTTTGGATCCGGACTTCGTCCGGTGCCGGAATTTTCTTGGAGGCGACAGCCATCAACCATGCTCCTTTGGCAGCGCCGGACGCTTGGAAAGAGGGTGCCGGCGATTGGGATGGCTGCCCGTTAGCACAGCTTGCCGACGGAAGGAACCGTTGCAGCCGCAGGCGGGGAAAATAGGTCCTTTGTGCCCCCGTCTAACCCTCGCGGGTCAGCGTCCACTGGATTTCCGGCTGCGTCCCGACCGCGAAGGTGACCGTGATCTGCGAAGAAGCGCGGACGCCGGAGGGGTCGGCAAAGAAGACGTCTTCCTCGATCGCCAGGTCTCCGTCCCGGCAGGCAAAAAGCCAGGCCTCGCCGTCCGGCGCACTCAGATAGATCTCGCCCACGCTGCTCTGGCGCAGCCCGATTGCCGGATGAATGTGAAAGCGGGCGACGGCGATAGCGGCATCGGACGGCTCCGGATCGCTTCCGTCTTCGCGGGCGAGCCGATCACGTCCGCGGATCAGCCGGCCGCCGTTCAGAAGACCGATATCGCGCTCGTGGATGAGCCCGAAGGCGCCGAGATAACCATTATGACTCGCCCTGACGGATTCGATGCGGCCGGGCTCGTCGCTTCGCTCCGATTCGACCCGCGACACGCCGCTGACCATGAGCGGACCGAGAAAGTGCGATTGCGAAAAGCGTGAGGAGGAGGTGTCGTTCACCGTCACCGTCGAGTGCGCGGCAGTGGCGCGGGCCATTTGCCGGAATCGTTCGCCGGCAAACTTCGGCGCGCCGGAATTGATGATGAGACGGTTTCGCCCCGAAGACATCTCGAAGGAGAGGCAGCCGGCATGGGCGCTGCGCGACAGATCGACCGACAGCGGACGGCCCGTGTCGACGATCGCGACGGTCTCGCCGAGCGCCAGCCGCTCGAAACTGATATGCGGAAGCGACCGGAACGGCTCGCCCGCCGTTTCGTCGTAACGCAGCACCGATGCAAGCTCGTGTGCCGGCACCGAGCTGGCGCCGTTGAAGAGCGCCAGCTCCCCGCTCTGGTGCCGAAAGAAGCGCAAGGCCGGGTACATCCGGTCGATGCCGGAAATCAGCCGCGACGGCACGTCGTGACCGAGATTGACATAGGTCTGCCTGAGCGGCAGCAGGTCGAGCAGCAGTTCGAGACCGGCGCGCGGGTTGCGCGAGAAATGACCGCCGTCGGGCAGGATCTGCCGGTCGAGCTCGAGATCCAGACTGCGCGCGGCCCTGCGCAGTGCCGAAGAAGAGACGGGCATCGACACGGAAGCCATCGCCAACGCTATGCGAACCCTGAGCCGCGCCTCCCCGTCCGGGACGGTTTCGGCGATGTGGCGGAGATAGCGGATTTGAAAGGCGAGGCTTTTCAGGAAGCGGCGATAGAAACCGTGCTCGGCATTGCGTAACACCACCGGCGAATGCGACAGCCAGACGATGACGCGCTGCGCGATCACATCGGCGTCCCAGGCAATGCCGCCGATAGTGCGACCATGCGTGCCCATCCAGTCGTCGAAGATCTGACGCAGCCTAATGAAGCCGGCTTCATCGCGGACCGCACGCATGTGGCGCAGCCAGTCGAAGGCGTGGAGCCGATTGGCAAATTCGTGCGACGGCAGGTCGATCTCGAAGGGCGATTCACCCTCTGTGTCGAGCACGCGGCCGGCCAGCGGGTAGCGGCCCTGAAGAATTTCCTCCGCCACAAAAGGATCGATGGCTCTGAGATCCGTGGGCGCGACGATGAGCCGGTCCGGCGTCGATCCGGAAAAACGCAGCGCCGACAGGCGGCCGAGCGAAAGCCGGCGCGCAAATCGGCGCCAACCTTCGCGCAGATACAGGTAAAGCAGCCTTCGTTTACCGGTAAACAGCATCGGCGCCTGCAGGTTTGTTGATTGCCGCAACGGGACCTTCAAAGCGCTTGAGCAGAATCGCTTTCATGGCCGGAACCGTGCCGGAAGGATGATTAAATTTCTATCAATCTGGCCACCATTGATAGGCGGGCGGTCCGAAAGCGTCAATTGTCGCGGCGAGACAGCCTGTTGACGAGGCTCTAGCCCTCGGCGCGGCGAAGCACCGCCGCATAGAAACCGTCAAGCCCGCTGGAAAAGGGCGCGGCAAGCGGCAGCATCGCCGGCGTCGTGCGGAACTCGCCAACAGCCGTGATCGCCGCTTCGAACCCGGGCCAGTCGGACGCGGCAATCGGAACGCGCTCGCAAAGTCCCTCGTCAAGGACACGCGCTACGACGTCTTCCCCTTCTCGCGGGTCCAGCGAACAGTTGGAGAAGACCACGATGCCACCCGGCTTGACGACGCTCAGCGCATGGCGCAGCAGCCGCTCCTGAAGCTGGGCAAGCTTTTCGACGTCTTCCGGTCCCTTCGTCCACAGCACATCCGGGTGACGCCGCGTCGTGCCTGTCGAAGAGCAGGGGGCATCGAGCAGCGCGGCGTCGAAGAGCTCATCCGGACGGAAGTCCGCCATGTCGGTCTCTTTCGTCCGGGCCTCGAGGCCGAGCCGCTCAAGATTGCCCTTGAGCCGCCGCAGCCGGCTGGAGGACTGGTCCAGCGCCGTCACATTCGCCCCGGCAAGAATAAGCTGGGCCGTCTTGCCGCCCGGCGCCGCGCAGAGATCGACCACCGTTTTGCCGGAAAGATCGCCAAAAAGGCGCGCTGGTATAGAGGCGGCGGCGTCCTGCACCCACCAGGCCCCTTCCGCAAAGCCCGGCAAGGACGGGATCGCACCGGAAAAATCACCGAGCCGAACGGAGCCGGTCGGCAGGACCGTGCCGCCGAGGCGTTCGGCCCACAAGGCTGGGTCGGACTTCACCGTGAGGTCGATCGCGGCGGGAACGAGCTGCGCTTCCGAAATGCCTTCCGCCTGGGCGCGGCCGTAATGGGCGACGAGCCGGTCATGGAACCAGACCGGAATGGCGGGCACCGACCGCACCTTCTCGAGGATCGTCTCCTTCTCGCGCGAAAGCCGCCTGAGAACGGCGTTGACGAGACTGGCAAAGCGGCGATTGCGCGGATCCGACTGCGCCTGCTCGACCGCAAGGTCGACGGCGGAATGATCCGGAATGTCGAGATAGAGGATCTGTGCGGCGGCAACCGTCAGCACGTGCTCCAACGCCCGTGCGCCCTCGGGCAGCGGCGTCTGCAGCAGCGAATCGATCGCGGCGCGGATTCGCGGCAGGTGGCGGAGCGCCGAATTGAGGATGGCGCGCACCAGCGCGCGATCCGCATCATTGAGTTCGCGATAGGCGGGATTGCCGTGCTCCTGGTCGAGCATGCCGTCGAGCGACGTCCTGCGGTCGATCACCGCCGCCAGGATCTTGGCGGCGGTCTGGCGGCTCCTCAGCCCGGGCTTGGCCTCGACGCCGGCCGCGCCAGAGCGTTGCCCAGCCGACTGGGAAGGCTTGTTTCTGCGCACTCGTTTCGGATCTGAATCGTTCTTCGTTTTTTCGGACATCAGGACCAGGGGCCTTTCGGCGGTTCGGAACCACCGCGACCCCAGCCGGTTCTCGGGACAGAGCGCGATTTGCGCACCGCATTATCAGGCCGAACCCCTGGCGTCGAGCCCGCCGACATCTCGCCAGCCATCCGCTCGAGCGCGGCAACGCGGTTTTCGGTATTCGGATGGGTCGAAAAGAGGTTGTCCATGCGCTCGCCCGAGAGCGGATTGATGATGAACATGTGCGCCGTCGCCGGATTGCGCTCGGCATCATAGTTCGGAATCGCATGGGCCGCGCCGGCGATCTTGCGGAGCGCCGAGGCGAGGGAGAGCGGATTGCCGCAGATCTCCGCGCCGCGCCGGTCGGCGGAATATTCACGGGTGCGGCTGATCGCCATTTGCACCAGCATGGCCGCGAGCGGAGCGACGATCATCGCGATCAGAACGCCGATGAAGCCGAGCGGATTGTTGTTTTCACGGTTGCCGCCGAAGAAAAAGGCGAAATTGCCGAGCATCGAAATGGCGCCGGCGAGCGTCGCGGTCAGCGTCATCGTCAGGGTGTCACGATACTGAATATGAGCGAGCTCATGCGCCATGACGCCGGCCACTTCCTCATAGGAGAGCGACTGCAGCAGACCGGTAGAGGCGGCGACCGCCGCATTCTGAGGATTGCGGCCCGTCGCGAATGCGTTCGGCTGCGGACTGTCGATGACGTAGACGCGCGGCATCGGCAGGCCGGCATTCTGCGCCAGGTCGCGGACGATTCCGTAATATTCCGGGGCACTGCGTTCGTCGACTTCCTGGGCCCGATACATGCGCAGCACCAGGCGGTCGGAATTCCAATAGGAGAAGAAGTTCATGCCGGCGGCCATGACCAGGGCGATCATCATGCCGCCCCTGCCGCCGATGACATAGCCTACGGCCATGAACAGGACGGTCATGAAGGCAAGCAACATTGCGGTGCGCACGAGATTCATGAATCAAGCTCCTGGCATTCTCAAGTGGCTTCCCGTTCGGCGGCGAAGCGCAGCACCGACTCGGCTTGGCCTCTGATCTCACTCCAAACGTTTCACGTGAATCAGGGTTCCCGCTTCGAAGGAAGCCACTTATATGATGGGGATAAAGGTCCCGCTCTTCAATATCGTCAGGAAAACCAGCCGTCACATGCAGAACGACAATGACAATTCACCCGATCGTCCGAAGCGGCCGCTGACGCCGGCCGCGCTCCGCGCCCTCAAGGAGGCGGAGGAGAGACGCCGCGCCGAGGAGCAGGCGGCGACGCCGGCGGAATTCGGCGGACGCGGCGGTCTCGATCCGGCCCGTTTTGGCGACTGGGAGATCAAGGGTCGGGCGGTCGACTTCTGAGAAGCCTTTGCCAGGATGGCGCACCATCGTTTCGTCGGCGAATCGATGCTGGCCGAGGATCTCTGGACTGCACGATTCGCGTCCGCTGCATCGTCCCTTCTCCCCGCCTGCGGGGAGAAGGTGGCCGGCGGGCCGGATGAGGGGCCTTTCTAAGCGCCTTGCGCGGCCCGTTCCCCCAAGCTCACATCAGCCGCGGTTCTGGCGGTTGGCGATCAGGTCGTCGACGACCGTCGGATCGGCGAGCGTCGACGTGTCGCCAAGCGACCCGAAATCGTCCTCGGCGATCTTGCGGAGAATCCGGCGCATGATCTTGCCGGAGCGCGTCTTCGGCAGGCCGGGAGCGAACTGGATTTTGTCCGGCGTGGCGATCGGCCCGATCTCCGAGCGGACGTGCTTGACGAGCTCCTGGCGAAGCTCGTCGCTGCCAACCTCACCTGCCATCAGCGACACGTAGCAATAGATGCCTTGCCCCTTGATCGGGTGCGGATAGCCGACAACCGCCGCTTCGGAAACGAGGTGGTGCGAAACGAGTGCCGATTCGACCTCCGCCGTGCCGAGACGGTGGCCGGAAACGTTCAAGACATCATCGACGCGGCCGGTGATCCAGTAATATCCGTCCTCGTCGCGGCGGCAGCCGTCGCCGGTAAAGTACTTGCCCTTGTATGTGGAGAAATAGGTCTGAATGAAGCGCTCGTGGTCGCCATAGACCGTGCGCATCTGACCAGGCCAGCTGTCGACGATGCAGAGATTGCCATCGGCCGCACCCTCGAGCACCTTGCCTTCATTGTCGACGATCTGCGGCTGGACGCCGAAGAAGGGGCGTGTCGCCGAACCCGCCTTGAGATCGGTCGCGCCGGGCAGGGGCGTGATCAGGATGCCGCCGGTTTCCGTCTGCCACCAGGTATCGACGATCGGGCAGCGCTCATCGCCGACGACATGGTAGTACCACTCCCAGGCTTCCGGATTGATCGGCTCGCCGACTGTTCCGAGCAGACGCAGCGAGGAGCGCGACGAGCGCTTGACGAAGTCGTCGCCCGCCCCCATCAGCGAGCGGATCGCGGTCGGCGCCGTGTAGAAGATGTTGACCTTGTGCTTGTCGACCACTTCCCAGAAACGGCCTGCATCCGGGAAGTTCGGCACGCCCTCGAACATCAGCGTCGTCGCGGCGTTGGCGAGGGGTCCGTAGACGATATAGGAATGGCCCGTCACCCAGCCGACATCGGCGGTGCACCAGTAGATATCGCCGTCGTGGTAGTCGAACACATATTGATGTGTCATCGAAGCGTAGACGAGATAGCCGCCGGTCGTGTGCAGAACGCCCTTCGGCTTGCCGGTCGAACCAGAAGTGTAGAGGATGAACAGCGGATCTTCGGCTTTCATCTTCTCCGGCGGACAATGCGGCTCGACCGTCGCGGTCTCCTGGTGGTACCAGAGATCGCGGCCCGATGCCCAGCCCACCTTGCCGCCGGTGCGGCGTACGACCAGCACCTTGTCGACCCTCACATGCTGCCTGGCGGCGATATCGATCGCTTTGTCGGTGTTTTCCTTGAGCGGCACCGGCTTGCCGCCGCGCACCCCTTCATCGCAAGTGATCACGAAGGTGGATTCGCAGTCGATGATGCGACCGGCAAGCGCATCGGGCGAGAAGCCGCCGAAAACGACCGAGTGGATCGCGCCGACGCGAGCGCAGGCGAGCATCGCATAGGCCGCCTCCGGGATCATCGGCATGTAGATGGTGACACGATCACCCTTCTTGACGCCATGCTTCTTCAAGACGTTGGCAAGCCGGCAAACCCTGTCGTAAAGTTCATTATAGGTGATCTTCTTATCGAGATACGGGTTGTCCCCTTCCCAGATGATTGCGGTCTTGTCGCCATGCGTCTTCAAGTGACGGTCGATGCAATTATAGGAGACGTTGGTCAGCCCGTCCTCAAACCATTTGATCGAAACATCGCCCTCGAAGGAGGTATTCTTGACCTTGGAGTAGGGCTCGAACCATTCGATCCGCTTGCCGTGCTCGCCCCAGAACTTGTCCGGATCGGCAACGCTCTCTTTATACCATTTCAGATAGGTCTCGTTGTCGATGAGCGTGCGGTTCTTGGCCGCTTCCAGGACCGGGTGGGTCTTGACGTCCATATTCTTCCTCCCTGTGCATTTCTGCCTGGATCACGATGATCGTGGGTCGAATCGTCCCAGAACATCAACATGATCCATCCGAACATAGAGCGGGTGCGAACCGCTCTCAGCGGCACTCCCACCGCCGTTTTGACGATTCATAGCAGCTCAAAGCTTCGCCGCAATTAGACAAAAGCACATTCGGAAGTGAAGAATTGCAATTTCGAGACAAGAACGATATAGAACGCTCAATTCCCGGAAATGAGTGGTAGACTCAACGGCCCGCGACACCGGCGCGGCGGACAAAAGGACTATATCCATGGCTCAGCAATTGCTTATGCCCAAGGCAACGGCCGTCTGGCTCGTTGACAACACCGCACTCTCGTTCGACCAGATCGCGCAGTTTTGCAAGCTGCACCCGCTCGAAGTCAAAGCGATTGCCGACGGTGAATCGGCGCAGGGCATCAAGGGCCTCGACCCCATTGCAACCGGTCAGCTTTCGCGCGACGAGATCGCCCGCGGCGAGGCAAATCCGAACCATAAGCTCAAGCTCTCCGAACCGAAGGTCCGCGTTCCGGATTCGAAGCGCAAGGGACCGCGCTACACGCCCGTTTCCAAGCGCCAGGACCGTCCGAACGCCATTCTCTGGCTGGTCCGCAACCATCCGGAACTGAAGGACGCGCAGATTTCGCGCCTCGTCGGCACGACGAAGTCGACGATTGAGCAGATTCGCGAACGCACCCATTGGAACTCTGCCAACCTGACGCCGATGGATCCGGTCACCCTCGGCCTGTGCTCGCAGATCGACCTCGACCTCGAAGTCGAGCGCGCCGCCAAGGGCCGCCCGCTGCCGACCGCGGCCGAGGTGGGCGCGACGCTCGAGTCGGCACGGGAAACCGAGAAGCTCGACTACAGCTTCGAACGCGAAGAAGAGAAGGAAATCGACGCTGACGCCGTCTTCGCCAAGCTGAAGTCGCTGAAGTCGGACCGCAAGGACGAAGACGACGACTATTGATCGGTTCGTCAGCGGTGAGATTCAAGAACCCGGATCGCAGGATCCGGGTTTTTTGTTGCCGTACTCAATAGGCCGAGCCCGAAGAGTCTTTGAGGTTGTGGCGCTCCGTCCCCGTGAGCGGCGGATTGAAGATACTGACGAGGACCAGGTCTTTGTCGCGGCCCCCGCGCAGATAGTGCTTGTCATGCTTGTCGAGCACATAGATGTCGCCCCTGCGGATCGGAAAGACATTGCCCTCCATATCTTCGACCTCGCCTTCGCCGGCGATGCAATAGCAGGCTTCGAGATGGTTGCGGTATTGAAGCAGCGACACGGTGTTGGCCCGCACCACCGTATGGCAGACGGTGAAGCCCATGCCGTCCTTTTCCGTCAGCAGTCGGTGGCTGGTACCGCTGCCCCACTCGACGAAGTGATCGGTGACTTCAACGTCCTGCAGGCTGCGCACGAACATGGCGTTCTCCTCGTGTAAGAAAATCTGACAAATCCCGCAATGGGTCCCCGGGCCGTCGCGATGAATCCCTTTATTTGCTTGATTTATGCTTCTTACAAACGATGATTCCTCACCGGATAGTTGAGGAGAATTTACATATGATGCCGCCCTTGGGCGCCTTGCGGGTCTTCGAAGCCGCCGCCCGCCTCGCTAGCTTCTCGCGCGCCGCCGACGAATTGCATGTCACGCATGCCGCCGTGAGCCATCAGATCCGGCAATTGGAGGAATGGTTCGGCCGCCCCCTGTTCCTGCGCGAAAAGCGCGGCGTTCGGCTCGCGCCCGAAGCCGAGCGGCTTGCCGAAGCCCTGTCGGTAAGCTTCGAGCGCATTGCCGCCGAAGCGGAATCCTTGAAGCTCAGGACGAAATCGGAAATCACCGTCGCCTGCATTCCCTCGATTGCGACCCGCTGGCTGATCCCGGCGCTCGGTGAGTTCCTCGCAGCCCATGCCGATACCACGGTCAGGGTGGTCTATGCCATGGCAGCGCAGCGCCTACGTGAAACCGGCTGCGACGTGCTCATCACGCTCGGCGCCGATCTGTCCGACGGCGTCGTCTCGGATCGGCTCTTTTCCCGCGTCAACAGGCCCGTCGCAAGTCCGCGTTATCTGGAACGGGAGGGTCGTCTCGCGACTGCTCAGCAGATCGCCACGGCGGACCTCTTGCACGACGAGACGACGGCCCATTGGCAGCAATGGTTCGCCCGGGCCGGCATAGTGCCGCCCGGGTCCCTGAAGGGTCCGGTGTTTCAGGATTTCAATCTGCTGGCGACCGCCGCCATCGCCGGCCATGGCGTCGCGCTTTGCCCGGTCGAAGTATGCCGGCGCGAGATCGACAACGGCGACCTGATCGTGCTCTCCGAGACTTCGATCCTCGAAGAGGAGAGCTACTTCCTGATCAGCAAGTCCTCGCGCCAGAAGGCCGCGTCCGCCTTCTGCGGCTGGTTCAAACAGGTTGTTGACCCCGCATCGAACTGACGCGCCGCGTCAAATGCCGATACCCTTGGCGTGAAGCGCCTCGGTGATTTCATCGAGGACCGCCGGGTCGTCGATCGTCGCCGGCATCTTCCAGGGCTGGCGGTCGGCGATCTTCTGTATTGTGGCGCGCAGAATCTTGCCGGACCGGGTCTTCGGCAGCCGCTTGACGCAGATCGCGGTTCGGAAGGCGGCGACAGGGCCGATGCGCTCGCGAACGAGGTCGATGACCTCTGTCTCGATATCCGATGTTTCACGGGAAACATTCGAGTTGATCACCAGGAAGCCGGCCGGAATCTGCCCCTTCAACGGATCGGCGATGCCGATCACGGCGCATTCGGCGACGTCCGGATGACTGACGCAGACCTCCTCCATAGCCCCCGTCGAAAGCCGATGCCCCGCAACGTTGATGATGTCGTCGGTACGCGCCATGATGAAGACATAGCCGTCCTCGTCGATATAGCCGGCGTCGGCCGTCTTGTAGTATCCGGGATATTCCTCGAGATAGGCGGCCCGAAACCGGTCGTCGGCCATCCAGAGCGTCGGCAGGCAGCCGGGCGGCAGCGGCAGCTTGACCACGACATTGCCGAGCGTCCCCGCCTCGACCGGATGACCGGCATCATCGACGACCTGCACGTCATAACCGGGGAGGGGAACGGCGGGCGATCCGTATTTGACCGGCAGCAAGCCGAGGCCCAGCGGGTTGCCGGCGACCGGCCAGCCGGTCTCCGTCTGCCACCAGTGATCGATGACCGGTACCCCGAGTGCCCGCTCGGCCCAGCGGATCGTGTCCGGATCGGCGCGTTCGCCGGCAAGATAGAGGGCGCGGAAGCGCGACAGGTCATAACGCGCCACATGGGAGGCTTCCGGATCCTCCTTACGGATCGCACGCAGCGCTGTCGGGGCGGTGAACATGACGGCGACGCCGTGCTCGGCGATGATTCGCCAATAGGTGCCCGGGTCGGGGGTCCCGACCGGCTTGCCTTCGAACAGGATCGAGGTGCTGCCATTGAGGAGCGGTCCGTAGACGATATAGGAGTGCCCGACGACCCAACCGATGTCGGATGCCGCCCAGAAGACCTCGCCAGGCCGGACGCCGAAGAAATTCTCCATCGACCATTTCAACGCGACCATGTGGCCGCCATTGTCGCGCACGACGCCCTTCGGCTGGCCGGTGGTTCCGGAGGTGTAAAGGACATAGAGCGGATCGGTGGAGGCGATCGCTGCACAGGGTGCTTCATCGCCGGCCTCCCTGGCAGCCGCCAGAGCATCGGCGAAATCGAGATCACGACCGGGCACCATCTCGGCGGCCAGCATGTCGCGCTGGAAGATGAGGCAGTGGGCGGGCTTGTTGCTGGCGATCTCGATCGCCTGATCGAGCAGCGGCTTGTAGGCGACGGTGCGGCCGGGCTCCAGCCCGCAGCTTGCCGAAACGACGAGCCTGGCCTGGCAATCATCGATCCGGACGGCGAGCTCATTGGCGGCAAAGCCGCCGAAGACGACCGAATGGACCGCGCCGATCCGCGCCGCCGCCAGCATGGCGATCGCGGCTTCAGGGATCATCGGCATATAGATGATGATCCGGTCGCCCTTGTCGATACCGAGCTTTCCATAGACCGCCGCCATTGCCTTTACGTCGGCGAGCAGCGCCGCATAGGTGATCTTTTCGGTCCTGCCGGTGACGGGACTATCGTAGATGAACGCCGTCTGCTCACCGCGGCCCGCCTCGACATGGCGGTCGAGGCAATTGTAACAGGTGTTGGTGACGCCATCCGGAAACCAGTGCCCGTAAGGCCCACGCTCGGCGTCGAAGATCCGCCGCGGCCTTTCGACCCAGTCGATCGCCTCCGCGGCTTCGGACCAGAAGCCCTGCGGATCGGCTTTCCATGCGGCATACACATCGGAATAGCGACTTGCCATTTCCGTTCTCCTCCACTGACCTTCCGGACGGATGGCCCGACTCCTCTGTGCTGGAGGATAAGCCCGTGGAGGCAAAGGGAAAGCCCGACGAAAGGGTAATGGTCGGAATCGAGACGAGTGCGGCTCTCTGCCGCTCTCCAAGCTCTGCCAATCAGCGCGCGCCGAAGATCGCCGAGCCGACCCGGACGCTGCTGGCGCCGAAAGCGATGGCCGTTTCGAAATCGCCGGACATGCCCATGGAGATCTTGGTGAGACCGCACTTGGCCGCGAGTTTCGCAAGCAGGGCGAAATGCGGACCCGGATTCTCATCGAGAGGGGGAATGCACATCAGGCCCTCGACATCGAGGCCAAGCTCCAGGCGGCAGAGATCGATGAACGCGACGGTCGCCTCCGGTGCTATGCCCGCCTTCTGCGGCTCGAGACCGGTATTGACCTGCACATAAAGCCGCGGCTTGCGGCCCTGCCGCTCCATCTCGGCGGCGACGACGCGGGCGATCTTCTCTCGATCGATCGTTTCGATTACATCGAAGAGCGCGACGGCGTCGGCCGCCTTGTTGGACTGCAGCGGGCCGATCAGGTGCAGTTCGACATTGGGCGTCTCGCGCTTGAGCTCCGGCCACTTGCCTTGTGCTTCCTGGACGCGATTTTCACCGAATACCCGCTGGCCGGCAGCGATCACCGGTCGGATCGCCTCTGCGTCGAAGGTCTTCGAGACGGCGACGAGCGTGACGACGCCTTCAGCCCGCTTCGCCGCCCTTTCGCTGGCGCGAATCCGGCTCAGGACATCGCCCAATCGTTGCTGTACGTCCATTCTGCGCTCCTTGCGGTGTCGAGGCTCACATGCGGATTATTGAAACTTGCGACACTTGCCAAGCCCGGCGACGGTAATGGCCGCCGAATGGGCCAAAGTGCCGTGTCCTGGCCCTGAAAACTTGACGGTCCGGCGGTTTCATGATGAAGGTCAGGCCAGCTATTACGAGGGCGCTTTGGACGCCGCAAAATTTCCGGAACATCGACAAAGACATGGCTACCGAACGATATAATCCGCGTGATGCCGAACCGCGCTGGCAGCAGGAATGGGACGCAGGCAAGGTCTTCGAGACCAGCAACGACGATCCACGTGAAAAATATTACGTGCTCGAGATGTTCCCCTATCCGTCCGGGCGGATCCACATGGGCCACGTGCGCAACTATACGATGGGCGACGTCGTAGCCCGTTACAAGCGCGCCCGCGGCTTCAACGTGCTGCATCCGATGGGCTGGGATGCCTTCGGCATGCCGGCCGAGAACGCCGCCATGGAACGCGGCGTGCATCCGGCCAGCTGGACCTACCAGAACATCGCCTCGATGAAGGCGCAGCTCAAGGTCATGGGCCTGTCGCTCGATTGGAGCCGCGAATTCGCCACCTGTGATCCGGCCTATTATCAGCGCCAGCAGCATCTCTTCCTCGATTTCCTGGAAAAGGGCCTGGTCTACCGCAGGCAATCGAAGGTCAATTGGGACCCGGTCGACAACACCGTGCTCGCCAACGAACAGGTAATCGACGGCCGTGGCTGGCGCTCGGGAGCGCTGGTCGAACAGCGCGAGCTGACGCAATGGTTCTTCCGCATCACCGATTTCAGTCAGGATCTGCTCGACGCGCTCGATGGTCTGGATCAGTGGCCGGAAAAGGTGCGGCTGATGCAGAAAAACTGGATTGGCCGCTCCGAGGGCTTGGCTCTGCGGTGGGAACTTGATCCGGCGACGGTTCCCGGCGACAGCAGGGAGCTGACCGTCTATACCACGCGTCCCGACACGCTGTTCGGCGCCTCGTTCCTGGCGATCTCCGCCGACCATCCGCTCGCCAGGGAAGCCGCTGCCAACAATGCGGCGATCGACGCCTTCTGTGAGGAATGCCGGCGCGCCGGAACATCGCTCGCCGCCCTCGAGACGGCCGAGAAGAAGGGGGTGGATACCGGCATCCGCGCCAGGCATCCGTTCGACCCGGATTGGGAGCTGCCCGTCTATGTCGCCAATTTCGTGCTGATGGACTACGGCACGGGCGCGATTTTCGGCTGCCCCTCCGGCGACCAGCGTGACCTTGATTTCGCCCGCAAATACGACCTGCCGGTCGTGCCCGTCGTGATGCCGAAGGATGCCGATCCGGCAAGCTTCACGATCGAGGACGAGGCCTATGTCGGCGACGGGGTCATGATCAACTCGCGCTTCCTCGACGGGCTTCCCACGGAAGAGGCCTTCGAGGCCGTCGCCTCGAAGCTCGAGAAGGAGACGCTGAACGGCGCCCCGCGCGCCGAACGCAAGGTGAATTTCCGCCTGCGCGACTGGGGAATCTCCAGGCAGCGTTATTGGGGTTGCCCGATCCCGGTCATCCATTGCGAGGATTGCGGCGTCGTTCCGGTGCCGAAGACCGATCTGCCCGTGGTCCTGCCGCCGGACGTCACCTTCGACAAGCCCGGCAACCCGCTCGACCGGCACCCGACGTGGCGGCATGTGGCCTGCCCCGAATGCGGCAAGGACGCGCGCCGGGAAACCGACACGATGGATACCTTCGTCGATTCCTCCTGGTATTTCACGCGTTTCACGGCGCCCTGGGAGGACAATCCGACCGATCCGAAGGTTGCCAATCACTGGCTCCCGGTAGATCAGTATATCGGCGGCATCGAGCACGCGATCCTGCATCTGCTTTATTCGCGCTTCTTCACCCGGGCGATGAAGGCGACCGGCCACGTGGCACTGGACGAGCCCTTCAAGGGGCTGTTCACGCAGGGCATGGTGGTGCACGAGACCTATAGCCGCGGCGAAGGCGCGCAGCGCGAATGGATCACGCCCGCGGAAGTCCGCATCGAAGAGATCGACGGCCGCCGCCGCGCGCTGCTCGTCGAAACCGGCGAGGAAATCGCCATCGGCTCGATCGAGAAGATGTCGAAGTCCAGGAAGAACGTCGTCGATCCGGACGACATCATCGGCTCCTATGGCGCCGACACGGCACGCTTCTTCGTGCTCTCCGATTCGCCGCCGGACCGCGACGTGATCTGGTCCGAGGCGGGCGTCGAGGGCGCCCACCGCTTCGTCCAGCGCGTCTGGCGCCTAGTCGGCGAGGCTGCCGAAAACCTGCGCGGCGTAAATGCCTCGCCGGCTAAGGAAGGCGAGGGCATGGCGATATCGCAGGCCGCCCATCGCACTCTGCGCGCAGTCGAGGCTGACTACGACAAACTTGCCTTCAACAAGGCCGTGGCGCGGATTTATGAGCTCGTCAACGTGCTGGCCGCGCCGCTCGCGCAGGTTGCCGCGGGCAAGGCCGACCCGGCCGTCACCGCCGCTGTCAAGGACGCCACGACGATCCTGATCGACCTGATCGCGCCGATGATGCCGCATCTCGCCGAAGAGTGCTGGCGCGAGATCGGCGGCGCGGGGCTGATCGCCGAGAGATCATGGCCGGCCTTCGACCCGGCGCTCGTCGTCGAGAACGAAATCACCTTGCCGGTGCAGATCAACGGCAAGAAACGCGCCGATTTGACAATCGCGCGCGACGCAGATCAGAGTGCGATCGAAAGCGCCGTCCTCGCACTTGACGCCGTAAAAGCGGCGCTCAACGGCGGCAGCCCGAAGAAAATTATTGTCGTGCCGCAAAGGATCGTCAATGTCGTCGTCTGAGAAAGCTGGCCTTCGTCTCCGGTTCCTGGGCGTGCTTGCCGGCACGTTACTGCTGACGGCGCTGGCCGGCTGCCAGGTCCGTCCGCTCTATTCCGACGGTCCGACCGGTGCGACCTCTGTGGCGCTTGCCTCCATCGAGATCGCGGAAGCGGACGATCGCGTCGAGCAGGAAGTCCGCAATGCATTGATCTTCCTGGCCTCGGGTGGCCAGGGCGAGCCGGTCAACCCGCAGTATCATCTCGCCCTCAATGTTTCGCACCGGACGATGGGTGTGCTTTACGACGATGCGGAGGACCGGGCGAACGCCGGCCGCATCGTCGTCAAGGCAGACTACAATCTGACGAGGACGGCAACAGGCGAGACGGTGAAGGCGGGCTATCGCTCGGCGGTCGCGCTCGCCGATTTCCCGGAACAGGAATTCGCAAAGGTTCGCGCCGTTCGCGACGCCGAGAATCGCGCCGCCAAGGAACTGGCGGAACTCATCGGGGCTGATATCGCCGCCGCTCTCGGCCGCTGACGCCGGTATTCGGATGAGCGAGGTCAAATCGCACGAATTCGACAGCTTCCTCAACCGAGGCGCGTCGAACTACCGCCTTTTCCTGCTCTACGGCCCCGACCGTGGCCTCGTTTCCGAGCGTGCCGCCCAGCTTGCCGGCCGCTGCGGCGTCGCTCTCGATGACCCCTTTGCCGTCGTCAAGCTTGATGCAACGGAGTTGCAGCAGGGCGCCGGCAGGGTGCTCGACGAAGTCAATGCCATCGGGCTTTTCGGCGGCGATAAACTCGTCTGGATCCGCGGAGCCTCGAGCGAGAAGGCGATCGGCGAAGCCTTGCAGATTCTTGCCGACACGCCACCGCCCGGGAGCACGCTGATCATCGAGGCGGGCGACCTCAAGAAGGGCGCGGCGCTCAGGAAGATTGGCGAATCGTCGCGGGCCGTCGCCTCCATCGCCTGCTACAGCGACGACGCCCGCAGCCTGCATGCTCTCGTCGACAAGGAACTTTCGGAGGCGGATCTGCGCATAAGCCCGGCGGCACGCGAGCGTCTACTCGAAGCGCTCGGCGGCGACCGCATGGCCTCGCGGAACGAGGTGCGGAAGCTCGCACTCTATTGCCGTGGCAAGGATATGGTCGACGAAGAGGACGTCCTCGCCATTGTCGGCGACGCCAGCGCCATTTCCGTCGACGACGCGGTGGACGCGGTGCTGCAGGGCGACGTCGATGCACTGCTGCACGCCATGAAGAAGATCACCACCTCGAAAACGCCGCCCTTCCTGGTGCTCCAGGGCTGCCTCAGGCAGTTTCAGCAACTGGATGCGATGCGCGCCGAGATGGACACAAGCCGCCAGTCGGCGAGCCAGGTGGTTGCAAGCCTCGGCCGCGGCCTTCATTTCCGCCGCAAGCCGATTGTCGAGGCGGCGCTCAAGCACTGGACCACGCCGGCGATCCGGCGTGAACTGGGACGGCTCCAGGCAACAATTTACCAGAGCCGCGCGCGACAGAGCCTGGAAGAGAGTATGGTGCTGCAGAATCTCCTTGCGATCGCGATACAGTCGGCAAAGCGGTGATCGGTGTTCCCACAGCGTTGGCGGGCCTCTCGATAAATCCGAGCGAGAGTGTTCGAAGCAGCTAGTTGCCACTGATCTCGACTAGGATCCGCCTGTGGTTTTCCCCTCCCCAAGGCCTGCCATAAGGGGCCCACAACGGGGAGGCGGTAAGTGCACCCCGCAACCACGAGCCCATTCCGACCGCTGCATTTTGTGCAGCAGGCAAAAATCGGAGCCGTGCAGCCGAGATGACTCCAACGTGGGAGCCCGCGAAACCGCCGAGATTTGGCGGATGCAGTGCGGCATCGCAAGTCCCTCCCTTTTGGGGAGGGGTTTGGAAGGAGCTTATGAAACCCAGCCCCTAACGTCGCTCGAGTAGCCGGCAAATCTCTTCGAGCTGATCGAGGGTCTTATAGGCGATCCGCAGATGCCCTCCGGATGCCCTATGGCTGACGGTCACCTCTAACCCCAAGCTGTCCGACAGGGTGCGTTCCAGCGCCAGCGTATCGGCATCCTTCTCATCGCGCTGCCGGCTCTTGGCGAAATTCGGATCGTTCTGGGCCTTGATGTCGTTCTGGGCCATGCGCTCCGCTTCGCGCACCGACAGGCCCTTGGAGACGATCGAGCGTGCCAGCGCCACCGGATCGGAGGTCGGGACGAGGGCGCGCGCATGGCCGGCCGACAGGCTGCCGTCGGAGAGCATGTCGCGGACCGGTTCCGGCAATTTGAGAAGCCGCAAACTGTTGGCGACATGGCTGCGGCTCTTGCCGATGATGTCGCCGAGATCGTTCTGCGTATAGCCGTGTTCGGCGATCAGCTGCTCGTAGCCAAGCGCCTCTTCCAGCGGATTGAGATCCGAACGCTGGACGTTCTCAACGATCGCGATCTCGAGGGCCGTCCGATCGTCCACATCGCGCACGATCACCGGTATTTCCGTGAAGCCGGCAAGCTGCGCCGCCCGCCAGCGGCGCTCACCGGCGATGATCTCGTAACGCTCATGACCTATGGTGCGAACCACGACAGGCTGGACGATGCCGTGCTGGCGAATCGAACTGGCCAGATCTTGCAACTCCGCTTCGTCGAATTGGCGACGGGGGTTGCGCGGGTTCCGGGAGACGAATTCGATTGGCACGCGGCGGTCGGGATTGACCTGGCTTGCAGGCGCCGTTCCACTTTGCAACGGCTGGTCCATTTCGCCAATCAAGGCGGCCAAACCGCGGCCGAGGCGCCTCTTGGAGCTGTCGTCGTTCATTCTACACCCGATTAATTACGATACCGAAACGTTTACGCCGCCTTTCGCTGGCGCTCACGTTGGATAACTTCTGACGCCAATTGCAAATAGGCCTGGCTTCCGGCGCATTTGAGATCGTAGAGAATCGCCGGTTTGCCGTAGGACGGGGCCTCGGAAACGCGCACGTTGCGTGGAATCAAAGTGTGATAGACCTTTTCGCCGAGGTGGGTCCGGACATCGCTGACCACCTGCTGTGCCAGATTGTTGCGCGAGTCGAACATGGTCAGCACGATACCCTGGATATCCAAGCTCGGATTCACCGTGCGACGCACCTGGTCGACCGTCTCCAACAGCTGACTGAGACCCTCCAGCGCAAAGAACTCGCATTGCAGCGGCACGAGCACCGAATGCGCCGCGGCCATGGCGTTCATCGTTAACAGGTTGAAGGACGGCGGGCAGTCCACCAAGATATAGGAATAGGCGAGCGCTTCCGGGGCGGTCAGCGCCTTGCGCAGGCGGAAGACCCGGTCGGCTTCGCGCGAAATCTCCATTTCGACGCCAAGCAGATCCATTGTCGATGGGATGATCGCCAGGTTTGGCACCGCGGTCTCGCGCGCAATCTCGCCAATGGAATGGCTGCCCATCATCAGCTCGTAGGAAGACAGGTGCCTGTCGCGACGCTGAATGCCGAGTCCGGTGCTGGCGTTTCCCTGCGGATCGAGGTCGACGATCAGAACCCTTTCGCCGATAGCCGCCAGTGCGGTCGCTAGATTGATCGCGGTCGTCGTCTTGCCGACGCCGCCTTTCTGATTGGCAATGGTGATGATCCGATTTCTTGGGCCAAACATGCTTCGCTCGCCTATCACTTCGTCCGACGCGAAAGATTTGCAATCTCGAGCACAACCGAATCCGGCTCGACGACACTTGCATGTTTTACCAGATCGAATTGAAAGCGACTAACGGCTTTGTCGACTTCCTGCTGATAATCCCGGCCTTTGTGAAAGAAAGCGACCGTATTCGACGTCTCCTCGAGCATCCAGGGCGTGCAATAGTCGAGCAACTGGGTCAAATCGGACAGCGCGCGAGCCGAAACCGCATCGCAACGGGGAATCACAGACGGAGCTTGCTCGATTCGAATCGGATGCACCGATCCACGCGCACCGGTTTCATTCAGGGCAATTCGAAGAAAGGCTGCCTTCTTGTTGTTGCTTTCGACAAGATCCACCCAGCCGTCAGAATATTCCGACAAGCAGATGGCGGTGATCACGCCGGGGAAGCCGCCGCCGCTGCCGAGATCGACCCAGGCTTTTGGGGAAGGCGAAAGGTGGAAAATCTGCAGGCTGTCAACGATGTGGCGCTGCCACAGGTCTTCGAGCGTGGATGGCGCAACGAGGTTAATCGACTTCGCCCACTTCTGAAAAAGCACAGCGAAATGCTCCAGCTTTTCGAGCGTTTCACGTGAAACACGCAGCGCTTTCATGCGCTCGGCAGGACTCGCTTTCATTGTGCCGCAGGCTCCGCCACAGGCCTGACACCACGCTCCTGCCGCCTTAGCCACGACAGCAGCAACGACACAGCGGCGGGCGTCATGCCATCGACCTTCATCGCCTGGGCCAAGTTGCGGGGCCGCTGCTGTGCCAGCTTCTGCTTCAGTTCGTTCGACAGCCCCGGCAAGTCGCTATAATCGAAGTCATCCGGAATTATCGCGCTCTCCTCCCGCCGGATACCGGCGATGTCCGCAGCCTGACGCTCCATATAAACGGCATAAGCCGCATCGATCTCCAACGCCTCGCCGAGACAGCGCTCGATCGCTTCGAGCTGCGGCCACAAGGGCTTGAGCGCCTCGATCGTCTGACCCGGGTAGGAGAGGATTTCGAAGGCCGAACGCCGCTGCCCGTCCTGGTTAAGTTTTAGGCCAAACCGCCTGCCTTCGTTCGGCGTGATGGACAGGGACTGCAGAAGGGTGCGACCCTCTTCATAGGCGCCCTTCCAGGATGCAAAGCGTGCCCGCCGCGCCTCTCCGACGCAACCCAACTCGACGCCGACCGGGGTCAAACGCATATCGGCATTGTCGGCCCTCAGCGACAGCCGATACTCCGCCCGGGAGGTAAACATCCGGTAAGGCTCAGTGATGCCGCGCGACGTCAGGTCGTCGATCATCACGCCGATGTAGGAATCCGTCCGACTGAAAACGAAAGACTCGCGCCCGGTTGCCGCCAGCCCTGCGTTCAGGCCGGCCACGAGACCCTGCGCTCCCGCTTCCTCATAGCCTGTCGTGCCGTTGATCTGACCCGCCAGGAAGAGGCCGGGCATCTTGCGTACCGCCAGCGAAAGCTGCAGCTCGCGCGGATCGACATGGTCATATTCGATGGCATAGCCTGGCTGGAGGATGGACACACTTTCCAGACCCGGAATGGTGCGGATAAACGATTCCTGCACATCTTCCGGCAAGGAGGTAGAAATGCCGTTCGGGTAAATGGTGTCATCCTCGAGCCCCTCCGGCTCAAGGAAGATCTGATGGCCATCCCGTTCGCCGAAGCGGACGATCTTGTCCTCGATCGACGGGCAATAGCGTGGCCCAACTCCCTCGATCTGGCCAGAATACATGGCGGAGCGGTGAATATTGTCGGCAATGACCTTGTGTGTGGCGTCCGTCGTCCGGGTGACGCCGCAATCGATCTGGCGGTTGACAATCCCGTCGGTCATGAAAGAGAAGGGCACCGGCTCTTCGTCCGGCCCCTGGCGGCCAACGCGGTCCCAGTCGATTGTCCGGCCATCCAAGCGCGCCGGCGTACCGGTTTTCAACCGTCCAAGTCTGAGGCCGAAGCGCGTTAGCGTCTCCGAAAGGCCGACCGACGGCTCCTCGCCGACGCGGCCGGCCGGGATCTTGCGGTCACCGATGTGAATCAGACCCTTGAGAAAGGTGCCGGTCGTCAGTACCACCGCAGCGGTGCGAAACACCCGGCCGTCTTTCATGATCACGCCGGCTACCACATCGGCTTCGGTCAGGAGGTCATAAGCGTCTCCTTCGATCACGGTGAGATTGTCGGTTGCATCAATCTCCCGCTGCATAGCTTCGCGGTAGAGCCTGCGATCCGCTTGCGTGCGTGGTCCCCTGACCGCCGGTCCCTTGCGCCGGTTAAGCAGCCGGAACTGAATACCGGCCGCATCGGCGATGCGACCCATCAGCCCGTCCAGTGCGTCAATCTCGCGGACCAGATGGCCCTTTCCCAAGCCGCCAATGGCAGGGTTGCAGGACATTACACCGATTGTCTCTTTCTTATGGGTGATGAGCGCGGTCCGCGCACCCAGCCGTGCCGCCGCCGAAGCGGCTTCGCAGCCGGCATGGCCGCCGCCAATCACGATGACATCAAAGCTTGTCATACCTACTCTCGCTTACTTCAGGTCTTGATTCGCAATTCGCAGCACCGAGTCAAGAAGTTTCACGTGAAACGTGCCGAGCAGACTCGGAATTGGTGCAATCGCCCTGAGACGTCATTTGCCGATGCAGAATTCCGAGAATATCACGTCGAGCAAATTCTCGACATCGACGCGGCCGGTGATCCGCCCAAGGGCGTCACTTGCCAGTCGAAGCTGTTCCGCCTGGATGTCGAGACCCTCTGCGGCTAGGCCGCTCGCAAGCGCCGCGCTCGCCTGTCTCAGGCAATCCACATGGCGCTTCCGCGACGGCATGGCAAGTGCGGTCCGGCCCGCCAGATCGGGAAGGTGTGCCTTTATCCTTTCCAGCAAATCGGCGATGCCGTCGCCCGTCTTCGTCGATAGGAACACGTCGGCCTGCTCGGGCGACCAAGTCGTCGCCTTGCGGTCGATCTTCGTTGCGACACGAAGCACCGGCACATCACCCCCGACCGGTTCGCTCCAGACGAAGTCGCCCGGTTTCTCCGATAGCAGCAGGATCAAATCGGCGTGCCCGATAACCTCACGCGCCCGGCGGATGCCTTCCCGCTCGACGATTTCCTCGGTTTCCCGAAGTCCGGCGGTGTCAAACAGCTTCACGGAGAATCCGGCTAAGGAAAGGTCAACCGATAGAACATCGCGAGTCGTCCCGGCAATCTCCGTGACGATCGCAATGTCCCTCTTGGCGAGCGCATTGAGTAAGCTCGATTTTCCGGCATTCGGTTCGCCCGCAATGACGATCTTCAGACCGTCGCGAACAATCTCGGCAAGGCCGGCCTGGTCGATATGCGCGTCAATCTCCCCCTGAAGCTTCTCGATGTCGGCCCAAATCGTCTCGCTGACGGAACCGGGAACATCCTCTTCATCGGCAAAGTCGAGTTCCGCCTCGATCATCGCGCGCGCATGCGTCAGGCGTCGAGCCCAACTCTGGTAGACAGCCGATTGACCGCCGCTGGACTGCTCGAGGGCAAGACGACGCTGCATCTCCGTCTCGGCAGTGATCAGATCGGCTAACCCCTCGACCTCGACGAGATCCATCTTGCCGTTTTGGAAGGCGCGCCGCGAGAACTCGCCGGCTTCGGCATGCCGCAACCCTTCGAACCCGGCGAGCGCATCGAGAATGGCGTGCACAACGGCCCGCCCCCCATGTACCTGCAGCTCGCAGCAGTCCTCGCCGGTGAACGAGGCCGGAGCGGGAAAGTAGATCACCAGTCCGCTATCCAGCATCTCATCGTTTCGAGTCCGAATCGTTCTGAGCGAGGCGGAGCGCGGTTTCGGCAGTGCACCGCATAGGCGCACAAGCGCATCGGCCGTCGCCGGTCCGCTGATGCGGATCACGGCAACGCCGGCGGGTAGGGCGCCGCTGGAGAGCGCGTATATGGTATCCGTGAACTGCATCGGCTTGTTCGATCCGGTGAAGGCACAGCGCGAATCCGCGCGCCCGTCAACGGTTTTCTCGTGTAGAGGTGCAACCTTAGGCGAGCACTATGTCCGTACGCCGAAACACGCTGCGTCGGTCGTCGGCAACGGCGCAGACTTATGCATGCCTGCGGCCCGGAAATCAAGCATAGCCAAGGCTATGCGGATTGCGGCGGACAGGCGCACTGTTTCACGTGAATCATCGTGATGCCGAGGGACCGCAGGACTCATACTGGCGCCACCACCATTGAAGGCAGCTGAGGAATACCAGCGACAGAAAAGGCCGGGATTCAGTGAATGCCGGCCACCTGGATGGTACGGTAGCAATCGATCAGGTGTTCATCGAATCGAAGAAATCGCCGTTTGTCTTCGTCTGCTTGAGCTTGTCGATGAGGAACTCGATCGCATCGGTCGTGCCCATCGGTGCAAGAATGCGGCGCAGCACGAAGATTTTCTGCAGATCCTGGCGCGGCACCAGCAGGTCTTCCTTGCGCGTGCCGGACTTCAGAATGTCCATCGCCGGGAAGATGCGCTTGTCGGCAACCTTGCGGTCGAGCACGATTTCCGAGTTGCCGGTGCCCTTGAACTCTTCGAAGATGACTTCGTCCATGCGGCTGCCGGTGTCGATCAGCGCCGTGGCAATGATCGTCAGCGAGCCGCCTTCCTCGATGTTACGAGCCGCACCGAAGAAGCGCTTCGGACGCTGCAGGGCATTGGCGTCGACGCCGCCGGTCAGCACCTTGCCGGAGGACGGCACGACCGTGTTGTAGGCACGGCCGAGGCGGGTGACCGAGTCGAGAAGAATGACGACATCACGGCCATGCTCGACGAGGCGCTTCGCCTTCTCGATGACCATTTCGGCCACCTGCACGTGGCGCGTTGCCGGCTCGTCGAAGGTCGAGGAGACGACTTCGCCTTTCACCGAACGCTGCATGTCGGTCACTTCTTCAGGCCGCTCGTCGATCAACAGTACGATCAGATAGCATTCCGGATGATTGGCGGTGATCGAATGGGCGATGTTCTGCAAGAGAACCGTCTTGCCGGTACGCGGCGGGGCGACGATGAGGCCACGCTGCCCCTTGCCGAGCGGAGCGACGAGGTCGATGACGCGGGCGGACAGGTCCTTGGAGGTCGGTACTTCAAGTTCCATCTTGAACCGCTCATTCGGGTAGAGCGGCGTCAGATTGTCGAAGTGAACCTTGTGGCGGATCTTTTCCGGATCGTCGAAATTGATCGTGTTGACCTTGAGCAGCGCGAAGTAGCGCTCGCCTTCCTTCGGGCCGCGTATCGGCCCTTCGACCGTATCGCCCGTCTTCAACGAAAAGCGGCGGATCTGCGATGGCGAAATGTAGATGTCGTCCGGACCGGGCAGGTAGTTTGCATTTGCCGATCGAAGAAAGCCAAATCCGTCCTGAAGGACCTCGACAACGCCTTCACCGATGATTTCTATCTCTTGCGTGGCCAGGTTTTTGAGGATGGCGAACATCAGCTCTTGCTTGCGCATGGTGCTGGCGTTCTCGACCTCGACCTCTTCGGCAAAGGCAAGGAGATCCGTCGGCGTCTTGTTCTTGAGGTCTTGAAGCTTCATTTCAGCCATGAAGAGTCCATGATTTGTAGGGGAATGGGAGCAGGCGTGATTTTCGTAAGGGAGCTGCAGAGGGGGAAAAGCGGCAGGCTCTAAACTTCGTCACAGGCCTTGGGATGAAGGAGATGGGCGAAAATAGCGATTCACGTGAAACGCCGCAAGGGGGCGCCGCAAATTAAGCGCCACCTATCACAGCTCTGAATCGATTGAAGTCAAAATGGTTTCACGACGGCGAGGATGACGATGAGGATCATCAACAGGGTCGGCGCCTCGTTCATCAGCCTCCAGTAGCGCGCGCTCTTCCGATTCGCGTCCCGCTGAAAGTCAGCCACCGCCCGGCCGAAATGCACGTGCACGAGCGTCAACAGCACGACGCAGAAGAGCTTCGCGTGAAGCCAGCCGCCACGGAAGCCGTAGACGCTCCAGGCAAGATAGAGGCCGAGGACCCAGGCGATCATCATCGCCGGATTCATGATGACCTTCAGCAGCCGTCGCTCCATCGTCTTGAAGGTCTCGGACTGCACCGAACCGGGCAGCGCATCGGTGTGATAGATGAACAGCCGCGGCAGATAGAGGAGCCCCGCTATCCAAGAAATCACCGCGATGATGTGAAGCGCCTTGATCCAGAGATAGAGATCGCCCGGCCGCCCGACGAAAAGCCCGGCCAGCAGAGCCACGAAGACGGACAGCGCGGCAATCGCCCGAAGCCGCGCCCGCTTTCCGGGAGCGTTATCCGTCTGCCGCTCGATCATCACCCTCTCCCGCGAACACGCGCAACGAGGGCGGCGACGTTCTCCGGGTCGGCCTCAGGCGTGATGCCGTGGCCGAGATTGAAGATCAACGGTCCATTGCCGAGCACGTCGAGAATCCGATCGATGCCGCGCTCCATTGCCGCCCCGCCGGCAACAACCCGCATCGGGTCGAGATTGCCCTGCACCGGACCGTCCTTCTGCAATTCGGCAGCGAATGACAGCGGCACAGCCCAGTCGAGCCCGATCGCGTCGGCGCCGGTCGACCGGCGATAGTCCTTGAGCAACAGGCCGGCTCCCTTGGCAAAGGCGATGATCTTCGCCGAAGGGCGGCGGGCGCGCACGGATGCAACGATCCGCCGCACCGGCTCGACGGCAAAGCGCGCAAACTCATCCTCGCCGAGGACACCCGCCCAGGAATCGAAGATCTGCACCGCATCGGCGCCGGCATCGATCTGCTCGACCAGGTAGTCGGCAGAAACGTCGGCCAGGAAGGCCAAAAGCTGCTCGAAAGCCTTCGGATGGCGGTAGGCGAAAAGGCGTGCGGGTGCCTGGTCAGGTGTGCCGCGACCGGCGATCATGTAGGTCGCAACCGTCCAAGGCGCACCACAGAAACCGAGCAGCGTCGTCTCCGCCGGCAATTCCCGTCGGAGCCGCGAAACGGTTTCGAAGACGGGAGTGAGGTGACTCAAAACGTCATCGGCCTTGAGGCCCGCAATGCCGTCCGCATCGATCGGATCCATCCGTGGCCCGTGGCCCTCCTCGAAACGGACGTTCCGGTGAAGCGCATCGGGAATGACGAGAATATCGGAGAAGAGGATCGCAGCGTCGAAGGCGTAGCGCCGGATCGGCTGCAGCGTCACTTCCACGGCGAGATCCGGCGTATAACAGAGATCGAGGAAGCTCCCGGCTTTCACTCGCGTAGCGCGATATTCCGGCAGATAGCGGCCGGCCTGGCGCATCAGCCAGACGGGTGGAGGTGTGAGGCATTTGCCGTTCAACACCTCTATCACTTTGCGACGTGTCTCTGCCACTCGCCATTTCCCCAATCTAAAAATAAAACCTTATTGAAAAGGTTTCTATTTCTTAGAGTCGGTGGGTATCAAGGATTAAAATCAATCCTCAGTTCTTCCAATCAGCAGGGATCGACGCGCGCATGGTGGGAGAAAGTTCGACCGAATTTCCGACGGATCGGGAAAAGCCGCGAAAACTCAGAAAAGTCAGGATCTTGGCTGCACTCCCGGATTTGCGATTCCTGTGGACAAGGAGTCGATCCGCGTGACAATTTGTCGTCGGCATGAGTCTTGTCCACAACAGCGCCTGGGCGTTTTTCGTCTCGGTACCGAATGTGAATAACGCGGCGGTTTTCCACCTGCCTGAGCGGCGACCGCGATTTTGGCGTCTGGTGTCCCGGCCTATCAACAGCCTCCGGAGAATTGCGTGGAGAACCGAAAAAACTACTTCCACCTGCATCTCGTCTCCGATTCGACCGGCGAGACGCTGATTGCCGCCGGCCGCGCGGCGGCGGCGCAATTCCAGTCCGCGCACGCGCTCGAACACGTCTATCCGCTGATCCGCAACAAGAAGCAGTTGATGCAGGTCCTCGACGCCATCGACGGCGCGCCGGGCATCGTGCTCTATACAATCGTCGACCGGGAGCTTGCCGGTATGATCGACCAGCGCTGCCGCGAGATCGGCGTTCCTTGCGTTTCGGTCCTCGATCCGATCATCGAGCTGTTCCAATCCTATCTTGGTTCGCCGTCGCGTCGGCGTTCGGGCGCACAGCACGTCATGGATGCCGACTATTTCGCCCGGATTGAAGCGCTGAATTTCACCATGGATCACGACGATGGCCAGATGCCGGCCGACTTCAACGCGGCGGACGTCGTGCTCGTCGGGGTGAGCCGGACCTCGAAGACGCCGACGAGCATCTATCTTGCCAATCGCGGCATCAAGACCGCCAACATCCCGATCGTGCCCGGCGTGCCCTTGCCGGACGGGTTGCTCAAGGCGACGAAGCCGCTGGTGGTGGGGCTGATCGCCAGTGCCGACCGACTGTCGCAAGTCCGCCAGCATCGCGTGCTCGGCACGACCCAGAGCTTCCATGGCGAGGACTATACCGACCGGGCAGCGATCGCCGAGGAACTGAAATATGCCCGCACGCTCTGCGCGCGCAACAATTGGCCGCTGATCGACGTGACGCGGCGTTCGATCGAGGAAACGGCCGCGGCAATCGTTGCCCTTCGTCCTCGGCTCAGATAGAGCGAATCGCAGGAACCGGGCGGGGCGCGCACCAGTCGGACGGTCACCGTTCGGTTCCGGTTCATGATGAATCGATCATGATGGTTCGGATCGAACCGGTCCAGCGACCATGGTGATCTCGGGACTGCGGAATTGAGAAGATGAAATCCTCGCTCGTGCTGGCCTCTGCCAGCCCATTTCGACGCGCCCTCCTGGAAAATGCGGGGCTGACATTTGCGGCGCGCGCAGCTCAGCTAGACGAGCGGGCCCTGGAGCGTCCGCTGGAGGAAGCAGGTGCGTCGCCGACCGAAGTTGCGCTGGCGCTCGCCGAAGCAAAGGCGAGGGATGTCTCGCGCCATTTCGATGGAGCACTGGTGATCGGCAGCGACCAGACGATGTCGCTTGGGGCCCGCGTCTATCACAAGCCGAAGGACATGGCGGAAGCCGCCGAGCATCTCTTGTCGCTCGCCGGCGAGACGCACAGCCTGAACAGCGCGATCGTGATCGTCCGCGATGGCGATGTCCTCTGGCGGCACGTCTCGACGGCGCATATGACGGTCAGGCCCTTGGACCGGACCTTTGTCGAACGGCATCTGAAGCGGGTCGGGGAGAAGGCGCTTTCGAGCGTCGGCGCCTATCAGCTCGAAGGCGAGGGGATCCAGCTCTTCGAGAAGATCGACGGCGATTACTTTACCATTTTGGGCCTGCCGATGCTGCCGCTCCTTTCCAAACTGCGCGAATTGGGATCGATCGATGCGTGATTCACGTGAAACATTTGTTAACCATGCCTTCGTCACGGGCTGTCCGATCAGGCATTCGCGCTCGCCGCTGATTCACGGCTATTGGCTGAAGCAGTTCGGAATTGCCGGAAGCTACCGGGCTTACGAAGTGACCCCGGAGGCATTCCCGGATTTCATGCGCCAGTTGCGGGACGGCAGCGCCGGCTTCTGCGGCGGCAATGTCACCATCCCCCACAAGGAGATGGCATATGAGCTTGCCGACCGGCCGGATGAGCTGAGCGCCGAGCTTGGCGCCGCCAACACGCTCTGGCTCGAGGACGGAAAGATCTCAGCGACGAATACGGACGGGCGTGGCTTCGTCGCCAATCTGGACGAGCGCGCCAGCGGCTGGGACCGGAGCTCGACGGCGGTCATCCTCGGCGCCGGCGGCGCCAGTCGCGCCGTGATCCAGGCCGTCCGCGATCGCGGCGTCAAGACGATCCACGTGGTGAACCGCACCGCCGCCAGGGCGCAGGAACTGGCCGACCGGTTCGGCCGCGCCGTTGAGGCTCATCCGGTAGCCGCACTTTCCGAAGTTATGGCCGGCGCCGGCCTGTTCGTGAACACGACGTCGCTCGGCATGGACGGCGAGCCGGTGCCATCAATCGATTTCTCGCCCTTGGCAAGCGGCGCCGTGGTCACCGATATCGTCTATGTGCCGCTGAAGACACCGCTCCTTTACCAGGCCGAAGCGCAGGGCTTCCGCATCGTCGACGGGCTTGGCATGCTCTTGCATCAGGCAGTGCCCGGATTCGAGAAATGGTTCGGTCAGAGACCGGTTGTCGATGAAACGCTTCGGCAAATCATCATCGAGGATATGGACGTTCACGCATGATCATCGTCGGGCTCACGGGCTCCATCGGCATGGGAAAAACGACAGCGGCTCAGATGTTTCGGGAGCTCGGCGTACCGGCGAGCGACGCGGACGAGGTGGTCCACGACCTCTATCGCGGCGAAGCGGTCGCCCCGGTCGAAGCAGCCTTCCCGGGTGTCGCAAAGGACGGCGTCATCGACCGGGCGGAACTCTCCCGGCAACTGCTTGCGCAACCGGAGCGGCTTGGCGAACTGGAGCGGATCGTCCACCCGCTCGTTCGCGCCAAGGAAATGGAATTCATCGCCCGGCACAAGGCGGCCGGGGCGCCTTTTGTTCTTCTCGATATTCCCCTACTTTTCGAGACCAGGGCCGAAAAGCGGGTGGATCGGGTCGTCGTCGTCAGCTGCGATGCGGAGAGTCAGAGAGAGCGCGTCATGAAGCGCCCGGGCATGACCGCGGAGAAATTCGCGATGATCCTCGCGCGGCAAGTGCCCGACAGCGACAAGCGCGCCAGAGCGGACTATGTGATCGACACAAGCAACAGTTTCGACGTCACCCGCGAGCAGGTTCGGGCCATTGTCGATCGATTGCGCGCGGGCCGGCACTGATCTGGGCCAACCAATGGGCTTCAATTGGCAAAAGAACGACATTAGAATCGCGTGCAAGAGTGGCCGTGATTCGCCGAGCGCCCGCCTTTAGGAAAATCCATGCGTGAGATCATTTTCGATACGGAAACGACTGGCCTCGACAGCCGCGAGGACCGGGTCATCGAGATCGGTGGCGTCGAGCTCGAGAACCAGTTTCCAACTGGGCGGACGATCCATCTCTATATCAATCCCGGCGCCCGCAAGGTCCACCCCGACGCGCTCGCCGTGCACGGCATCACCGACGACTTCCTCAAGGATAAACCGTCCTTTGCCGACGTCGTCGAGGAGATCGTCGATTTCTTCGGCGACGCGCGTTGGGTGGCGCACAACGCCACCTTCGACATCGGCTTCATCAATGCGGAGTTCGATCGCTTGGGACTGTCGCCGATTGCCATCGATCGGGTGACCGACACGTTGTCGCTGGCGCGGCGAAAGCACCCGATGGGTCCGAACTCGCTCGACGCCCTCTGCCGCCGCTATGGCGTCGACAATTCGCATCGCGCCAAGCACGGCGCCCTTCTCGACTCCGAACTACTCGCCGAAGTCTATATCGAGATGATCGGCGGCCGGCAGGCGGCTCTCGGACTCGTCACCAGTGAGATCGGCGGTCTTGCCGTACAGGCGGACGACGGCCCGATCATTGTCATGCAAAGGGAGCGGTTGCTGGCGCCGCGCCTGACGGAGGCAGAAATCGCCGCCCATGCGGCTCTTGTTTCGAAGATCGGCGCCAAGGCGATCTGGGTGAAATACGGCCGCTAGGACATGTCGTCCAAAGGGCGAAGCGGTAGCGCTGGCTCAGCTTGAAAACAAAAACCCGGCGCGAGCCGGGTTTTCCATCACTATCCGAATTGGGATGCGTCAGTTGGTCGTCGTGTTGCTGTTGGCGACCTGAGCACGGACCTTCTCTTCTGCCATGCGCTGAGCGAACATCTGCGCGAAATCGATCGGATCGATCATCAGCGGCGGGAAACCACCGTTGCGGGTCGCGTCGGCGACGATCTGACGGGCAAAGGGGAACAGCAGGCGCGGGCACTCGATGAAGAGCAGCGGCAGCATGTGCTCCTGCGGGAAGCCCGAAACTCGGAAGACGCCGCCGTAGGCGAGTTCGACATTGAACAGCACCTTGTCGCCGTCCTGCGCCTGGGCGTTCAGCGAGAGAACGACGTCGAAATCGTTCTCCGCGAGCGGGTTGGCATTGACGTTGACATTGATGTTGATCGACGGCGCGTGCTCGCGGGCCTGGAGCGAACGCGGTGCGCCGGGGTTCTCGAAGGAGAAGTCCTTGACATACTGGGCCAGGATATTGAGCGACGGGGTCTGCTGGGCGGCGCCGCCGTTGCCGTTGGATGCGGTATCAGTCGTCATAAGAGTTTCCTCGGACTTCGAATTGGTGAGGCCGTCTAGCATTTCGGTCCTGGGCTTACAACCCTCGAAGCCCGGACCGGTTCCCCGGAATGAAGGGCGATTCAAGCCCTCCTCGGCCGGAATCATTATGGCCCCTGATCTAACGAGAAATCCGGTTGCTCGGTGGCGGGGAACCGTCTCCGTCCTCGTCTTTCCTGGAGAACTCGTCCGTATCGAGATCGATGATCGTCGGCCTGTGCGGCGGTCGGTCGTTCCCGCCGCCGCCATAATAGAAGCCGCTTCCCGTCGTCAGGATCGTCAGCCGCGTCTGTAGGAAGGAAGCGATGGCGCGCCTGACCGGGGGCAGGAAGAGGACCAGGCCGGCAATATCGGTGATGAAGCCGGGAACGATCAGCAGGATCGCCGCAATGAAGATGAGCGCACCGCCAAGAAGATCCGGGCCGGGATCCTTTCCTGCCCGCGCCGCTTCCTGTACACGGCGCAAAGTGCCGAGCCCCTGGATGCGGAGAAGCAAGACGCCGGCAACTCCGCTCAACAGGACGAGGAGCAGCGTCATCGCCAAGCCGAGCTCCCGGCCGACGACAACGAAACCGGTAATCTCTGCGATCGGCAGACCGAGAATGACGAGAGGAATGATCACCGAACGCATTGATCGTGCTCGCAAGAAGATGAGTGCAATTGATCAGTCTCCGGTTTATGGGTGCGACATCGCCATTTGAATGGTTTATCCTTGCGGACTATATGGAACACCAAGATAAATTCTAACAGCGGTTCCGGGTGGAAATGGGCTCTTTTGACTTCATCACGTTTTTTTCCTGATCGCAGCTGTGGTCATCTTCTTGCAATTGCGCAGCGTCCTTGGCCGCAGGACAGGAAATGAACGACCGCCTTTCGATCCCTATTCGCCGCGCGAGGCGCAGGGTCCGGAGGCGAGAGACAATGGCAAGGTCGTGCAGCTCCCTCGCCGCGAGAGCACTGCGGAGGACGAGTCGCGCTACGCCGCCATCGATGGCTTTTCGAAGCCCGGTACGCCTTTGAATGCCCAACTGAGGGCGCTCAGCGACGCAGATCCCAGCTTCCAGCCCGCCGAATTCCTCAACGGCGCGAAGATGGCCTACGAGATGATCGTCATGGCTTTCGCCGATGGCGACCGCAAGACACTTAAAGGGCTCCTGTCCCGCGAGGTCTATGAGGGCTTCGAAGCGGCGATCGCCGAACGGGAAAGCAAGGGCGAGGTGGTCAAGTCGACCTTTGTCGGCATCGAAAAGGCCGACCTCGTCCATGCGGAACTCAAGGACAGCGAAGAGAACGTCACGGTCCGCATCATCAGCCAACTCATCTCCGCCACCTACGACAAGCAAGGCAAGCTGATCGACGGTGATGCCGATTCGGTTGCCGAAGTGAACGACCTCTGGACGTTTGCGCGCGATGCCCGATCGCGCGACCCAAACTGGAAGCTGATCGCCACCGAATCGGAAAATTGACCGCAAGGGGCGATAATGGCCTTTGATCTCGAACCGGTCGCCTTCTCGGAATTGCCGGGGTGGCAACAGGATGACCCGACTCCCGTCATCGACGCGCTGCGCCGCTGTCAGCATCAGGTGACGGCGGTCAAGCCGTACAGGACTGGCTCTCTCGGTGTTTCGGTTGCCGATCTGCTGCCCGTCTTCGAGGCGGCCGGGGCGGTTTTTTCAAGCGCGCCGGAAGCGCGGAAGTTCTTCGAAGGTCATTTCGTGCCCTTCCGCATCCGGCCTGCGGACAGAAGGCCAGGCTTCGTCACCGCCTTTTACGAACCAGAGGTTGAGGTTCGCGCCATCGCCGACGAGGCATTCCGCTTTCCCTTCTACCGGCGCCCCGCCGACCTCGTTGATATCGACGATACGAACCGGCCGGAAGGCATGGATCCCTATTTCGCCTTCGGCCGGCTGCGTGACGGCAGGATTGAGGAGTATCCCGATCGCCGGACGATCGAGGAGGGCCTGCTCCTGGGCCAAGGCTTGGAGATCGCCTACGCCCGCTCGAAAGTCGATGTCTTTTTCGTCCATGTCCAAGGTGCGGCCCGGCTCGTTTATCCGGATGGATCGCGCCGCCGCATCACCTATGCGGCGAAGACCGGGCATCGCTTTTCCGCCATCGGCAAGCTCTTGATCGAGCGCGGCGAAATCGACGCGGCGACCGTTTCGATGACGAGCATCCGCGGCTGGCTCGTGGCCCATCCGGAAGAGGTTGACGAGGTCCTCTGGCACAATCGCTCCTTCATCTTCTTCCGCGAAGCACCCGTCGGAGATGAAAAGCTCGGACCGGTGGCCGCGGCCAAGGTGCCACTCGAGCCGGGACGGTCGCTTGCGGTCGACCGCCTGATCCACACTTTTGGGGTTCCTTTCTATATTGCCAGCGAAACCCTTACCCATCTCGATGGCGGCCGTCCCTTCGGACGGCTGATGCTTGCGCTCGATACGGGTTCGGCGATTGTCGGGCCGGCGCGCGGGGATATCTTCACGGGATCGGGCGAGATGGCCGGCGCGCTTGCCGGCTCCGTGCGCAACGATGCCGATTTCTACATCCTTGTGCCGCGCGCGGCTGCCGCCCGATATCGCCATGGCTAGGGACAAGAAGCTATCGCCGGACGACCGCATCCTTTGGGGAAAGGTCGTGCGCTCGATCAAGCCGATGCCGGGGCGTTTGCAGGACCTCGAGGACCTGCTCGGGGAAATCGAGGAGCCGTCAACGCCACCTCCGCAGCAACCGAATTCCGGCGCGTCCGCGTCCGAAACGCCGGAACAGGGGATTGCGCTCAGCGGCAAGGCCGAGCACCGCCATCATCCGTTCGAGAGGCCGGTTAAGCGGAAGCTTTCCAAGGGCCGGCTCGCGCTCGAGGCGCGGATCGACCTGCACGGAATGATCCAGAGTGAGGCGCATGGCTTCCTTCTGCAGTTCCTGCTGAAAGCGCACGAGCGGGGTTTGCGCCATGTGCTTGTCATCACCGGCAAGGGAACGTCGCTCGGCAGCGACGGAGCGTTGAAGCGCGCCGTGCCGCTCTGGTTCGCGCTGCCGGAGTTTCGCCCGCTGATCTCGTCCTACGAGCCGGCGGCGCGAAACCATGGGGGCGAGGGGGCGCTCTATGTCCGCCTGGCGCGCAGCAGGGGACATGCATCGTGACGCCTTTCGGTGAGGCCATGCGCGAGCTGCGCCGCCGCAAAGGCGTCTCGCAGAAGGAGATGGCGGCGGTGATCGGCGTTTCGCCGGCCTATCTGTCGGCCCTCGAACACGGCAAGCGCGGCGCACCGAGCTTCGATTTCCTGCAGCGCGTCGCCGGCTATTTCAATGTGATCTGGGACGAGGCCGATGAACTCTTCCGGGTCGCGCGGCTTTCCGACCCGCGAGTGGTCCTCGACACATCGGGCCTGCCGCCCGGCCACACGGCCTTTGCAAACCGTCTGAGCGAGCGGATTCGCGGCCTGTCGGGCGAAGCGATCGAGGCGATGGAAGATATTTTGGAAAAAGCCACATTTCCTGATAATGACAGGGGATGAAGCCTCGCCCTGGCCGTGCTCCTGTGGCCCGGGGTTTGGAACCCGTGGACAAATTTCCTATAGTCCGCGAGGCGTCCGCGCTGTGATTCGCAACGAATCGCCGCGTCCGAAGAACCTGGAAAGACCTGAAGCCGAATGACCGATATCTCTGAGACCGAAGCCGGCGCGATTGCCGAATATGGTGCCGATTCCATCAAGGTGCTGAAGGGCCTCGATGCCGTGCGCAAGCGCCCGGGCATGTATATCGGCGACACCGATGACGGCTCCGGTCTGCACCACATGGTCTATGAGGTCGTCGACAATGCGATCGACGAGGCGCTGGCGGGCCACGCCGACATCGTCACCGTCACGCTCAATCCGGACGGTTCGGTCACCGTGACCGACAACGGTCGCGGCATTCCGACGGATATCCACCGGGAAGAGGGCGTCTCGGCGGCCGAAGTCATCATGACGCAGCTCCACGCCGGCGGCAAATTCGACCAGAACTCCTACAAGGTTTCCGGCGGCCTGCACGGCGTCGGCGTTTCGGTCGTCAACGCGCTCTCCGTCGCCCTGAAGCTCAAGATCCGCCGCGCCGGCAAGATTCACGAGATGAGTTTCACCCACGGCGTCGCCGACGGGCCGCTGGCGATCACCGGAGACGCCGGCAGCGAGACCGGCACCGAAGTCACCTTCCTGCCGAGCGAGCTGACCTTCTCGAAGACCGAATTCGACTATGCGACGCTCGAACACCGGCTGCGCGAGCTCGCCTTCCTGAATTCCGGTGTCCGGATCGTGCTCACTGACAAGCGCCATTCCGACATCCGCCGCGACGAGATGATGTATGACGGCGGGCTCGAGGCCTTCGTCGCCTATCTTGACCGGGCGAAGAAGCCGCTCGTCCACAAGCCGGTGTCGATCCGCAGCGAGAAGGACGGGATCACCGTCGAGGTGGCGATGTGGTGGAACGACAGCTACCACGAGAACGTGCTCTGCTTCACCAACAACATCCCGCAGCGCGACGGCGGCACCCATATGGCGGGCTTCCGCGGGGCGCTCACCCGCCAGATCACCTCCTATGCCGATACGTCCGGCATCACCAAGAAGGAAAAAGTGTCGCTGACCGGCGATGATTGCCGGGAGGGCCTGACGGCGGTTCTGTCGGTCAAGGTGCCGGATCCGAAGTTTTCCTCGCAGACAAAGGACAAGCTGGTATCGTCCGAAGTCAGACCCGTTGTCGAAAGCCTCGTCAACGAGGCGCTCAGCGTCTGGCTCGAGGAAAATCCCTCCGAGGCGAAGATCCTCGTCGGCAAGGTCGTCGAAGCGGCCGCTGCCCGCGAGGCGGCCCGCAAGGCTCGCGAACTGACGCGCCGCAAGGGCGCGCTCGACATCTCGTCGCTGCCGGGCAAGCTCGCCGACTGCTCCGAGCGCGATCCAGCGAAGTCGGAGGTGTTCCTGGTGGAGGGCGACTCGGCAGGCGGCTCAGCCAAGCAGGGCCGTTCGCGCGAGAACCAGGCGATCCTGCCGCTGCGCGGCAAGATCCTGAACGTCGAGCGCGCCCGCTTCGACAAGATGCTGTCGAGCCAGGAAATCGGCACGCTGATCACCGCGCTCGGCACCTCGATCGGCAAGGACGAGTTCAATGCCGACAAGCTGCGCTACCACAAGATCATCATCATGACGGACGCCGACGTCGACGGCGCCCACATCCGCACGCTGCTGCTCACCTTCTTCTTCCGGCAGATGCCGGAGCTGATCGAGCGGGGCCACCTTTATATCGCCCAGCCGCCGCTCTACAAGGTGACGCGCGGCAAGTCCGCCCAGTACCTGAAGGACGAAAAGGCGCTCGAGGATTATCTGGTCACCATGGGCCTCGAGGAGGCATCGCTGACACTCGGCTCCGGCGAGGTCCGGGCCGGGCAGGATCTCCGCGAGGTCATCAACGACGCCTTGCGCCTGCGCTCGCTGATGGAGGGGCTGCATTCGCGCTACAACCGGGCAATCGTCGAGCAGGCGGCCATTGCCGGTGCGCTCAATACGGAACTCAACAGCCACCAGGACGACTACCAGAAGGTCGCGGTCGAAGTGGCGCGCCGTCTCGATGTCATTGCCGAAGAGACCGAACGCGGCTGGGTCGGATCGGTGACGGCCGAGGGCGGTCTGAGGCTTGAGCGCATGGTGCGCGGCGTCAAGGAAGTGGCGGTGCTCGACATGGCGCTGATCGGCTCCTCCGATGCCCGCCACATCGATCAGCTGACGGGGAAACTCAAGGAAGTTTATTCGGAGCCGCCGGTGCTCAGGCGCCGCGATGGCACGCAGGAGATCAGCGGGCCGCGTGCCCTTCTGGACGCGATCTTTGCCGCCGGCCGCAAGGGCCTGACCATGCAGCGCTACAAGGGTCTTGGCGAGATGAACGCCGAGCAATTGTGGGAAACCACGCTCGATCCGAACGTCCGCTCGCTGCTGCAGGTCAGGGTTGCCGACGCCACCGACGCGGATGGCCTGTTCTCGCGGCTGATGGGCGACGAGGTCGAGCCGCGCCGCGACTTCATCCAGGAAAATGCGCTGAGCGTCGCCAACCTGGACATCTGACGAAGCGATCGATTCGGAAAGAAGCGCTTCGGTGCGTTGAAAACAAAAGCGTGGGGCGTCTTCGCTCCCACGCTTTTTCTTTTGTGCGCTGGGCACAGACCATGCAAACGCCGCCCGATTCCAGCTCCAGGCGTCAATCGCCCCTGAATCGACCCTCGAAGACGAATTCGCCGATCGCCTTGCGCTGGCTCGGCCTTTCCCTTTCGCGCAGATACTCCGGAAGGGTGGAGGGATCGGCGATCCTGCCGATCGCCACGGCCGCCTCGACCCGGTAGTGCTCCGGGACGCCGAGCACGTGCATTGCCTTGTCTCGGTCAATCCCCGCCATGGCATGGGCATGCCATCCGGCAAGCTGCGTCTGCAGCGCCAGTGCAAACCAGGCAGCACCCGTATCGAAGGCGTGGGTATAGGCGGGTCTCAGCTCGCCGCTCGATGTCAACCTGTGGGTCTTCGACAGAATGATGACGAGCGCCGAAGCGTTCTTCGCCCAACGCTGGTTGCCTTCGTCGAGCGTCTCCAGCAGCGACGCAAAGTACTCTGTGCCGCGCCGGGCATAGACGAAGCGCCAAGGCTGCATGTTGCTCGCCGAAGGCGCCCAGCGCGCCGCTTCGAAGAGCGCCAGCAGGTCCGTTTCGCTGATTTCTTCGCCGGTGAAGGCGCGGGGCGACCACCGCTCGAGGAAGATCGAGTGGATCGGGTGGTCGGCTTTTCTGTGGTTGATTTCTGTCACGAACGAGCATCCTTGTCCTGCATGGGAATTCCTTGGGAGGCCCTTCGACTTGCAGATGAAGCGTCCGCGAGGAGCCGGATTCGCCGCGACGCTATAGAAGATGCAGGCGCTTTGAAACGCGCTCTCCGAAAAATGATCGGAGTTGGATCTTGCACCGCAAGGACCCTTCGAAAGGTTGGAACGAAGCGAGACGGCAGCCGTTCTGATTTGGGGTTCCCCCGGGAGCGGCGCTGCGGAGGCTTGCCTTTTGTTTGAGGGGAAAAGCAGAAAGGGTGTCCCGACCGATTGTCGAAACCGAAAAAAGTTGTATAAGTTCTGTAAAGTTTTCCGAGGGAAGGACCAGCCATGAACATGAAGGACCCGTCGCTGTTTCGCCAGGCCGCGCTCGTCGGCGACAACTGGATCGAAGCGGACCCGCAGAATGCGATCGAGGTGAACAACCCGGCGACCGGCGAGATCATCGGTCTTGTGCCGAAGCTCGGTGCCGCCGAGACCAGGGCCGCGATCGAGATCGCCGCGCGGGTGCAGAAGGAATGGGCGGCGCGAACCGCTAAGGAGCGCGCGGCAATCCTGCGCCGCTGGTTCGAGCTGATGATCGAGAACAAGGACGATCTAGGCCGGATATTGACTATCGAGCAGGGCAAGCCGCTTGCCGAAGCGACCGGCGAGATCGTCTATGGCGCGAGCTTCATCGAATGGTTCGCCGAAGAGGGGCGGCGCGTCTATGGCGACCTCGTGCCCGGCCACCAGAAGGACAAGCGCATCCTGGTGATGAAGCAGCCGATCGGCGTGGTCGCTGCCATCACACCCTGGAACTTCCCGAATGCGATGATCACCCGCAAGGCCGGCCCCGCCTTTGCCGCCGGCTGCGCCATGGTGCTGAAACCGGCCGCGCAGACGCCGTTCTCGGCGATCGCCATCGCCGTGCTCGCCGAGCGGGCCGGCATGCCGAAGGGCCTGTTCAGCGTCATAACCGGCTCGGCCCGCGAGATCGGCGCCGAGATGACCTCCAACCCGACCGTGCGCAAGCTGACCTTCACCGGCTCGACCGAGGTCGGCGCCGAGCTCTACCGCCAGAGCGCCGCGACGATCAAGAAGCTCGGCCTCGAACTCGGCGGCAACGCGCCTTTCATCGTCTTCGACGACGCGGATCTCGATGCTGCGGTCGAGGGCGCCCTGATCGCCAAGTTCCGCAACAACGGTCAGACCTGCGTCTGCGCCAACCGCCTCTATGTCCAAGACGGCGTCTACGAAGCCTTCTCGGCGAAGCTGGCTCAAGCGGTCGCCAAGCTCAAGACCGGCAACGGGATGGAAGAGGGCGTCATTCTCGGGCCGCTGATCGACAAGCCGGCGCTTGAGAAGGTCGAGGAGCATGTCGCCGACGCGCTCGCCAAGGGCGCCCGCGTCATCCAGGGCGGCCAGCGCCACGCGCTCGGCGGCAGCTTCTATGAGGCGACGGTGCTGGCGGACGTCACCCAGGCGATGGCGGTGGCGCGCGAGGAAACCTTCGGTCCGGTGGCGCCGCTCTTCCGCTTCAAGGACGAGGCGGACGTCATCCGCCAGGCGAACGACACCGAATTCGGCCTGGCCTCCTATTTCTATGCCAAGGATCTGGCGCGCGTCTTCCGCGTCGCGGAGGCGCTGGAGTACGGCATGGTCGGCGTCAATACCGGTCTGATCTCGACGGCGGAAGCGCCCTTCGGTGGCGTCAAGCTCTCCGGCCTCGGCCGCGAGGGCTCGAAATACGGCATCGAGGAGTTCATGGAAATCAAATATGTCTGCCTCGGCGGTATCGCCTGAGTAGGCAAGGTCTTTCACGCAAACAAACCGGCCGGAAAGTTCTGGCCGGTTTTTTTGTTTGCCGCTAAGACATTGGTCTTCGTCACAGGAGAGCGATCATGCCGGCCCCCAAAAACTCCTTCAAAGCGGCAATCCGCGAAGGTCGTTTCCAGCTCGGCCTGTGGGTGGCGCTTGCCAGCCCCTATGCCGCCGAAGTAGTGGGCGGCAGCGGCTATGACTGGCTGCTGATCGACGGCGAACATGCGCCGAACGACCTGCCGTTGCTTGCCGCGCAATATCGCGCCATCGCCGGCCGCGGCAGTCATCCGATCGTGCGCCTGCCGGTCGGCGACACCGCCCTCATCAAGCAGATCCTTGATACGGGTGTTCAGACCCTGCTCATCCCGATGGTCGACACTGTCGAACAGGCGCGGCAGCTGGTCCGCGCCGTCCGCTACCCGCCGCACGGCATTCGCGGCGTCGGCGCCGCCCTCGGGCGCGCTACGAATTTCGGACGGGTCAAGGATTATCTGCAGAACGCCAATGACGAGATCTGCCTGATCCTGCAGATCGAGAGCCGGGCAGGCTTGGCCGCCATCGATGAGATTGCCGCACTGGACGGTGTCGACGGCCTGTTCATCGGCCCATCGGACCTAGCCGCCGACATGGGCCATCTCGGCAATCCGGCCCACCCGGAGGTCCGGGCCGCGATTATCGACGGCTTTGCGCGCATCGAGAAGGCCGGCAAGGCGCGCGGCATTCTGACCCTCGATCCGGTACAGGCGCGCGACTACCGCGATCTCGGTGCCGACTTCCTGGCGATCGGCACCGACGTGACCTTGCTCGTCAGTGCCACGGAGCGATTGCGCCGCGAATTTCTCGGAGAGGTTGATCCGGTGAGAGCCGAATCCGGCTACTGATCGGGACGAGCTGCTAAGGAATCGACTGCAGCAGGGTCTCCCGCGCCGACTTAAGGTGACGGCGGCAGGCCTGCTCCGCCTGCTTCGGGTCGCGCGACTGAAGAGCCGCGATATAGGCGAGATGCTCTTCCAGCGCCCGGGCGTTGCGCTCGCGCGCATTCGCCTTGTTCCACTGGTAATGGTAGTGGAAGACGATCGCGATAACGTCGTAGAAATCGACGATGAAACGGTTGCTCGACGATTTGTGCACAAGCAGGTGAAATCGCTCGTCGAGCTCGGAGAATTCCCTGTAGCGGTTGTCGATGTCGGCAAGGATTTCGCGATGCAGCGCTTCGATCTGCTTCAGTTCGGCCCAAGCGGGGTCATTCTCGGGTAGGGTCACGAAGCGAGACGCCGAGCGAAGCTCGAACATCTCCCTGACTTCCGTCAGCTCGAGCGCGAATTCGCGGGTAAATCCCTTGAGCACCCAATGGCTGTTCGGCCGCTTCTCGATCAGGCCGAAGCGACTGAAGCGGATCAGGAATTCGCGCACACTCGTGGTGCCGGTGCCGATCTCGCGCGCCAGCTCGAGCTCGTTGATCTGCATGCCGGGCTCCGCGCCGCCCGCCAGAATCCGGCGCATGAAGCTGCGTTCGATTCTCTCGGCGAGCGAATCGGTTTCCTCGGTGGGGAAATAGTCCGACGCCTCTGGACGCCTGAGCACGATCTTGCGGCGCTTGTCCCAGCTGATGAGCTTGACCTCCTCGCAACGCGACAGGATGGCACGCACCGTCGTGCGGCTGACGCCGAGCGCCTGTCCGAGCTCCGGTTCCGAGGGCAACGCGGATGTTTCCGAAAGCAGCGTGAGGCAGCGGTTGAAGGCATCCTTGAAGACTGTGTTTTGCTTCGCCATGAATTGATCCGGCCTATTGACGTTTCCTGGGGTCTAGCCCGGCAGCGCCGGTTTGTCTTGAGGGTCGCTCGCAGAATTTGTCGAGACCGTCCTGCTTCCTGCCTCTCCCATGCCGTCATCGGCTGAGAGCATCGGAATCCCAGTTGCGACGGCAGCCATAATACCCATTGACGAAGATCTGTCTATTGTAGATAAAAGACAAATCAGAGAACACGGGCCCATCCCGTGAAAACAGTTCTGGGAGAGCCTGAGATTGTCCGCACCGACTTCGATCCTTCTTTCGCCGGAAGATAATGTCGCTGTCACTACGGTGGCGATCGAGCCCGGCGAAACATTGCCCGGCGGGCAGAAGGCAACGGCGCGGATCGAAGCCGGCCACAAGGCGGCAATCCGGCCGATCCCGGCCGGTGAGCCCGTCGTCAAATATGCCCAGGCGATCGGCCGCGCCACCCGCGACATCGCCGCCGGCGAGCATGTGCACTCCCACAATCTTGCCTTTGATCAGGACCGGCTGGCGATCGGTGCGCCGGTGCCGCCGGAAGCGGCGAGCGAAGCCGACAAGGCGCGCACCTTCCTCGGCTACCGGCGGGCCGACGGCCGTGCGGCGACCCGCAACTATATCGGCATCATCGCCAGCGTGAACTGTTCCACCACCGTCTGTCGCGCCATTGCCGAGGAGGCCAACCGCCGCATCCTGCCCCGGTACGAAGGCATCGACGGCTTCGTGCCGATCGTCCACGACCAAGGCTGCGGCATGTCGTCCTCCGGCGACGGGATGAAGAACCTGCACCGGACGCTTGCCGGCTATGCCCGTCATGCCAATTTCGGCGGCGCACTGATGGTCGGGCTCGGCTGCGAGGTCAACCAGCTGACGCTCTACGGCCAGGGCGGCTCCGGCGCGGAAAAGCGGCATTTCAACATCCAGGAGGCCGGCGGCTCGCGCCGCTCGGTCGAGCGCGCCCTTGGCGTTCTCGAGGAAATCGCCAAGGAAGTGGCGACGGCGCGCCGCGTGCCGATTCCGGTGAGCGAGATCATCGTCGGGCTGCAATGCGGCGGCTCGGACGGCCTTTCCGGCGTGACGGCAAACCCGGCGCTCGGCGCCGCAGTCGATATTCTCGCCGGTGCCGGCGGCACCGCGATCCTCTCCGAGACCTCGGAGATCTATGGGGCCGAGCATCTCCTGCGCAGCCGTGCCGTCAACGAGGCGGTGGCGGTGAAGCTCGACGGGCTGATCTCCTGGTGGGAAAACTACGTCGAGATGCATGGCGCCTCGCTCGACAACAATCCTTCGCCGGGCAACAAGCGCGGCGGCCTGACGACGATCCTCGAAAAGTCGCTCGGTGCGGTTGCCAAGGGCGGCCGTTCGCCGTTGGCCGCCGTCTACAGCTACGCCGAACGCGTGACCGAGCACGGCCTAGTCTTCATGGACACGCCCGGCTACGACCCGGTGTCGGCAACCGGCCAGGTGGCAGGCGGAGCCAATGTCATTGCCTTTACGACCGGCCGCGGCAGTTGCTTCGGCTGTCGGCCGGCGCCGTCGATCAAGCTGACCAGCAACACGGCGCTCTACCGGGCAATGGAAGAGGACATGGATATCGATTGCGGGGTGATCGCCTCCGGCGAGGCGACGATTGCCGGGCTCGGCCGCCAGATCTTCGATCTGATCATCGACACGGCTTCGGGCAGCAAGACGAAGAGCGAACTTTTCGGTTACGGCGACAACGAATTCGTCCCCTGGCATCTGGGGGCGACATTGTAGGAGGCAGGTGACTACCCCTCATCCGCCTGCCGGCACCTTCTCCCCGCCCTGCGGGGAGGGCTAAGGGTGAGGGCAAAGGGCCGGGTGAGGAGCTGCCCCGCTCTTGAATTGAGAATGGGCATCCTTGGAGGGAGGAGACAAGGAATGCAGACGAGAAAGATCGGCCGTACGGATCTCGAGGTGACCGAATACAGTTTCGGGACCGCAGGGCTCGGCGGCCTCTATCGCGAATGCACGCGCGAGGCGGCGCTGGCGACGCTCGACGCCGCTTGGAATTCAGGCATCCGCTATTTCGACACGGCGCCCTATTACGGTCTCGGTCTTGCCGAGCGCCGGGTCGGCGATTTCCTGCGCGGCAAGCCGCGCGACAGCTACGTGCTCTCGACCAAGGTCGGCCGCCTGCTTCACCCGGTCCCGGAAGACAAGGTCCCCGACTATTCCTACGTCAAGGCGCTGAATTTCGACGTCACCTATGATTACGGGTATGACGCGATCATGCGGTCGGTGGAGTTCAGCTATGCCCGTCTCGGACTTAACCGCATCGATATTCTCTATGTCCACGATATAGGCGGCTACACCCACGGGACGGCGAAGAACGCCGTCTATCTCCGGCAACTGCTCGATTCCGGCTTGAAGGCGCTGGAGGAGCTGAAGGCGGGCGGCGCCATTTCGGCCTATGGCCTGGGTGTCAACGAAGTCCCCGTCTGCCTCGACGTGATGCGCCAGGCGGATATCGACTGCATCCTGCTTGCCGGCCGTTACACGCTTCTCGATCGATCGGCGGTCGCGGAACTCATCCCGCTCTGCGAGAAGAAGCAGACCTCGCTCGTCGTCGGTGGCGTCTTCAATTCTGGCATCCTCGCCACCGGCCCGGTGCAAGGGGCGCATTTCGACTACATGCCGGCGACGGAAGAGATCCGTGCGAAGGTGGCGGCGATGGAGCGGATTGCCAGCGAGCGCGGCTTGCCGCTTGCGGCGCCCGCCCTTCAGTTTCCGTTGGCCAATCCTCAGGTCGCCTCGGTCCTGCTCGGCACCGCCAAGCCCTCAAGCCTCGAGCGCAACATGGAGCTGACCCGAAGGAAGATAGCGCCGGAAGATTTCGCCGTCTTCGAGCCTCACACGCTCGTAGCCCCAGCGCTCGGAGCGGAGGCTGTGAGGGTCTGATTGTCTCGCCGGCTGCCGAGAGCGGCGGCGATCCTTTTTGCGTCCTGGAGGAACGCAATGAAGCGGGCGTATCGAAGTGGGGCTTGCCAACTCGATTTGTCTGAACTAGCGTGTCGAAATGTTTTTTATTGATAAAAGACGATCTGCAAGCACCTGGCGGATTGGTCTCGCTAACGGAACAAGGTGTAATGAGAGGAGAAACTTGATGAGCATGACCAGACGCATTCTTTCCCGCCGCGCCTTCAACGCCCTGGCCGGCGCCGCCTTCGCCGTTGCGATGGCGCCCGCGACGTCTTTCGCGCAGGACGTCACCATCCCGATCATCGTGAAGGACACGACCTCCTTTTACTGGCAGATTGTGTTGGCGGGCGCGCGTGCCGCCGGCAAGGACCTCGGCGTCAACGTGCCGGAACTCGGCGCACAATCCGAATCCGACATCAACGGCCAGATCAGCATCCTAGAGAACGCCGTCGCCGGCGCGCCGGCCGCGGTGGTCATCGCTCCGACCGAGTTCAAGGCACTTGGCAAGCCGATCGACGAGGCCGCCAAGGCGGTGCCGGTCATCGGCATCGATTCGGGTGCTGATTCGAAGGCCTTCAGTTCGTTCCTGACGACTGACAACGTCCAGGGCGGCCGCATCGCCGCCGACGGTCTTGCCGCCGCGATCAAGGAAGCGACCGGAAAGGAAGAGGGCGAGGTCGCCATCATCACCAGCCTGCCGGGCGTCGGTTCGCTCGACCAGCGCCGCGAAGGCTTCCTCGACCAGGTCAAGACCAAGTATCCTGGCCTCAAGGTGGTTGCCGACAAATATGCCGACGGCCAGGCGACGACCGGCCTCAACATCATGACCGACCTGATCACCGCCAATCCGAATCTCGTCGGCGTCTTCGCCTCCAACCTGATCATGGCGCAGGGCGCCGGCCAGGCGATCGCCGAGAACAAGCTCGGCGACAAGATCAAGGTCATCGGCTTCGACAGCGACGAAAAGACCGTCGGCTTCCTCAAGGAAGGCGTGCTGGCCGGTCTCGTCGTGCAGGATCCCTATCGCATGGGTTATGATGGCGTGAAGACGGCGCTTGCGGTTTCGAAAGGCGAAAAGGTCGAGGCCAATGTCGACACCGGCGCGAACCTGGTCACCAAGGCCAACATGGCCGAGCCGAAGATCGACGCGCTCCTGAACCCGAAGGTCAACTGACCTGTCGCCAATGAGTCGTGGCGTTTGGGTCACCTGCGCCACGACCCGTCTTGGCGCGACGGCCGGCCGGAGAAGCCGACCGTCGCGGACCGGAAAGTGAGGAGGGTGTTATGACGGGGCTTCAAGAGGTCAGCCAGCGGCACGAGGAGGCGCTCGAGGCGGCCGTGCCGAAAGGCAAGCCGATCCTGGAACTGCGCGGCCTGCAGAAGAACTATGGCGCCGTCCAGGCGCTGAAGCCTGCGAACATCACCTTTCTCTCCGGGGAGGTTCACGCGATCGTCGGCGAAAACGGCGCCGGCAAGTCGACGCTGATCAAGCTTCTGACCGGCGTCATTCCGCGGACCGCCGGCGAAGTGTTCTGGCAAGGTGAGTCTGTTCAACTCGCGAGCCCCAACGAGGCGATCGCCCGCGGCATCAACGCGGTTCACCAGGAAGTGGTCCTCTGTCCGCACCTGAGCGTGGCGGCCAACATGTTCCTCGGCGACGAGATGAACCGCCGCGGTGTCATGCGCAAGCGGGCAATGACGGATGCGGCCCAGGGCGTTCTCGACGACCTCGGCTTCAACCTGCCGGCCAACGCGACGCTCGGCAGCCTGACGATCGGCCAGCAGCAGTTGGTCGCGACCGCGCGCGCCGCCATGCGCGGCACCCGCTTCCTGATCTTCGACGAGCCGACGGCCTATCTGACGCGGCAGGAATCGGCCCAGCTCTTCCGCCTCATTCGCCGGCTGCAGGGCGAGGGCGTCACCATCGTCTATATCAGCCATCGGCTCGAGGAAGTCTTCGAGCTTGCCGACCGCGTCTCGGTGCTGCGCGACGGGACCCATGTCGGCACGCGCGGTATATCCGAGACGAATGAGGCGGAACTGATCGCGCTGATGATCAACCGCACCATCGAGCAGATCTATCACAAGGAGCAGTTTGCTTTAGGCGAGACCATCGTCGAGGCGCGCGGGCTCTCCGGCCCCGGTTTCAGCGACATATCGCTTTCCGTCCGGGCCGGCGAGATCGTCGGGCTCTATGGCCTGATCGGCGCAGGGCGCAGCGAATTCGCGCTCGGCCTCTACGGCCGTCATCCGCTCACCGCCGGAGAGGTCTATTGGCAGGGCCGCAAGGTCGAGATCGACCATGAGCGCAAGGCGATGGAACTCGGCATCGCGCTCGCGCCGGAAAGCCGCCGCGACCAGGGCCTTTGCCTCAACCTGCCGATCGGCCTCAACATCAACCTGCCGGTGTTTCGCAGGCTGACGCGCGGCTTGACGATCAACCGCGCCGAGGAGGCCGCCAATGCCGAACGCCAGATCCGCGACCTGCAGATCAAGACGCCGTCGCGCCGGGTGCTCGCCTCCGCCATGTCCGGCGGCAACCAGCAGAAGATTGTCATCGGCAAGTGGCTGAGCCACGGAGCCAAGCTGTTCATCTTCGACGAGCCGACTGTGGGCGTCGACGTCGGCACTAAGGCAGAAATCTACCGGCTCTTCGCGCGCTTGCTGGAAAATGGGGCGGGGATCATCCTGATCTCCTCCTATCTGCCGGAAGTCTACGAGCTTGCGGACCGGCTGCACGTATTCCGCCAGGGACGACTCGTGGCAAGCCATGATTACCGCGCCGCCAGCCACGAGGATGTCCTGGCGCAGGCGATCAATGCCTGAGCGTTTCGAGCGAATAAGAAAGACTGCAGGGAGGACGGAATGAGTGTGGAAACGGTAGAAAGCAGCGCAGGTCCGACGCCGAAGAGAGGGGTCAGCATCCTGTTCGGGCTGACGCTCCTCGGGCTACTGGTCGTGCTCTGGCTGCTGCTTGGCCTGGCGACGAGCGCCTTCTGGACGCCGAACAATATCAGCAACCTGCTGCGCCAGGGGGCGATGACCGCGATCCTCGCGGTCGGCCAGACCTTCGTGATCATCACCGCCGGCATCGACCTGTCGGTCGGCGCGGTCGTCGGCTTCAGCAGCGTCGTCGTCGCCTGGCTGCTGGCCGCCGGCGTGCCGCTCTGGCTGGCGCTCGTCGCAACGCTGGCGATCGGCGTGCTGATCGGCGCATTTCACGCCTTCGGCATCGTTCGCATGGGCCTGCCGCCCTTCATCATCACGCTGGCGACGCTGACATCGTTGCGCGGTATAGGCCTGCTGGTCACAAACGGTTCGACGATCTCGATCACCAACGAGGCCTTCACCAATTTCTCGCGCGCCGACTTTCTCGGTGTCCCGAGCCTTTTCTGGATGGTGATCGTCGTCGCGATTCCGGCCTACGTCTTCCTGCATTTGAGCCGCTTCGGCCGCTATCTCTTTGCCGTCGGCTCGAACAGCGAGGCGGCCCGCCTGTCCGGCGTCAACGTCAACCGGACGATCTATCTCGCTTATATTCTGTCTTCGACCTGCGCCGCCTTTGTCGGCCTGCTGCTCGCCTCGCGCATCGGCATCGGCAACGCCACGCAGGCGGAGGGCTGGGAATTGCAGGCGATCGCCTCGTCGGTCATCGGCGGGACCAGCCTTTTCGGCGCCGTCGGCTCTGTGCACGGACCGCTGCTCGGCGCCTTCATCCTGGCGACCATCAACAACGGCGCCAATCTGTTGAACGTCAACTCCTTCTGGCAACGCATCATCACCGGTCTGCTGATCATCGTGATCGTCTATTTCGACCAGCTCAGGCGCCGGGGGTCGCGTTGAACGGCGATTGGCCAATGCCGGCCGGATCGCGCTTCGGAATCTAGGAAAGCCCCATGAAAGTTGTCGTCTGTTCAGAACCCGGTCGCCTGGAAATCACCGATCGACCCCGGCCGGCGGCGCCCGCCGAGGGTCGGGTTCGTCTTGCCGTTCGCCAGGTCGGGATATGCGGCACCGACTATCACATCTTCGAAGGCAAGCATCCGTTTCTCGAATATCCGCGCGTTATGGGCCACGAGATTTCCGCGACCGTGATCGAGGCAGGCCCGGGTTCCCGGCTCGATCCGGGCATGCTGGTGGTCGTCAATCCCTATATCTCCTGCGGTAGCTGCATTGCCTGCCGGAGGGGGAAGCCGAATTGCTGCACGGCGATCCGGGTTCTCGGCGTCCACACCGACGGCGCCTTCTGCGAAGAGATCCTCATGCCCGAGCAGAACCTCTATCCGGCGAACGGTCTTTCTCCCGAAGCCGCAGCGACGGTGGAGTTCCTGGCGATCGGCGCCCATGCGGTCAGGCGGTCAGGGGTGGCGCCCGGCGCCAGGTCCCTGGTGATCGGCGCCGGCCCGATCGGCCTCGGGACGGCGATTTTCTCGCGGATTGCCGGACACGAGGTAACGCTTCTCGATACAAGCGCCGAGCGACTGGGTTTCGCGGCGAACGAGCTCGGCTTTTCGGGCGGCCTTCTGGCCGGTGAGGGGCTGGAAAAGGCCGTCGCCCAAGCGACGGATGGCGATGGCTTCGACGTCGTTTTCGACGCCACCGGCAATGCCACGTCGATGGAACGCTCCTTTGCCCATGTCGCCCATGGCGGGACGCTAGTGTTCGTCAGCGTGGTGAAGAACGACATCCGCTTCTCCGACCCGGAATTCCACAAGCGCGAGACGACGCTGGTGGCGAGCCGCAATGCGACGCGCGAGGACTTCGATCACGTTATCGCGTCGATCGGCAGCGGCCTGGTCCCGGTGGACAGGCTCGTGACCCACAGGACGACCCTCGACCAGGCGGTGCACGACTTGCCGCGTTGGGCGCACGACAAGGCGGGCCTTGTGAAGGCGGTCATTACGGTGAATGCGGCATGAGCTTCATCGATGCCCACCAGCACTACTGGACCTTGGGGCTTGGTCACAACGACTGGCCCGGCCCGGACCTTGAACCGATCTTCCGCGACTTTGGACCCGACGATCTCAAGCCCCATCTGAGCGCCGCGGGAATCGGCAGTACCATCCTCGTGCAGGCGGCGCCGAATGTCGCCGAAACCGAGTTCCTGCTCGATATCGCCGCGCGGGAAGAGACGGTTGCCGCGGTCGTCGGTTGGGTCGACATCCTTGCTGCGGACGCCGGTGCCGAGCTTCGGCGACTGAAAACGCATCCGGAATTCAAGGGCATTCGGCCGATGTTGCAAAGCATCGACGAAACCGCCTGGATTCTTCGGCCGGAAGCGATCGCCACGCTTGAGATGCTGCCGCAAATGAACCTCCGTTTCGACGCGCTCGTCCAGCCGCGCCACCTGCCGGTGATCGCTGTGCTCGCCGATCGCCTGCCGGATCTCGCCATCGTCGTCGATCACGGCGCCAAGCCTTTCATTGCGGAAGGCCGGCTGGAGCCTTGGGCGACGGATATGGCGGCGCTCGCCCTCCGCCCCAACGTTCACGTCAAGCTGTCGGGGCTTGTGGCCGAGGCCGGCGGAGACTGGTCGGTCGAACGATTGCGGCCCTATGCCGCTCACCTGGTTGACGTCTTCGGTGCTGAGCGAGTCATGTTCGGCAGCGATTGGCCGGTTGTGCTGCTCGACGCCGACTATGCAGAGTGGTTCGCTGCTGCCCGGGCGTTGACCGCGACTTGCACGGAAGCGGAGCGGCAGGCGATTTTCCTGGGGACGGCGGCCCGTTTCTACGGAATTTCCGCGGTCTGAGGTACGAACGTCATAGCGCGACACGCCGGCGCAATGTTATCTCAATATATTAGTAATATGATTTCGCTGCGCAACATACCCCAAAATGCAGGGGGCGTTTTTGTTGCGATGCACAAGAAAAGTGGTAGTCTGCAAGGGATTGCGGACACCAAGACAAACACTCGCAAGCCTTGCGTCGGGACCTGGGAGCGGCGCCGAGATTGATTGAACCGAGGGGTACGCATCCCATGTTCTACCAGCTTTACGAAATGAACCATGCCATGATGGCACCGTGGCGCACGGCGGCGGATGCCATGCGGCTGGCCTTCAAGAATCCGATGAATCCGGTCTCGCACACTTATTTCGGCCGCGCCGCGGCCGCGGGGCTGGAAGTCTTCGAACGCGCCACGCGTCGTTACGGCAAGCCGGAATTCGGCCTGCCCGAAACGATTATCGACGGGCTGCCGGTGCCGGTCCGCGAAAAGATCGTCTGGCGGGCGCCCTTCTGCAACCTCATCCATTTCGAGCGGTCGCTGCCGAAGGGGCGGACGCCGGACCCGAAAGTGCTGCTCGTCGCGCCGATGTCCGGACATTATGCGACGCTGCTGCGCGGTACCGTCGAGGCGCTGCTGCCCCACTCCGACGTGTACATCACGGACTGGATGGATGCCCGGATGGTGCCGCTCAGCGAAGGCACCTTCGACCTCGACGACTATATAGACTACGTCATCCAGCTCCTGCATTTCCTCGGACCCGACACGCATGTGATCGGCGTCTGCCAGCCGGCGGTACCGGTCCTCGCCGCGGTCGCGCTTATGGAGGCGGACAACGACCCGCTCTCGCCGGCGTCGATGACGCTGATGGGCGGTCCGATCGACACGCGCATCAATCCGACCGGTGTCAACCAGCTGGCCGAGCAGCGTCCGGTTGAATGGTTCCGCGACAATGTCATCATGCCGGTGCCGTGGCCGCAGCCGGGCTTCATGCGCATGGTCTATCCGGGCTTCCTGCAGCTCTCGGGCTTCATGTCGATGAATCTCGATCGCCATCTGGTCGCCCATAAGGAGTTCTTCGCCCATCTCGTCAAGAATGACGGCGATGCCGCCGACAAGCACCGCGATTTCTATGACGAATATCTCGCGGTCATGGACCTGACGGCGGAATTCTATCTGCAGACGGTGCAGGTGGTGTTCATGCAGCATGCGCTGCCGAAGGGCGAGATGACGCATCGCGGCAAGCGCGTCGATCCGACGGCGATCCGCAGAACGGCCCTGCTGACCGTCGAGGGCGAGAACGACGACATTTCCGGCGTCGGCCAGACCAAGGCGGCGCAGACGATCTGCACCAACATCCCGGACTACATGCGCCAGCACTACATGCAGCCGGATGTCGGGCACTACGGCGTCTTCAACGGCTCTCGCTTCCGCGGCGAGATCGCGCCCCGCATCGTCGCCTTCCAGCGCCAGCATTCGCGCCACTCGAAACCGGTGAAGCAGATCATCAAGGGCGGCAAGTCGGCCTAAGGGCCGTCGCCGCCGGGCCGATCCGAATATCCCTCGGACCAAACTGCGGCAGCGATTTGCTACCGCAGAGTCAAGGGCTTGTCCGATTCGCATCCGGTGCATCTTGCAGACATCTTCGGTCTTTCCCACATCGTCTTCATCGGGCCGCAACGGGCGGCCCGCTGACTGCGAGGAATACTGAAGATGAACCAATCTGCATTGATCCGTCCGGACTGGACGCCTGCGACCATTGCATTGATGGTGCTTGGTTTCATTGTGTTCTGGCCGCTCGGTCTGGCGATGCTCGCTTACATCCTCTTCGGCGACAAGCTGAGGACCTTCAAGAAGGACGCCAACGACAGCGTGGACCGCATGTGCGCCGGCTTCCGCCGGAACCACAAGGCCCAGTGGGCCCACCATCGGACCGGCAATGTCGCCTTCGACGACTGGCGCGAAGCGGAACTTACCCGCCTCGACGAAGAGCGCCGCAAGCTCGACGAGATGCGCGAGGAGTTCGACGCCTATGTCCGCGAGCTCCGGCGCGCCAAGGACCAGGAGGAATTCGACCGCTTCATGCGCGAGCGCAAGAACGGCCGCCCGGGTCCGGCACCCGGCTCCGAAACGAACTGACCTGACGGAATCGATGTCCGGCGTTTCACATGAAACGCCGGACGTCTCGTAGAGGCAGCTGCCAGCGGTCGGCGAATCGGCTAGAAAGGCCTCATGTTTCCTTCTTTCAAGCGGCGCCGCGGCACTGAAACGCGCCTCGATGTTACGCGTGACATCGAGGTGGCCGGCAAGCTTCTTCCCTTGACCATCCGGCAGAACGCCCGGGCGACGCGGATGACGTTGCGTATAGAGCCCGGCGGGCGCGCCTTGAAACTGACCGTTCCCGAGGGCCTGCCGGAGCGCGAGGTCAGCGCGTTCCTCACCCGTCACCAGGGCTGGCTGATGACCAGGCTCGCGCGCTTCTCCGGCGAGAGCGAAATCGAGCATGGCGGAACGATCTTCATCCGCGGCGTCGCCCATCGCATCGAAAGAACCGGCCGCATCCGTGGCCTCACCGAGGCCGTGGTCGCTGACGACGAGGCGGTGTTGCGGGTCGGCGGCGCGGAGGAGCACCTGCGTCGGCGGATTGCCGACTTCCTGAAGAAGGAGGCGCGCTTCGAACTGGAGCGTCTCGTCGCCGTCTATGCCGGCAGGATCGATCGCCGGGTGCGCTCGCTCAGCTTCAAGGATACCCGCAGCCGCTGGGGTTCCTGCTCCGCCGAAGGCGACTTGAGCTTTTCCTGGCGCATTGCAATGGCGCCCCCGAAAGTCATCGCCTATCTCGCCGCCCACGAGGTGGCCCATCTCCAGGAGATGAACCACGGCCCCGACTTCTGGGCACTGTGCGAAAAGCTCTGTCCGGACACAAACGACGCCAGGCGCTGGCTGAAGCGCAACGGCACCATGCTGCACGCGATCGATTTCGGTTAGATCTGGATTGGGGAAAAGCGCGCGGTTTCCGCCGCAAGGACGTGCCGGCCTGATTCTTCGCCGGCCAAGAATGTCACATGAGCGTCATTTGATGTTGCTACTGCAACGCGCAGAACGACAATGTGACGGTAAACTCATGCCATCCAGCCTTCCTTCCAAAGCCGTTCGCTTTGGAAAGCGCGCTTCCAAAAAGGCGCCAGCATCGGCAGCGCCGATCGCGGTGCGCTTCCTGCATCGGGCTGACGTCGATGCGCTCCTCGTTCTCGAACGGGCCAAATGGACCGGCGCGCAGGCTGCGAGCCGGGCCGATCTCGAGCGGCGCATAGCGGCTTTTCCCGGCCTGAGCATCGGGGCCTTTTCCACGGAGACCGGCGCGGCGCTTGCGTCGCTCTTCCTGAAACCGGTGACGCCGGAGCAGATCAGAGCCGCACGCACTTGGTCGGAATGCGCGGCAATTTCCAGTCCCCCGCCCGCAAACGCGCGAGCGCTCTTCGGAATCAGCCTGAGCAGCACGGATGCTCTCGCCGTGCGCCTCATCTTCGAGTTCTTTTGGCCCTACGCGTTGAAACAGGGATGGCGGCGGATCTATCTCGGCTCGCCCATGCCGGGACTGGCAGCCTGGAGGCGCGCCAATCCGGAGGCGCCGATCGACGAGTACGTCTGGGAAACGCACAACAAGCTGCCGCGCGATCCACAGTTGCGCTACTATTATAAGAAAGGCTTCCGCCGGATCGAGGGCTGGAAAGCCGATTATTTTCCCCACGAACCGTCCCTCGACCACGCCGCCCTGTTGCGCGCCGACATTCCGCTGTCGTCGGTCTCTCCCTTGTGGACGCTGATGCCGCTGTCGTGGCTTGAGCGGATGCGCAGTCTCTTGTTCCTGGTTGCTTGAGACTTCCATTCGCCGTTGATTGCAGATCGGGATAGCCTCATGATTTCGAATGACTCCGTGGCGAACCGCTACGACGCCGACGTCCTCGTGATCGGCGCAAGCATGGCAGGGCTGCTGGCTGCAGCGGCGGCGAGCCAGGCCGGCAAGACCGTGCGCATCATCGAGCGCGATGTGCTCGACGGTTCGCCCCTGCCGCGCAAGGGTGTGTCGCAAGGCCATCAGCCGCATGTTCTTCTCTATCGTGGTCTGTGCGCCATCGAGGAACTGCTGCCGGGGTTCCGGAGCGAGCTTGTCCAGGCTGGTGGCGTGCCGCTCGACACCGGCAATCTCGCCTGGCTCGGCGAACAGGGATGGGCACCGATCGGCAACCCGGCCTTCGAACTGGTCTCCGCGACGCGCCCCGTGGTGGAAGAGCTCGTGCGCCTGAGGGTGGCTGCCTTGGCTGGCGTAGCCTTGACCGACGGCGTGCGCATCGCGGCTCTCGAGCGCGACAGCGAAAGACACGGCTGGATCGCCCGAAAGGCGGACGGAAGCGTGCTGTCGGCGCCGCTTGTCATCGACGCGTCCGGGCGCGCGTCCCGCCTGCCGTTCTGGCTCGTGGAGTCGGGGTTCGGCGGGGTCGAGGTCACGACCGTCGATGTCGGCTTCGGCTATGCGAGCCGCATGTACAGAGCTCCGGCGGATCATCTGGCGCCGGCCGCCGGCATTCTCGTTCTTCCAACCCCTTCGAGCCCCATGGGAGGGGTTGCCCTTCCCGTAGAAGGCGGACGCTGGATGATCGGCGCGGTGGGTGCGGGAGAATGCTGCCCGCCGCGCGAAACCGAGGGCTTCCTGCCTTTCCTCGAACGGCTGCGCGATCCTGCGCTCGCGGATTTCGCCCGGTCGGCGACCGCTGTCAGCGATGTCGTCATCCATCGCCGGACGGATAATGTGCGCCGCCAGTACGACCGGATGTCGGCTTGGCCCGCCGGATTGCTGGCGATCGGCGACAGCTTTTGCGCCTTCAATCCGGTTTACGGACAGGGCATCACCGTATCGGCCTGCCAGGCGCTCATGTTGCGGGACAGTTTCAGGGCCGGTGAGGTCATCGGCGCGGAACACCGCCTGATGCGGAGGCTCGGTCAACTTGCGCAACTGCCCTGGGAGATCGCGACGGGCGAAGATCTGCGCTATTCCTCGAGCCGGGGAGAATCGACCCCGCTCCAGGCGCTGTTTGGGAAATGGTCCCGGCAGCTCGACCTGCTCGCCGCCCATGGAGACCTGCAGGCCCAGCGCGCCTTGGACCGGGTATATCATCTCGTCGGTTCGCCGGTGGGATTGCTTCATCCGCGTCTCTTCTGGTCCGCGTTGAAGGCGTGGGCGTTCGGCCTACCGCCCCGGCTTCCCCGACCGCTTGAGCGCCCGAGGTGAGGGCGGCAAAAAGCACCGCTTCGTCGAATGTGGTAAGCTTGTGACCTGAGCCGCAACACCTGGCGGCAACCCTCCTCTTGATTGCCGAGGAAGGCCATGGTTTTGCTCGACTCGCGCGGCATTTCGTGCAAGGTCGCTTCCCATGAAAATGGACGTGAAGATTTGTGGATTGAAGACCGCGGAGGCCTTGGAGCACGCCGTGTCCCTCGGCGCTTCGCACACGGGTTTCATTTTCTTCCCGAAGAGCCCGCGCAACATCGAGCCGGACGATGCCGGTCGCCTTGCCGAGCGCATTCGCGGCCGGGCGACGATCGTCGCCGTCACGGTCGACGCGGACAATGACGATCTCGACGAGATCGTTTCCGCTCTCAGGCCGGATATGCTGCAGCTGCATGGCGGCGAGGATCCGGAGAGGGTGCTGACCGTCAAGGCGATCTACGGCCTTCCGGTGATGAAAGCGCTGTCGATCCGCGAGGCTTCCGATCTCGACCGGATCGATCCCTATCTCGGCATCGTCGATCGTTTCCTTTTTGATGCGAAGCCGCCGGCCGGGTCGGAACTACCGGGCGGCAACGGCGTCTCTTTCGACTGGAGACTGCTCGACGCGCTTGACGGAAGCGTCGATTACATGCTTTCCGGTGGACTGAATGCTGAAAATATCGGCGAGGCTGTTGCGCTCACCGGCGCGCGCGCCGTCGATACATCCTCCGGGGTCGAGAGCGCACCGGGTGTCAAGGATTTGAAGCTCATGGATGCGTTTTTCGATGCGGTCCGCCGCGCCGAAACCGAACGGCGACGATCAGGGAGCAAGACGTGAATCAGCCGCTAAAACCGAACTCCTTCAGGGCCGGACCGGACGAGGACGGCCGTTTCGGTATTTTCGGCGGCCGTTTCGTCGCCGAGACTCTGATGCCGCTGATCATCGATCTTCAGGACGAATGGAGCAAGGCCAAGAACGACCCGGCCTTCAAGGCGGAGCTCGAAAACCTCGGCACCCACTATATCGGCCGGCCGAGCCCGCTATACTTCGCCGAACGCCTGACCGCCGAGCTCGGCGGCGCGAAGATCTATTTCAAGCGTGAGGAGCTGAACCACACCGGCTCGCACAAGATCAACAATTGCATCGGTCAGATCCTGCTGGCCAGGCGCATGGGCAAGACCCGCATCATCGCCGAGACCGGCGCCGGCCAGCACGGCGTCGCCTCTGCGACCGTTGCCGCGCGCTTCGGGCTTCCCTGCGTGGTCTATATGGGCGCCACCGACGTCGAGCGCCAGGCGCCGAACGTCTTCCGCATGAAGCTGCTCGGCGCCGAGGTGAAGCCTGTGACCGCCGGTCACGGCACGCTGAAGGACGCCATGAACGAGGCGCTGCGCGACTGGGTCACGAACGTCGACAGCACCTATTACCTGATCGGCACGGCCGCCGGCCCGCATCCCTATCCGGAGATGGTGCGCGACTTCCAGGCGGTCATCGGCCAGGAGGCCAAGGAACAGATTCTCGCGGCCGAGGGCCGCCTGCCCGACCTTGTCATCGCGGCGGTCGGCGGCGGCTCGAACGCCATCGGCATCTTCCACCCGTTCCTCGATGACGAGGGGGTGAGGATCGTCGGCGTCGAAGCGGGCGGAAAGGGACTTGAGGGCGACGAGCACTGTGCCTCGATCACTGCCGGCTCGCCGGGCGTCCTGCATGGCAACCGTACTTACCTGCTTCAGGACGGCGACGGCCAGATCAAGGAAGGCCACTCCATCTCGGCCGGCCTCGATTATCCGGGTATCGGTCCGGAACATGCCTGGCTCAACGATATCGGCCGGGTCGAATATGTGCCGATCATGGACCATGAGGCGCTCGAAGCTTTCCAGACGCTGACGCGGCTCGAAGGCATCATCCCGGCGCTCGAACCGTCGCATGCGCTGGCCGAGGTTATCAAGCGGGCGCCGACAATGGGCAAGGACGAGATCATCCTGATGAATCTCTCCGGTCGCGGCGACAAGGACATCTTCACCGTCGGCAAAATTCTGGGAATGGGGCAGTAACGAGTATGACCGCACGCATCGAGCAGAGGTTCGCCGACGTCGCGGCGGAAGGCCGCCCGGTCCTCGTCACCTATTTCATGGGCGGCGATCCCGACTTCGCAACGTCCCTGGCGATCATGCAGGCACTGCCGAAGGCGGGCGCCGACGTGATCGAACTGGGCGTGCCGTTTTCCGATCCGATGGCCGACGGTCCGGCGATCCAGCTTGCCGGCCAGCGCGCCCTGAAAGCCGGGCAGACGCTCGCCAGGACGCTCGAACTCGCCCGCCGCTTCCGGGCCGAAGATCAGCGCACCCCGGTCGTGCTGATGGGCTATTACAATCCGATCTATATCTACGGCGTCGAACGGTTCTTGAACGATGCGGTCGAGGCGGGTGTCGACGGACTGATCGTCGTCGATCTGCCTCCGGAAATGGACGACGAACTGTGCATCCCGGCCCTGAAGAAGGGCATCAGCTTCATCCGTCTGGCGACGCCGACGACGGATGACCGCCGTCTGCCCAAGGTTCTCGAAAACACCTCCGGTTTCGTCTATTACGTCTCGATGACCGGCATCACCGGTTCCGCCTTGCCCGATCCGTCGCTGATTGCCGGTGCGGTGGCACGGATCAAGTCACACACGAAGCTGCCCGTCTGTGTCGGCTTCGGCGTCAAGACCGCCGACCATGCGCGGGTGATCGGCGCCTCGGCCGATGGTGTCGTGGTTGGCACGGCGATCGTCAACCAGATCGCCTCGAGCCTGACCGAAGAAGGTCACGTCACCGAGGCGACGGTGCCCGGCGTCGAGGCGCTTGTGCGGGGGCTTTCGGCCGGGGTGCGGGCCGCACGCCTTGCGGCAGCCGAATAATCGCCCATATTGGCGCGCAGAAGCCGAAGGACAGCTTCAGGAGTCTATAAGTGAACTGGATCACAAACTACGTTCGGCCGAAGATCAATTCGATGCTCGGCCGCAGGGAAGTTCCGGAGAACCTCTGGATCAAGTGCCCTGAAACCGGCGAGATGGTGTTCCATCGCGATCTCGAAGAGAACAAGTGGGTCATCCCGCAGTCCGGCCATCATATGAAGATGCCGGCAAAGGCCCGCCTGAAGGATCTCTTCGATGGCGGAATCTACGAAACGCTGCCGCAGCCGAAGGTGGCGCAGGATCCGCTGAAGTTCCGCGATTCGAAGAAATATCTCGACCGCCTGCGCGACAGCCGCGCCAAGACCGAGCTCGAGGATACGATCGTCGCGGGCCTTGGCCTCGTTCAGGGCGTCAAGCTGGTCGCCGTCGTGCATGAGTTCAACTTCATCGGCGGCTCGCTCGGCCTGGCGGCCGGCGAAGCAATTATCAAGGCCTTCGAGAGAGCGATTGCCGAGAAGTGCCCGCTGGTGATGTTCCCGGCTTCGGGCGGAGCCCGCATGCAGGAAGGCATCCTTTCGCTGATGCAGCTTCCCCGCACCACCGTCGCGGTGAATTTGCTGAAGGAAGCGGGGCTCCCCTATATCGTCGTGCTGACCAATCCCACTACCGGCGGGGTGACCGCATCCTATGCGATGCTGGGCGACATCCACCTGGCCGAACCCGGTGCGGAGATCGGCTTTGCCGGCAAGCGGGTAATCGAGCAGACCCTGCGCGAAAAGCTCCCCGACGGCTTCCAGACCTCCGAGTACCTCCTGGAGCACGGCATGGTCGACATGGTCGTCAAGCGCCACGACATCCCGGCGACGTTGGCACGCGTACTGAAGATCCTGATGAAGAAGCCGGCGGAGGCCGCAAGGCGGGAGAGCGGCTCCCAGGTTTCGGCCTTGCCGCTCGCAGCCCGGGCGTAGCCGCCGCAACCCAACGAGCCCTGTATTGAACGTTGCGCGTCCCATCCGGACGCGCATACGTCGTTGTAAGTGTCTTGATTTGCTGCAATTCCGTTCTAAGGAATCATCGAGCAGCGGATCATCTTTTGCGAGGCAGGAACATGACGGCGGCACAGGTCAGCGAGGCGGCGCAGGAGATCGACAAGCTTCTTGCCCTGCATCCCAAGGGGTTCGACCTGTCGCTCGACAGGATCACGCGGCTGCTCGCCGCGCTTGGAAACCCGCAGGACCGCCTGCCGCCGATCATCCATGTCGCCGGCACGAACGGAAAAGGCTCCGTCACCGCATTTTCCCGGGCAATCCTGGAGGCGGCGGGTCTCAGCGTTCATGTGCACACATCGCCGCATCTGGTGAACTGGCACGAGCGTTATCGGCTCGGCGTCGCGAGCGGCAAGGGTGCGCTCGTCAGCGATCCGGTTCTCGCCGATGCGGTACGCCGCGTTGCGAAAGCCAATGCCGGCGAGAAGATCACCGTCTTCGAAATCCTGACGGCGGTCACCTTCGTGCTGTTCGCAGAGCACCCGGCCGATGTTGCGATTATCGAGGTCGGTCTCGGCGGCCGCTTCGATGCGACGAATGTTATCGCCCGGCCGGCGGTTTCCGTCATCATGCCGATCTCGCTCGATCACCAGGCCTATCTCGGCGATCGCGTAGAACTGATCGCCGCCGAAAAGGCCGGAATCATGAAGCGCGGCTGCCCGGTGGTGATCGGCCATCAAGAGGAAGATGGTGTGCGCGACGTGCTCGTCGATACGGCCGAGCGGCTCGGCTGCCCGATGTCCGTCTATGGCCAGGATTTCATGGCGCATGAGGAATTCGGCAGGTTGATTTTCCAGGACGAGAACGGCCTTGCGGACCTGCCGCTGCCGCGCCTGCCGGGCCGGCACCAATATGCCAATGCCGCGGCGGCGATCCGCGCCGTCCGGGCGGCCGGGTTCGACGTTCCGGAAGCGGCGATCGAGAAGGGCCTGGCCGGCGTCGAATGGCCGGGGCGCCTGCAGCGACTGGCCGGCGGCAAGCTTTCGCACTATGGACCGCCCGCCGCCGAGATCTGGATTGACGGCGGCCACAATCCCGGCGCCGGCCAGGTCATAGCCGAAGCGATGGCCTCCTTCGAGGAACGCGATCCGCGGCCGCTGTTTCTGATAATCGGCATGATCAACACCAAGGATCCGGTCGGCTACTTCAGGGCCTTCCTCGATCTCGCCGAACAGGTCTTCACCGTGCCGATCCACGCCTCGGACGCGGGCCTTGATCCGGTGGCGCTGGCCGCCGACGCGGCCGCTGCCGGGTTGGAGGCCAATGCCACCTCCTCGGTCGCCGAAGCGCTCGGTCTCATCGCCGAACTCACCGAAGAGGACCCCGTGCCGCCGCGCATCCTGATCGGCGGTTCTCTCTATCTCGCCGGCGATGTGCTCGCCGAAAACGGCACGCCGCCGCGGTAGTAGGACGAGTTCGGCTCAGCTGCGTCTGCCCTCATCCCGCTGCCGCGACCTTCTCTCCATTTTGAGGGGGAGAAGAAGGGATTTGCCGCGAGCTCTTAAGTCCCTCACCCCGCGAGCAGGGAAAGGCTCTAAGATCTAGGGTAAGGAGCAAGCTCAAGCCTCGGCTGTCTCGGACGAGCAAGAAAAAAGCCCGGCGAGCCGGGCTTTTCGATAGCGCTTTTCAAAAATTCGGCGGCTTAGACCGCGTTGGAAATCCACGAGCTGAGCGCGGTCTTCGGCGCGGCGCCGACCTTGATGTCGGCAACTTCGCCGGCCTTGAACATGGCGAGCGTCGGAATCGAGCGAACTCCATATTGGGCGGCCAGTTCGGGGTTTTCATCGATGTTGAGCTTGACGACCTTGACCTTGCCGGCCAGTTCGGTGGCGATCTCTTCAAGGCTCGGCGCAATCATTTTGCACGGGCCGCACCATTCGGCCCAGAAGTCGACGACGACCGGCTCGGCGGAATTCAGGACTTCTTTTTGAAAATTGGACGCATCGACTTTTACAGTTGCCATCGGCTGCTCCTTCGGAATGGCATTGTCCAGATATTGTGCCTCATGTGAGGCCTCGCCACTGGATTTTCAATATCGTGTATCTCACTTTGTCGCGAGCTCTTCAAGGCTCGCGTCCAGCATCGTGTCGGGAAGCACCCGGACCGCCGGACCTTCCGTGAAGATCAGCGCAGAGCGAAATTGCTTGCCAGGATAAAGCGGCTTCAACAGTTCGCGATAAATGGCGAGCTGCCGTCGGTAAACGGTCGGAACCTCGTCGGCCGAGGCCGGCACGTCGCGGTTGGTCTTGTAATCGGCAATCGTCACCGTGTCGCCGGCAATCGCCAGGCGGTCGAGCCGGCCTGACACGGCGAACGCATGACTGCCGAGCGTGAGCGTTCCCATGACGGACACCTCGGCGCGGCTGTCCTCGCCAAAAAGCGACTGCAGGTCCGGATGATCGAGCACGTCCATCACGGCACCGGCGAGCGCCTGCCGCTCTGCCTCCGGCCAGCGCGGTACGGCGCGGCTCAGATAGCGTTCCGCCGCGTCGCGCCGCTCCGGACCGTCGAGCATCGGGAGCACCTGCAGCAGCCGATGCAGGATCGCGCCGCGCAGCATCGAGGCTTTGGGCGCAGTAGGCCCTGCAAAGAGAGCCGAGCCGACGATCGACTCCTGATCCGAATCGTCGATGGCCACGCTCGTTCCGGAAGGGGCGAGCGGCCGCGGCAGTCGGCGCTGCGGCGGCAAGGGCGTGAACAGCGCCGGCGGCAGGCCGGAGGCCATTGAATCAGGCTCACTGCCCGTGTTGCCGCTTGTCGGGATGATGACCGGCACATGCGCTTCGCGCCAGACATGGCCTGTCCATTCCTCGCCTCCGGCGCGGAAGGCCATCGGCGTCGCTCTGCCTTTTGGGTCGTGCGACAGCGTCCCCTGAGCCATCGCATGCCAGGTGTCGAGGTTCTGCCGCTGGCCACGATAACCGCAGACGATCAGCCGATCCGCGGCGCGCGTCATGCCGACATAGAGCAGGCGGCGATATTCTTCTTCCGCCAGTCGCTTCAGTCGATCGTTGTCGGCGGCGATCAGCGAATTCGGCGTCGAGCCGGGCGCCCGCCAGACGGGGACGCTGACGAGCGAGCCGTCGGTCTGTTGCTTCTCCAGAAAGCGCAGGTCCGATACCTGCTGGCTGACGAAGGCGGTGCCGCCGCCGTCGACAAGGAAGACGACCGGCGCCTCGAGGCCCTTGGCGGCATGCACGGTCATGACGCGGACCTCGTCGCGCTCCTTGTCCTGCTCGCGCTTCACCGTCGGCGCTTCGATCTCGAGCGTCGAGATGAAGGCCTGCAGGCCGGGGAGCCCACTCCGCTCGTGGTCGAGCGCGAAGGTGAGGAATTCGTCGAGGATGTCGCTGACCTCGCTGCCAAGCCGCGCCAGGAAGGCGCGCCGGCCGCCATGGGTCCCAAGCACCCGGGCGTAGAAGTCATGCGGCAGCAGGTTGCGGGCAAGCTCGTCGTAACCGGCAAGGGTGCGCACGACCCCATGATAGCGGCTCGATTCGTCCGTACCGAGCTGTTGCAGCCGCTGCCAGAGGCTTTCGCCCTCCGCTCGGCGTCCCGCCAGTTCGAAGACATTCTCCTCGCCGAGATTGACGAGCGGGCTCTTCAACAGCGCCGCGAGTGACAGGTCGTCCTCCGGCAGAAGTACGAAGCGGCCGAGTGCCATCAGGTCCTGGATGGCGATGTGGTTGGTCAGCACCAGCCGGTCGGCACCGGCAACCGGAATATTGCCGCGGCGCTTCAGCGCGCGTGTCAGGGCGTTGACGAAGGCATCGCGCTTGCGCACCAGCACGATGACGTCGCCCGGCCGCATCGGCCGCCGGACGCCCTTTTCGATCACGGTCTCCCTGCCGATCCAGTCTTCGAGCACGGCCGCGATCCGCCGGGCGAGAATGTTCACCGGCGCGCGCTCGGGCGTCGCATCGAACGGCGCCGTCCAGTCGTCTTCGGAGGTGGCTGGCTCAGGGGCGATGACGTCCCAGATGTCGACGGCTCCTGGGTGGCCAATCCGGTTGGAGGCATGCACGACCGCCTCGCTCCGGGCGCTGAGCCCCTTGGCATTGCCCGGATTGGCAAAGACCGTATCGACGGCGGAAAGCACGTCGACAGTCGAGCGGAAGGAGAGCTGCAGGCGGATGGGGCTGAAATATTTGTTGCCGGCGCGCACCCTGCGCTCGGTCAGGATGCTTTCGCGCGAAAAGCGCTCCGGACGTGCGCCCTGGAAGGAATAGATCGACTGTTTCTCGTCGCCGACCGCAAAGATCGTCCGGTCGTCCGCGCGCGCTGTTTCGCCGGCAAAGAAATCGGCGGCAAGCGCCTGGATGATCGTCCATTGCGCGGGGCTCGTATCCTGTGCCTCGTCGACGAGAATATGGTCGATACCCTGGTCGAGCTTGTAATGCACCCAGGCGCCGACGTCGCTGCGGGCAAGCAGCGCCGCCGTGCGGTTGATCAGGTCCTCGAAATCGAGCTGGCTGCGCCTCTTCTTGAGGTCCTCGTAGTCCCGATTGAGCCTTTCCGCGAGGATCAGCGCCGCGCGCGTGGCCTCATACATCCGCACGATGCTGAGGCGATCGGCACAGGAGACGATGTGCTGGCGTGCTTCCTCGATCAGCGGTATTAGCTGCGGCGCCTGCACCAGCATCGCCTTGTTGAAAAACGCAGAGTCCGCCTTCGGCTTGCCGCCGCCGTTGAAGAACACGCGCAGAAGTCCGGCGAAGCGCTCCTCCGCATTCCCGGCCGCGCGGACGACCGCCAGCCCCTTTGCAATCTCGCCGGGCTTTATACCACCGAGGCTGAGCGCAAGCTCGATATATTGCTCGAGGGCAGTGCCGTTGAGGCCGGCAAGCGGCCAGGCGCCGGCCATCACGCTCGCGGCCGATTCTCCCGGAGCGAGACCGAGCGCCGCACGCAATTGCCTCTCCCGCCCGCCGCGTTCGGTGGCGCGGTCGAGAAAGGCCTGGATGGGCGCGCGGTTCGCCACGATCGCCTGCAGCAGTTTTTCGAGACCCGTGTCGTCGGCAAGGTCGAGAACCGCCGCAAAGGCATCGGCAAGCTCCGTCTCGTGCTCAGCGGCGGTGGCCGTCAGCAAAGCGCGTCGCGCGTCGGCGAGCAGCACCGCCGCGGCCCGGTCGTCGAGGACCGAAAAATGGCCTGCCACATTGGCCTCGAGCGGAAACTGGTGAAGCAGGGCCTCGCAGAAGGCGTGAATCGTCTGGATCTTCAGACCGCCGGGGGTTTCGAGCGCCTTTGCAAAGAGCCGCCGCGCCTCCTGGATCTTGGCGACCGAAGGGCGTGCGCCTTCGATCGTCTCGATGCGCTTTTCCAAAGCGGCGTCATCGATCGTTGCCCATTCGGCGAGACGCTCGAAGATGCGGTTCGACATCTCGGAGGCCGCCGCCTTCGTATAGGTCAGGCAGAGAATCGCGGAAGGCCGGCAGCCGGCGAGCAGCAGCCGGATGACTCGCTGCGTCAGCACATGCGTCTTGCCCGAGCCAGCATTGGCCGAGACCCAGGCCGAGCGGGTGGGATCCGAGGCAAGCGATTGCCGCTCCGTCGTCCAGTCGAGCCACGCCTTGGGCGTCCTCTCCTCCGGGCCGAAGGCGTCATTCCTCATCGTCGTCCTCCCCTTCGGCGGTCGCCCATTCGGCGACGCGTGCCAGGTGGTCGTACTCGCCGCCATAGTCCCGCTCCTTCTGGACGATTAGGCGCGAGGCGAAGCCATATCGACCGCTGGTGAGCCCGGTAAGCAGCTTCTTCAGTTCGGCAAGCGAATCTTCCGCCAGTTGGTCGGCAGATTTGGTCTCCTTCGACTTGCTGTTCTCGTTGTTGACGGTGTCGACGACAAAGCGGCTGCCGGGCTTCAGGCGCACATAGCGCAGCGAATGCGGCCGGGCGGGTCCGATCGTGCCGAAAGCGCCGGCCTTGAGCGCCGCCGCTTCGAGCGCCAGTTGCGGGTCGAGCAGCGCCCGCGCTTCTCTGGCGGAGGGGCTGGAGCCGGTCTTGTAGTCGATGATATCGATGACGCCGCCCACGAGCCTGTCGAGGCGGTCGGCAATGCCGGTCAGCCTTATGTCGGCAATGCCGAGGTCCATTGCGGCAGGAACTTCGGTGAAAGACCAGACGATCTCATGACGGCGCTCCCGCTCCCAGGAAAGGAACGTCCTCGCCACCGCTTCGAAGCGTGGCCGCCAGATTGTGTCTATGTGAGCCGGGAGATTTTCCTCGTCGAAGGCCTCCCCGATCAGCCGCGCCATCGCCTCTTCACCGTCGCGGGAGGCGGGATCGAAGCCGCCTTTGACGAAGCGGTCGACGATCCGGTGGTAGAGCAGGCCGCGTTCGGCAGCACCCGGATCGCAGTTGAAGGGGTCGATCGGCTGCAGCCGCAAGATGCGCCGCGCGTAGATGGAATAGGGATCGCGGCGAAGTCGGGCCACCTCGCTGAACGAATATTTGCGCGGCTGCAGTTCGACCGGCGGCTTCGGCTGCGGCCTCTCGCTGAGCGGCTGGCGCTCGCCATCGTCGAGGATACGCATAAAGTGGAGATAACTGGCGCCATTCGCCTTGAGCTGCTCGGTCAATGTCTTGCCGCCGAGCGCCTGCAGGCGTTGCAGCCATCGCGAGGCGACCGTCGGAGCCGAGCCCTGGCGCATGGATCTGGAAAGGATCAAGCGGCGCGTTCCGCAGGCCATCTGCAAATCATGGGCAAGCTGGCCGATGCGTCGTTCGGGCGGTTCGAGGCCGATTCCGGACTTCATGGTCCGCGACAGAAACGGGTCGTTCGAGGTCTGCCCCGGCCAGGTGCCCTCGTTCATGCCGCCGAGCACGATGAGGTCGACGCTTTGCAGACGCGATTCCAGCGCCCCGAAGATAAAGACGCGCGGGTGCCGCATCGACCGAGGCTTGACCGCTTCGCTGGCGGCAAGCGCCTCGACGATATCGCACCATTGCCGCCCGTCGGCCTCCATCTGCCCGTCGGTCTCGATGATCCCCTTAAGCAGCGTCGCCAATGCTTCGCCGGCTTCCGAAGCCCACAACCCGCCGAGGCTGCCGCGCTCGTCGAAGCTGACCGCTTCCAGTGCCCGACCGGTGCGCTCCGCCCATTCGGCCAGGGTCAGGACTGTCATGTGGCGGCCGCTTTCTGGGCCGCCGGAGATGGTGCTCGCCAGCGGCTCGACAGCCGCTGAAATTCGCCGGGCGAGGGCCCGTGCGAGTTCGACATCGTTCTGACCAATTCCGGCGCGCCAGGGCCTCGGATGCCGCTCAGTCCGCTGCCTCGCGAGTGCCTTGTCGAGCACCACTTCGAGAGCGGAAATATCGGATAAGTCGGTGCCGCCGCGCAGCGCAAGAAGCTCCAGCACGTCGGCTGCATGCCGCGCGGCTTCCGCCGCCTGGCCGAAGCGGGCGAGCGGGTGCTTCAGAAGCGCTACCAGGGCCACCGGGTCGTCCGGTCTGAGAGTCGCCTCGATCAACAGCCGCGTGAGCGCGCCTGCCGCGGTGGCCGAGAGCGGCACGCCAGCGGAATCATCGGCCTCGATGCCGAATCGGGCGAGCTCCGCGCCGACCCGTCGCGCCAAGCCGCGATCGGGTGTGATCAGCGCCGCCTGGCTCTCTTCGTCGCCTTCGAGCGCGAGCCTCAGCGCAATCGCGATCGCGGTCGCCTCCTCGCGCTCGTTCGCCGCCTCGATCAGCGCCACGTCGGCGAAGGCGGCAAAGAGCCTCTCCGCCGCAAAGCTCTCGCGGGCCTCGGTCCAACGATCGGTGGCTTGGGCCGGCAACAGTGCCCGCGAAAGAACCACGGCTCGATCGCCGAGGTCATCGTCGAGCGACCCCAGCACCGGCACGTCGCGGCGTTCGATGCGCATGCGCTGCAGGAGGCGATGAAAACCATATTGCGGGTGCGTACGGCTTGCCGGGTCTCGTGCCGCCAAGGCGGCCCCGTTGCCGCCGATCAGCTCCCATTCCGCGTCGCTCATCTCCAGGTCGAGGCCGGGAAGCACGATGGTGCCGTTCGACAACGCCTTCACCGCGGCGATCAGGGCCGCGGTCGCAGGTATCGAGCCGGTCGAGCCGGCGATGATGATCGGCCCATCGACCTTGCTGGCGGCGATGCGCTGTGTTTCAGCCTTGAGCACGGCGTTGCGATGGCGCGCCGGCGAGGAATGTTTGAGCTCGTTAAGGCGGTCCGGCCAATAGGTCCGGGCAATCTTCAGGAAGGCGAGCGTCAATTGCCACCAGAGCGCATGCTCGCCGCCGTCGAGACCGTCGAGCGCATCCCAGTCGAGCTCCTCCGTCTCGATCGCGTCGATCAGCTCGGCGAGATTGCGCGCCAACCAGATGGCGTCGGCCGGGCTTGCTGGGGCGATCAGCGGGCTTTCGGCATGAATGTCGAGGACCACCTGCGGCAGTCGGTTGCGCCAGGCGAGAATGAGGCGGGCGAGCTCGATCAGCCGCGCCGTGCCGGAGAGCGGTGGGGCAAGATCGAGAATCGCCGGAACCTCGGCGTCGAAGAAGCCGCTGTCATCCTCCGTCTCGCCCAGCGCGCGGATCATCGGCAGGATCGCCGAGCGGCCGCCGAGCAGGTCGACGAATTCCGAGCGCAGGACGCGGGCCGAACGCCGGGTCGGAACGAAGATCGTCACGCCGGCGAGCGCCAGCGGATCGGCCGGATCATATTGGAAGTCCGGCGTCAGCGCGCCGCCCAACAGTTTTTCCGCCAGCGTTTTCAGGAAGGGCAGGCCGGCTGGGATCGTGAAGACGTTGGAAGCGCGGCCGGGCAAGCTAGCCTCCCGGCTCGAACCGCCGGACCACAGCTTCGGCCTCGTCGATCGCCTCCGGCGTGCCGACGGTCATCCATTGGCCTTGCAGCATCAGACCGAACAGCCTTTCCCTGGCGATCGCCCGATCGAAATAGACGTTGAGATTGAACGCGTCACTGGGCGCATCGGCGAAAAGCCGCGAGTCCATGGCGATCGCGCCGGCATAGACGACGGGATTTTCCATGTCTTCTTCATAGCGCGTCAGCCGCCCGCTTCTGGACAGCGAAAAATCCTTCTTGCCGTTGTGACCGGTCGTGTCCTCCAGGCGCACGCAGAGCAAAGCCATGTCCATGCGCTCGGGATCGAAGAATTCGGCGAGCCTCCGCAGATTGCAGGGTTGCTCAGCCTCCTCGCCGACCCAGAAGAGATCAGCATTCATCACCAGGACCGGCCCGTTGTCGAGAAGCTTCAGTCCCTTGGCGAGTCCGCCGCCGGAATTCATCAGCGCATCCCGCTCGTCCGAAATCAGGATCCGCGGCGTTTCGCGCCGGCTGAGATGAGCTTCCATCTGGTCGGCGAAATGATGGACGTTCACCGCCGCCTTGGTCACGCCGGCAGCCGCGAGCAGGTCCAGGACATAATCGATCATCGGCTTGCCGGCGATCCGGACGAGCGGTTTCGGCAGAGTGTTGGTGATCGGCCGCAGGCGGATGCCCAGTCCGGCTGCGAGCACCATGGCATTGGTGATAGGCATGATTTCCCGTCAGTTTGCTGATTCGCTAACCAGGATTCCAGCCTTAATGCACCATTCGCGCAAGGGTGTCAGCACTTCATGCGTCAATGCATGCTGCAGATAGGCGAAGGTTCGTGGCATGTGCTTCATATAGCCGGGCTTGCCGTCGCGCTGCATCAGCCGCACCCAGATGCCGGCCAGTTTGCAATTGCGTTGCGCCGCCATCAGGTGCCAGTCGCGCAGGAAGGCCGCCTCATCGAAGCCGCCCTGCGCCTTGCGCTCGGCCACATAGGCGCCCAGCAGCCGTTCCGCCAGCCTGCGATCGATTGTCACGCGCGCATCCTGCACGAGCGCGGCGACGTCGTAAGCCGTTGGCCCGATCATCGCATCCTGGAAGTCGATGATGCCGATCCGCTCGAGTCCAAGGCGATCGGGGCGCCAGAGGATGTTGGGCGAATGGAAGTCACGCAGCAGCAGGTTCTTTTCGCCTGAGCCGAGAATGTCGATCAATTCGTCCCAGATCGCGAAATAGTCGCTTCGCTCCGTGTCGGAGGCAGGCAGCCCTCGCTTCCATGGCAGGTACCAGTCGATCAAGAGGCTCGTCTCGATCTTGATTGCCGTGCGGTCGAAATCGGGAATGTGATGAACGATGCCGTCGGCGATCGCGATGTCACGCTCGGCCGTCTCGGCATGAAGTCGGCCAAGCAGCCGTACGGCCTCGATATAGCGCTCCGCAACGGGCCGGCCTTCGGCGTCGATGATTCCCTCCGAGCCCAGGTCCTCGATGAGCAGCAGCCCTTTGCCGAGATCGCGCGCATAGATCGCCGGCGCCGCAAAGCCGCGCTTGCGCAGGAGCTCGGAAATGGCGACGAAGGGGATGACGTCCTCGGCAAGATGGGCGAGCTGCTGGTAGTATTTGCCATCCTGGAGGATGGGGCCGGGCTTGTGCTTCGCCGCGTCCATGAGGATTTTCGCCGGCTCACCGTCGGCCGAATGGATGCGCTCATAAGCCCGCACCGAGGCGTCGCCGCTCAGGTGCCGGCGACGCGCGTCCGCATGACCGGCATCGGACAGAAAAGCGCGGATGGCGAGCGAGCGGGCAATCCGCTCGAGGGCCGCGTCGGGCCCCATAATGCGCACACGACGCCCTTCGCTCTCATGTGTGAAGCTCAGTGTGATGCGTTGGGCGGGCAGCGCTTCCTCGGCCTTCTCCGGCCATTCGACGAGACAGATGCCTTCCGACAGGGCCTCGTCAAAACCGAGCTCGTCGAGCTCCGAAGCGTCGGCGAGGCGGTAAAGATCGAAATGCGCGACCGGGATCCGAAGATCGTAGGCCTGTACCAGGGTGAAGGTGGGGCTTGGCACCTCCAGCGAATCGTCGTCGGCCATCGCCCGCAGAAAAGCGCGCGCGATGGTCGATTTCCCCGCCCCGAGATCGCCCGAAAGCCCGACGCAGTCGCCCTTCTTCAAGGCCAGCGCCAGGTCTTCGCCCAGTTCGATCGTCGCGGCTTCATCCTTCAGCAGGCGTTCGAGAGACTTCATCTATTCCGCCGCGATGATCTTCGGCATGTCGGCGGAAGGGATGCGGCAGGTGACTTCCGTGCCTTCGCCTTCCTTGCTGCGGATCGCTACGGTGCCGTGATGCAGGCTGACAAAACTCTCGACGATCGACAGGCCGAGACCCGCGCCGCCGCTCTGGCCGTAGCTCTCGAAGCGGTTGAACACGGTGTTCAGCACGTCCTGCGGGATGCCCGGTCCCGTATCGGTGACCGAGAAGACGAAATCGCTGCCTTCACGCCGGCATTGGAGGTCGATCGTGCTGCCGTCGGGCGCGAAATTGGCGGCATTGGTCAAGAGCTTGATGAAGACCTGCTTCAGCCGCTGCTGGTCGGCGGTGATGCGCCCGAGATTGTCGGGCGCGTCGATCCTCAGCGAGACGCCGCTCTCGGTCAGCCTGTCGGCCATCTGCTGCGCCACGTCGTCGAGCAGGTCCAAGAGGTTCACCTCGGACATGTCGAGTTCGACGATGCCAGCATCGACGGTTGCAAGGTCGAGGATATCGTTGACGATCGTCAGCAGGAGCGAGGAGGAGGTGGCGATGTGGTCGACATATTCCGCCTGGCGCTCGTTGAGATCGCCGAAGGCCGGCGTCTTCAAGAGATCGGCAAAGCCGATGATGTTGGTCAGCGGCGAGCGCAGCTCGTAGGAGACGTGATGGACGAAATCGTTCTTCAGCGCATCCGCCTTGCGCAAGGCCTCGTTCTTTTCCGTCAGCGCTCGCTCGACGCGCACGCTGTCGGTGATGTTGACGAACGTCAGCATCGTCTGGGCGTTGGGCAGCGGAATGACGGCATAGTCGAGGATCAGTCCGGTGCGCAGCTCCAGGATGCCGCGGCTCGACGGCCGCTCGTCGTCGAAGCTGGTGATGATATGGGCGAAGCGCTTCCAGCCGTCCGGCTGGTCGTATGAGGCGAGGCACGCCTGCTCGACGGCACGGATATGGGTGCCGGGCTTGGCCTCCGCCTCGCTGATGCCCCAGATCGCCCGGAAGGCCGGATTGGATAGCCGCATGCGGCCGTCGGGCCCGAAGACGGCGACGCCCTCGGCTAGGTGATCGATCGTTTCGCCCTGAACCTGCACGAGCGTGTTGTAGCGGGTTTCGAGATCGACCTTTTCGGTCAGGTTCTCGAAGACCCAGGTCACGCCGCCCTGTGGCCGTGCCGTCGCGAAAACGCGCAGGGTCTGCCCGTTGGGCAGGTGCCAGAGGTCGGACTGCGTATCGAGGGCCTGGTAGACCGACAGCGCGTTTGTCTTCCATTGCTTCCAGTTGAGCTGTTCCGGCAGCTTGCCGCCGGCTCTCAGCCGATCGAGCACTTCGCCGTTGTCGGGCTTGCGCTCCAGGAACCCCATGTCCAGCTCCCAGAGCCGCTGGAAGGCCTGGTTGTAGAATTGCAGGCGCTGATTGCCGTCGAAGATCGCGACGGGCGTCGCCAGGTGGTCGAGCGTTTCGGCATGGCTCTTCAGCGTGCGCGCCAGTTCCTCGCGCACCGATTCGATGCCGGAAATGTCGATGGCCATGCCCGCCGAGCCGGTGGGGGTGCGGGCGTCGACGACGTCGAAGAAGGTGCGGTTGCCCTTGACGACGGTCGAAAGCTTGTCGCGGTACGGCGTTTCGAAGGTCGAGACGGAGCGGATCTTTTCGCGCGCCGTAGTCGCCAGCAATTCGCGTCCCTCGGTCGCGGCCACAGCCGGGCTACGCGCATCGACCGCCTCCGCATAGGCCTCGTTGACCCATTCGAGCTTGCCGTCGGCGCCGCGCTGCCAGACCGGAAGGTCGACCGCGTCGAGAAGTGTGCGGAATGTCGAGAGCGAGGAATGCAACTGGTGACGCTCGAGCTTCAGTTCGGCCAGTTCGGCGCGCAGATTGTTGAGCGCGATGAAGCGCACGAAGGCTCGCCCGCCGGATACGCGTCCCTGCGCTTCCAGCACCTCGTTGCGCTGTGTTTCGAGCACCAGGTCGAAACTTTGCGCCTGGGCGCGCAAGGCCTCGATCGCCTTCTCGAGCTGGCCCGCCGATTGCGGCTTGATCCAGCGCCCGAAGGCAAGAAAATCCCGGTCGTCCTGCGGAGCGCCGGTCTCGACGGGAAGCTGCCCGAGGAATTCCGGGCGTTCGGCCAGTCCGTCCCAGACGACAATCCGGCGGTTCTTGTCGGCAATGAGCGCCTGGAAACGGGAGATCCGCTGGTTCGCATCCGAAAGGTCCGAGCGCAAGGCACGATTTTCCGCTTCGATATTGCCGCGCTGGCGGATGAGCCAGATCGCCGAAAGCATCGCTGCGGAGATGACGCCGATGAGCACGGAAAAGGTGACGACTTCGGAGGTGCCGAAAATCGATCTGGCGACCGGCGCGGAGGCCTGGGCGGCTGCGTCCGTTGCCGCCAAAAGCGCCGTGCCGGCGAACAACCGCCGCACCAGCCGGGAAGCCTTGCGGCCATCGCCGAAAAAGCTGAATCGTTCTCTTCTCATGGCGCCGTCCCCGTTGATCCGCAAAGTTCCGCCGACCTTGCGTCGCCATGCTCGAAACCCTCGAGGAGGGTTTGCGTCCGTTCCGATTGCATCCCCGGTCTGTCTCCGTCTGTTTGCCGCTTTCCGACAAGACATCCCCGCCCGTAACGCCTCAGGCCCCTCCGGCGTCACGAATCAATGACTTAACCATACTTCTTTGACGATTCACCGGAAAGTGCGCCGCCCAAAAAAGCGGCCGCGATCTCTTGTCAAGATCGCGGCCACAAGATGTTGTGGATTGCCCGGGTAAGGATTAGTACCGGTAGTGTTCGGCCTTGAACGGGCCCTGCGGCTTCACGCCGATATAGTCGGCCTGCTCTTCCGAAAGCTCGGTCAATCTGGCGCCGAGCTTGGCGAGATGCAGGCGAGCGACCTTCTCGTCGAGCTGCTTCGGCAGAATGTAGACCTCGTTGTTGTAGTTTTCGCCCTTGGTGAAGAGCTCGATTTGCGCCAGCACCTGGTTGGAGAAGGAGGCCGACATGACGAAGGACGGGTGACCGGTGGCGTTGCCGAGGTTCAACAGGCGGCCTTCCGAAAGCAGGATCAGCCGGTTGCCCTTCGGGAACTCGATCAGGTCCACCTGCGGCTTGACGTTCGTCCACTTCAGGTTCCTGAGCGCGGAGACCTGAATCTCGTTGTCGAAGTGGCCGATATTGCCGACGATCGCCATGTCCTTCATCTCGCGCATATGCTCGATGCGGATGACGTCCTTGTTGCCGGTGGTGGTGATGAAGATGTCGGCGGACGACACGACGTCCTCGAGCTGCACCACTTCGTAACCGTCCATGGCGGCCTGCAGCGCGCAGATCGGATCGATTTCGGTGACCTTGACGCGGGCGCCGGCGCCCTGCAGCGAGGCGGCCGACCCCTTGCCGACGTCGCCATAGCCGCAGACCACGGCGACCTTGCCGGCCATCATCACGTCGGTACCGCGGCGGATGCCGTCGACGAGCGACTCCTTGCAGCCGTACTTGTTGTCGAACTTCGACTTGGTGACGCTGTCGTTGACGTTGATTGCCGGGAAGGGCAGCAGGCTCTTGGCCTGGAGCTGGTACAGGCGGTTGACGCCGGTGGTCGTCTCTTCGGTCACGCCCTTGATGGCGTCGCGCTGCTTGGTGAACCAGCCCGGCGAGGCGGCAAGCCGCTTCTTGATCTGGGCGAAGAGGATTTCTTCTTCTTCCGAACCGGGATTCGAAAGCACGTTCTCGCCGGCTTCGGCGCGGGCGCCGAGCAGGATGTACATGGTGGCGTCGCCGCCATCATCGAGGATCATGTTGGAGAAGCCGCCATCGGTCCACTGGAAGATCTTGTCCGTATAGGCCCAGTATTCTTCGAGGGTTTCGCCCTTGACGGCGAAGACCGGCACGCCGCTTGCAGCGATCGCCGCTGCCGCATGGTCCTGCGTGGAGAAGATGTTGCAGGACGCCCAGCGGACATCCGCGCCAAGCGCAACCAGGGTCTCGATCAGCACGGCGGTCTGGATGGTCATGTGCAGCGAGCCGGTGATGCGTGCGCCCTTCAGCGGCTTCGAAGCGCCGAATTCCTCACGGCAGGCCATCAGGCCCGGCATTTCCGTTTCGGCAATGGTAATTTCCTTGCGCCCGAAATCGGCAAGCCCGATGTCGGCGACAATATAGTCCTGAGTTGCGGTCATGGAGTTCTCCAGGCTGATCTTGGGGCGCGTCGGTCCTACAGAGTCCGGCGGCATGACGATGCCTCCCGCGCGTCACGTTCGGGAGAGTGGGCTCGGTCTATCAGGAATCGTCGGGCAGGGCAACCGTCATATAAAGAGGTCTTTATATGTTTATATTACCGTGCCGGAGAGCGGGACGGCCAGCAGGGGATCACATTTCCTCGCCGAACTTGTCGCGCACCAGCGCATCCAACGCGTTCAAGGCCTCTTCGGCCTGATTGCCGCTGGCGGCCACGAAGACCGTGCAGCCGGTGCTGGCGGCCAGCATCATCAGTCCCATGATGGATGTTCCGCCGACGGTCATTCCGTCTTTCGATACGGTGATCTCGGCGTCGTAGGCCTCGACCGTCTGCACGAATTTCGCCGAGGCCCGCGCATGCAGGCCGCGCTTGTTGATGATGAGCAGCTCGCGCGTCAGCGCCGTGTCGGGCAGGTGGTCCATCATTTTCCGCTCAGGACGCGGCTGGCGACATTGATGTATTTGCGGCCCGCCTCGGAAGCCTCGACAAGGGCCTTGTCCATGTCGCTCTCGCCCCGGACGCCGGCGAGCTTGATCAGCATCGGCAGGTTGACGCCGGCGATCACCTCGACGATGCCGCTGCGCATCACGGAAATGGCGAGATTGGAAGGTGTGCCGCCGAACATGTCGGTCAGGATGATGACACCGTTTCCTTCGTCGGCACTTTCGACGGCGTCGATGATATCCTGACGCCGCTGGTCCATGTCGTCCTCGGGGCCGATGCACACCGTCTCGATAGCTTTTTGCGGACCGACGACATGTTCCAATGCATGCCGAAACTCATCCGCCAGCTTGCCATGGGTGACAAGCACAAGTCCGATCATGGGTATCTTTGCTCCAACTGCAGTGCAATTCGTCGATGGTCAGATATCGCAATGCAGCAATTTCGTCCACCTGTTGGGGCGGCCATCTTGGCAAGGAAAAGCTGAAGTGCAAGCCAAAAATGCCGAAAAAGCAGTCGCCCTGCCTTTCGACAAGGCTAAAGGCCTAGTTTTTCCGGCAGCAATGCGGTGAGCGCATCGACCGGCGAAAGCAGAGTTTCAACGGGAAGGCGCAGCATCGGCAAGCTTCGCCCGATCTCAAGTTGCAGTTCCTCTTGCTCCGGGGGAAGGCGCGGATCGAAAGGCGCGCGGACCGGCAGGATCGCCCAGTCGAGGACACAGGCAGGCAGGGTGTCGACTTCCGCTATGCCGCTGCCGCGGATTTCGATCAGGCCGCGGATCGCCGCAGGGCAGCGCGCCACGATCCGCTCGTTCGCGAGCGTCAGGTCGACGCGGTCGTCAGCAACGAGCGCCGCGAAGCGCCCGCGGCGTCGTAGTTCTGCAATGCAGGCGAGCGCCAGAGCCGATTTCCCCGATCCGGAAGGGCCGGTGACCAGAAAGCCGGTCGTGCCGAGCACCATGGCGGTGCCGTGGATGTTGCAGTGCGTGCTCACGTGTGCGGCTCGGCGGGAAGGGAAAGGATGAAGCGGGCACCGGTTACCTCACCGCCCTTGCCGACGATGTTTTCCGCCTTCAGTGTGCCGCCGTGGGCTTCGGCGATCTGGCGCGAAATCGACAGGCCGAGGCCGGAATTCTGGCCGAAATCCTCGGCCTCCGGCCGGTCCGTGTAGAAACGCTCGAAAATCCGGTCAATGTCTTCCGCCTGAATGCCGGGACCGTTGTCCTCGACATAGACGAGGCAGCGCGACCGCGAACGGGTCAGGCGCAGGATGATCCGGCCGTTCGGTTCCGGCACGAAGGAGCGAGCGTTCTCTATGAGGTTGGTGATGATCTGCCCAATGCGCAGGTCGTAGCCGCTGACGATGAAGTTCGCCTTCGGATTGTCCTTGCGATCGACGACGAAGTCGAGCAGCACGGGCTTCTTCTTGCCGCGAATCTGCCGCGAGATGTCGATCATATCGCCGAGAAGTTTTTCCAGGTCGATCTTCTTCGCGTCGCTGCGCGCCAGTTCGGCATCGAGCCGCGAGGCGTCGGAAATGTCGCTGATCAGCCGGTCGAGGCGCCGGACATCGTGCTGGATGATGTCGAGCAGCCGCTTCTTCGACTCCTCCGTGCGCGCCAGCGGCAGGGTCTCGACGGCGCTCCTGAGCGAGGTGAGCGGATTCTTGAGCTCGTGGCTGACATCGGCGGCGAAGTTCTCGATCGCGGCGATGCGATCGTAAAGCGCCGTCGTCATTTCCCGGAGCGCCACCGAAAGGTTGCCGATCTCGTCCTGGCGGGAGGAGAAGTCCGGGATTTCCTCGCGCTCCTTGGCGCCGCCGCGACGCACCCGGATGGCGGCTGCCGACAGTCGCCGCAACGGATTGGCGATCGTCGACGACAGGAGCAGCGAGAGAATGACATTGACGAGCGCCGCCACGCCGAAGACGCGGATGATTGCCAGACGTTCGGCATGGACGATCTTGTCGATGTCGCCCGCCTGGGTGGAAAGCAGCAGGACGCCGAGCACCGCGCGAAAGCGCTGCACTGGCACCGCCACGGACACGATCAGCTCGCCCTTCTCTGTGACCCGCACCACCGCGCCGCGTACGCCGGTCAGCGCGTTCATCACCTCCGGATAGATCGAGCCGTTGCCGCCCGGCGGCTCTTTGTAGAGCGGCAGGTCACGCGGCTGCAGCAGGCGGTTGAACCAGGCGCTGATCTTATCGGAAACGCTCGACGTCTCCGGATCGACCGGCGGAAGATCGAAGCGGAGCACCTGGCCGCCGCTATAGAGATGGCGCGAGTCGAGCAGAAGGTCGGCATCGGCGTCGAACAGGCGAGCCCGCGTGCGTGTCGGCGAGATTAGCCTTCTGAGGACGGGCGCGACTCGTTCTTGGATGATCGGGAATTCCAGATCCTCGTCGCTCGGCAGCGGGGTTATGCTCTCGCCGGCCTGCAGCTCGAGCAGCTTTTGCGGGTCGATGGTGATCGAGTTGGTGTCGACCGACGCCGAGGCGGAGATGGCTCCGGCGATGATTTCGCCTTGGGTCAGCAGGCTTTCCACGCGGGCGTCGATGAGGCCCTCGCGGAACTGGTTCAGGTACATGATCCCGCCGACCAGAACGACGAGCGCGACGAGGTTGAAGAAGACGATGCGCCGCGTCAGGCTGGAGAAGACGGCGTTGCCGAACAGCCGCCGGATCAGCGTAAAGGGATGCGCCCATCGGCGCCTTCCACGCAGCGCCGATGACCGCCCGTCCGAATCTTCGATCTCGCCCTGCAAGACTTCTACCAAGTCTTCCGCTCCCACGACGAATATTCGCCGCCCTTTTTGTTTGCGTATCAGCCCCGGGCCGGCCTGCCGCTCTTGCGCCCAAGCCATCCTTCGGCGCCGCCGAATCCGCGATCGGAGCACCGAAGGGTCGGGCTTGAGGTCAAGCGTATTGCGGCGCTTTCGCCGAAGCCGGCGCTATCTGGCGGAATCGATCGCCGCTATCATCATGACTGCTCACCAGTCGCGAGCTGCGATCCCGTTCGGTGGCCGCGTCGGTTTTCAATGAGCCACAATCGGTGCGAAGGCAAGCCCCGCGTGGCCTCAGGCGGACTCGCGGAAGCGATAGCCGACGCCATAGAGCGTCTCGATCATATCGAAGTCGCAGTCGACCATCTTGAACTTCTTGCGAAGCCGCTTGATGTGGCTGTCGATCGTCCGGTCGTCGACATAGACCTGTTCGTCATAGGCGGCATCCATCAGCGCGTCGCGGCTTTTCACGACGCCGGGCCGCTGCGCCAACGAATGCAGGATGAGAAATTCGGTGACGGTGAGTGTGACCGGTTCGCTCTTCCAGGTGCAGGTGTGGCGCTCCTGGTCCATGACCAGCTGTCCGCGCTCCAGCGAGCGGGACGGCGCGTCGGCGCTCTTGGCAAGGCCAACGACTCCGGCCGCGGCGGCGTCGCGGGCCGGTGCGCGGCGCAGGATCGCCTTGACGCGCTCGACCAGGAGCCGCTGCGAGAACGGCTTCGTGATGAAATCGTCCGCCCCCATCTTCAGGCCGAAGAGCTCGTCGATCTCCTCGTCCTTGGAGGTCAGGAAGATCACCGGCAGATCGGATTTCTGCCGGAGCCGCCGCAACAGCTCCATGCCGTCCATGCGCGGCATCTTGATGTCGAAGATCGCCAGGTGCGGCGGGCGCGCCACCAGGCCCTCGAGCGCGGAGGCGCCATCGGTATAGGTTTCGACCTTGTAGCCCTCGGCTTCCAGCGCGATGGATACCGATGTCAGGATGTTACGGTCGTCATCGACAAGCGCGATGGTCTGCATCGTGTTTCAACTCCGTCTTTATGGGTCCGGCGCCGGGATCCGCTCTTGGCAGCGGCGGCAAACCGCGAGTCACGGTTGCGTTACTTGAGTATAAAGGTGGAACAAATTGTGGCGAAGCGAAAAAAGCGCCCTATCGCAGGCGGGTCGGAGCGCCTGCTACGGTTGGGCTCCTCCAGGGAGCGATTCAACCGATTAAAAAATCCATATTTTTCTTTAAATCGATTAATATACTGATATCATTACTCTTTTAGGATTAACTACCTTGTTTTCAGCAAACCGACCCGGTATGTTCCAATGAAATTCAACGCCATTGGCCAGAGACGAAGGAAGCTTGACCATGGAGCAACTCGGCAACCGCAACCCCTCGAACGGATTGGAAACGATCGGTTTTTCCGACCTCTCGGTCGTTCGCTACAACTTCGAGGCAGCGGAGCTTTATGAGGAAGCCCTTCGCCGCGGCGAGGCGCAATTGACGGCCCATGGTGCGCTTTGCGCCCGCACCGGCCAGCACACCGGCCGCTCGCCCAAGGACAAGTATGTCGTGCGTGATTCGGCCACGGCCGATCAGATCTGGTGGGACAACAATAGCGCGATCTCGCCCGAAAACTTCGAGCGTCTTCGCCAGGATATGCTGGCGCACGCCAAGGGCATGTCGCTCTATGTGCAGGATCTCGTCGGCGGCGCCGACGAGGAGAATGCGTTGCCGACGCGGGTCGTCACCGAATTCGCTTGGCATTCACTGTTCATCCGCAATCTCCTGATCCGTCCGCCGCGCGAGGCACTGGCGACCTTCCTGCCGAAGCTGACGATCATCGACCTGCCGAGCTTCAAGGCCGATCCCGAGCGCCACGGCTGCCGCAGCGAGACCGTCATCGCCTGCGACCTGACCAGGGGTCTCGTGCTCATCGGCGGCACGTCCTATGCAGGCGAGATGAAGAAATCGGTCTTCACCGTGCTCAACTACCTGCTGCCGAAGAAGGCCGTCATGCCGATGCACTGCTCAGCGAATGTCGGCCCGGCCGGCGACACGGCCATCTTCTTCGGCCTTTCCGGCACCGGCAAGACGACACTCTCCGCCGATCCGAACCGCACCCTGATCGGCGACGACGAACATGGCTGGGGCCACCAGGGCGTCTTCAATTTCGAAGGCGGCTGCTACGCCAAGGCAATCCGCCTGTCGGAAGCGGCCGAGCCGGAGATTTTCGCGACGACACGCCGCTTCGGTACCGTCATGGAAAACGTCGTCCTCGACGAACGGCGCGCGCCCGACTTCGACAATGGCTCGCTGACGGAAAACACCCGTATCGCCTATCCGCTCGATTTCATTCCGAATGCCAGCGAGACCGGCACGGCGCCGCAGCCGCGCACCATCATCATGCTGACGGCGGATGCCTTCGGCGTCCTGCCGCCGATCGCCAAGCTGACGCCGGAACAGGCCATGTACCACTTCCTGTCCGGTTATACCGCCAAGGTCGCCGGGACGGAGAAGGGCGTGACGGAACCGGAGGCGACCTTCTCGACCTGCTTCGGCGCACCGTTCATGCCGCGCCATCCCTCGGAATACGGCAACCTTCTCAAGGATCTGATCGCCAAGAACGGCGTCACCTGCTGGCTCGTCAATACCGGCTGGACCGGCGGCGCCTACGGCACCGGCAGCCGCATGCCGATCAAGGTAACGCGCGCGCTTCTCTCGGCGGCGCTCGACGGATCGCTGAACAGCGCCTCGTTCCGCACCGATGCGAATTTCGGCTTCGCGGTGCCGGTCTCGGTGCCGGGCGTGGATGACCGCATTCTCGACCCGCGCTCCACCTGGTCGGACGGCGTGGCCTATGACGCCCAGGCGCGGCGGCTGGTCGAAATGTTCATCGCCAACTTCGCCAAGTTCGAGAGCCATGTCGACGGCAGCGTGCGCGATGCCGCTCCGGGGACCCGGTTGGCCGCCGAATAACATCGCAGGCCATGATTCACGTGAAACCCGGTCCTCACGGCCGGGTTTTCGCGTTTTATCTTGAGGTCGTTCTCAATCGCGCAACTCTGTGCGATAGAACGGTCTCTATCCAAAGTGCTACAGCGTCACGCGTCTGGTCAGACGCGTGACGCTGTAGGGGGCGAACATGGCAAGCGAACCGCTTTACATCAACGAAAACATCGTGATCGCCGGCTGGGAGCTGACGGAGCAGTTCGTGCTGGCCGGCGGTCCGGGCGGCCAGAATGTCAACAAGGTGTCGACCGCCGTCCAGCTCTTCTTCGATATCCAGGCCTCACCGTCGCTCCCGGACCGCGTCAAGGCCAGTGCCCTGAAGCTTGCCGGCAGACGGGCCTCCAAGGACGGCGTGCTGATGATCGAGGCCAGCCGTTTCCGCAGCCAGGACCGCAACCGCGAAGACGCCCGCGAGCGGCTGAAGGAACTGATCCTGAAGGCGGCCGAACCGCCGCCGCCGCCGCGCAGGAAGACGAAGCCGTCGCGCGGTTCGATCGAGCGGCGGCTGAAGGAGAAGTCCGGCCGCGGCGAGATCAAGAAGCTGCGCGGACGCCCCGCCGGCGATTGAGGTACGGGCGTGCCCTGAATCTTTCCGGACTGCCCTTGTCTTCATGGAAACCGTCCTCTCTTACCGGCAGCATACCCGTAGAAGGAGGCGACCATGGGTCTGTTCAGCTTCATCAAGAGCGCCGGCAAGAAGCTCGGTATCGGCGACGATGATAGCCCGCCGGATGCGGCGACCGTCGAGAAGGAACTCGCGTCTCACGATCTCGGCACCAAGGACGTCAAGGTCGAAGTCGTCGACGACAAGGTGGTCCTCAAGGGTGTCGTCAAGGACCAGTCGATTTTCGAGAAGGCTGTCGTCGCCGTCGGCAATACGCTCGGCATATCGGCGGTCGAAGCCTTCGAACTGCAGGTCGCCGCTGGCGGCGCGGCGCCGGCGGCGGCAAAGGCTCCGGTTTTGCATACCGTGAAAAAGGGCGACAACCTCTGGAGATCGCCGAGGTACACTGCGGCAAGGGCAAGGGCGCCAAACACACGGTGATCTTCGAGGCCAACCAGCCGATGCTCACCCATCCGGACAAGCTCTATCCCGGCCGAGTGCTGCGCCTCCCGGAGCTCGATGCCGGCTGAGCGAAGGCGATATTCGGGTCGCATTCGGCTCCAATGAGCGCTACATCCCAGTCGTCGGGGCCCCTTGAGCGGCAGTTTCGCCTCCCGCGGAAAGAGGTCGGTGATCGTCATCGAACGACAGGGTGCTGGCAATGCAGGTGCTGCCGAAGGGCGTAAGGCATATTCCCGGTTTTCTCGACCGCTCGCGTCAGGAAGAGCTTGTCGAGGCCATCCGCCATGTGGTCGCCACGGCGCCGCTCTACGTGCCGGAAATGCCGAAGACCGGCAAGCCGATGTCGGTGCGCATGACCAATTGCGGATCGCTCGGCTGGATCACCGATCGCGAGCGCGGCTATCGCTACCAACCGGAACATCCGGTCACCAGCAAGCCGTGGCCGCCGATTCCCGATGTCCTCATCGACATCTGGTGGGCGGTTTCGGCAAGCGACAAGCGACCCGAGGCGTGTCTCGTCAATTTCTATTCCGCCGACGCCCGGATGGGATTGCACCAGGACCGGGACGAGCGCGACCTGGAAACGGCCGTCGTGTCGATTTCGCTCGGCGATACCTGCCTCTTCCGCGTCGGCGGCCGGACGCGCGGCGGGCGGACCATGTCGTTCAGGCTCGAAAGCGGCGATGTCGTCGTGCTCGGCGGCGAGGGGCGGCTCGCCTTTCACGGCGTCGACCGGATTTATCCGAACACCTCGACGCTCTTGAAGAACGGCGGGCGGGTCAATCTGACGCTACGGAGGGTCAATCCGTAGAGCTTCGATAAGACCCCTCCCCAACTCTCTCCACAAGGGGGAAGGAGCTTCAATGTTCGCTGCGACCGCCTGCCGCTTCCGACCGTCGGAAAGGCCGACTTCGAAACGCTGGCAGTGCGGCATCGTAAGTCACTCCCCCTTGAGGGGAGGGGTTGGGGAGGGGTCTTCACTCCAGCGCCGAAGCTTTGCGCTCAAAGCTTCCTCAGCGCCACCGTCTGCGTCAGGTGATTGGGACCCTTCTGCAGGATGAGGTCGGCGCGCGGCCGCGTCGGCTGGATATTCTGGTGCAAGTTTTTCAGGTTGATGTTGTGCCAAAGGCCTTCGGCGATCGCCCGCGCTGCGTCCTCGCTGATCGTCGCATAGCGATGGAAGAAGGATTGCGGGTTCTGGAAGGCCGTTTCACGGAGCCGCATGAAGCGGCTCACATACCAGTTGTGGATCAGGCTTTCCTCGGCGTCGATATAGATCGAGAAGTCGAAGAAGTCCGAGACCATCGGGACGATCTTGCCGTCGGCCGGCAGATCGCGCGACTGCAGCACGTTGATTCCCTCGAAGATCAGGATGTCCGGTCGGTCGATGACCTGGAATTGGTCGGGGATGACGTCATAGGTCAGGTGCGAATAGGTCGGCGCCTTGACGTTCGGCCGGCCGGCCTTGATCGCCGAGAGGAAGCGCAGCAGCGCGCCGATGTCGTAGCTCTCCGGGAAACCCTTGCGATCCATCATGTTTTCGCGCTGCAGGTGCGCATTCGGGTAGAGAAAGCCGTCCGTCGTGATGAGATCGACCTTCGGGCTCGAGGGCCAGCGCGCCAGCAGCTCGGCGAGGATACGGGCGGTCGTCGACTTGCCGACGGCGACGGAGCCGGCGATGCCGATGACGAAGGGGGTCTTCGTCTCGTCCGACATGCTCAGGAAGCGCTTGCGCTGCTGGAAGAGAATCTGCGACGCTTCCACATGGGCGGAGAGAAGTCGCGACAGCGACAGATAGATGCGGCGCACCTCGCCGAGATCGACCGGGTCGTTGAGCGAGCGCAGCCGTTTGACCTCTTCTGCCGTCAGCGTCAAGGGCGTATCGGCGCGAAAGCGCGACCATTCCTGGGCGGAGAAGACGTGATAGGGCGAATATTCGCCCCCGGTGAGATTGCCCGGAATATCGACCGGTTCGATGTCTTTCGCGGCGATGCTCATGGATTCTGCCGGTTTGCCTTCTCCTGCAGGCCGGATTGGCTCGTTCGCCTGGCCAGTTCGCTCATCACATCCTGCAACGGGACGGCGGCGATGTTCAATACGACCATAAGATGATAGAGGAGATCGGCGCTCTCATCGATCAGATTCTCGCGGTCGCCACTGACCGCCGCGATCACCGTTTCGACCGCCTCCTCGCCGAGTTTTTTCGCCGCCTTGCGCTGTCCGGCCGCAACCAGCTTGGCCGTCCAGGAGTCTTCCGGCGCCGCCTTGGCCCGGGTCGCCACGATCGTCTCGAGATCGGTGAGGGTGAAAGCGCTCATCACGAAAATCCTTCAATCGAGGCGCATGGCGATGCCGCGCTCGGCCATGTAGCGCTTCGCTTCGCCGATGCTGTAGGTACCGAAGTGGAAGATGGATGCCGCAAGCACTGCTGTCGCATGGCCGTCGCGGATGCCTTCCACCATATGATCGAGCGTTCCGACGCCGCCCGAGGCGATGACCGGCGCACGCACCGCATCGGCAATGGCGCGCGTCAGCGCGATGTCGTAGCCGCTCTTGGTGCCGTCGCGATCCATCGAGGTCAAAAGGATTTCGCCGGCGCCGAGGTCGACGACCTTCCTGGCGAATTCGATCGCATCGATGCCGGTCGGCTGGCGCCCGCCATGGGTGAAGATCTCCCATCGGTCCGCTTCGCCCGCAGCCGAGACCTGCTTCGCGTCGATGGCGACGACGATGCATTGGTTGCCGAACTTGTCGGCGGCCTCGGCTACGAAACCCGGATTCTTCACGGCCGCCGTGTTGATCGATACCTTGTCGGCGCCGGCAAGCAGCAGCTTGCGAATATCCGATACCTGGCGCACGCCGCCGCCGACGGTGAGCGGCATGAAGCATTGCTCGGCGGTGCGGGCGACGACGTCGAAGATCGTCTCGCGATTGTCCGATGAGGCGGTGATATCGAGGAAGCAGAGCTCGTCGGCCCCGGCGGCGTCATAGGCTTTTGCCGCCTCCACCGGATCGCCGGCGTCGATGAGATCGACGAAATTGACGCCCTTGACGACGCGGCCGTCCTTAACGTCGAGGCAGGGGATTACGCGGGCTTTCAGCGTCATCGGTTCATCCCTTTCGCGCGGCGCGGATCAAGGCCAGCGCCTCTTTCGGATCGATCCGCCCATCATAGAGCGCCCGGCCGGAGATCGCCCCTTCGAGCTTCTCGGCATCCGGCGCGGTCAAGCGGCGGATATCGTCCATCGAGGCGAGACCGCCCGAGGCGATGACCGGAATGGAAACCGCATTGGCGAGTTCCAAGGTCGACTCCCAGTTGATGCCGGTGAGGATGCCGTCGCGGTCTATATCGGTATAGATGATCGCCGAAACGCCGGCGCCCTCGAATTTCTTCGCAAGCTCGATAACCCCGAGCTCGGAGGCTTCCGCCCAGCCCTCGACCGCCACCTTGCCGCCCTTGGCGTCGATGCCGACCGCCACCCGGCCGGGGAACTTGCGGCAGGCCTCGATCACCAGCGCCGGATCGCGCACCGCGACGGTGCCGAGGATGACGCGCTTGAGCCCGCGCGACAGCCAGTTCTCGATATGCTCGAGCGTACGAATGCCGCCGCCAAGCTGCACCGGATTCCGGGTCGCCTTTAGGATGGCGTCGACCGCAGCGCCGTTCACCGTCTCGCCGGCAAAAGCGCCGTTCAGATCGACCACATGCAGCCATTCGAAGCCCTGTTCCTCGAAGGCACAGGCTTGGGCGGCCGGATCAGGGTTGTAGATCGTCGCCTGGTCCATGTCGCCGAGCTTCAGGCGCACGCATTGGCCGTCCTTGAGGTCGATCGCGGGGAAGAGAATCATGTGTTCGTCCGATCAGATGGCGGGAGCCTCTAGGGCTTCCAACGCAGGAAATTCGAAATGAGGGCGAGGCCGAGCGCCTGGCTCTTTTCCGGGTGGAACTGCGCCCCGGCCTTGTTGTCACTCGCGACGAAGGCCGTCACCGGACCGCCGTACTCCGTCTCGGCGATAACGTGCTCCGGGTCTGCGGCGGCGAGGTGATAGGAATGCACGAAATAGGCATGCAGTCCTTTCTCGCCGGTCGGAATGCCCTCGAAGAGCGCGTGCTGCCGGTTGAGCCGCAGCGTGTTCCAGCCGATCTGCGGGATCTTCAACGACGGGTCCCGGGGCGCCATCTCCACGACGTCACCAGGAATCCAGCCGAAACCCTTTGTGGTTGTCTTTTCCAGCCCGCGCGACGACATGAGCTGCATGCCGACGCAGATGCCGAGAAAGGGACGTCCTTCCGTCTCGACGGCCTGCACGAGCGCCGCTTCCATGCCGGCGACGGCGTCAAGGCCACGGCGGCAGTCGGCATAGGCACCGACGCCCGGCAGCACAATGCGATCGGCCGAAGCAACCCGTTCCGGCTTTTCCGTCAGGTCGATTTCGGCGGCGATGCCGGCTTCGCGTGCCGCTCGCTCGAAGGCTTTGGTGGCCGAGCGCAGATTGCCGGACCCGTAGTCAATGATGGCGACCCGCATCAGCGCTCTCCATAGGATTCAAAGAAGCCGACCCCGGCGGCATTTTCCGGCCGTCCGGACTTGGACCATTCGATCGACTGCAACGGAGTTGCGCCTTGATGGTGCGCCGTTGCTGCCGCGTTCGCGAAGTAGATCTCCACCGCCGTCTCGATGTTGCGGGCCGGAATGATCGAGCGAAGCGTCCAATCCTCGGCCGCGAGTTTCCGGGCGATGAAAAGCGGCCCTTCGAGCGATACCAGCAGACTGAGCGCCACCTGCATGGTCAACGCGGCGGCGAAGCCGCCGGGGAGCGTCGACACAAGAATTAACAGAATTTGCAAAACGGCAACGGAGATTCCGAGCAGCCAGGCCCGCTTGGCGATCAGCCAGAGCGCGGGGAAGAAGAAGGCTACCCAAGAAAAACCGTCGGCGATGAACCGCGCCCTTTCGTCGTCGGCCGGTGCGCCGGGCGGGGTCATGATCAGATAGGAGGCCATAAGTCTTCAGCCAGTCTTGGCCGGCTCAGGCGAGCGTGCCCTTCGTCGAGGGAACGCGTCCAGCCTGGCGCGGGTCGATTTCTGTTGCCGTGCGAAGCACGCGGGCGACGGATTTGAAGCAGGTCTCGGCAATGTGATGGTTGTTGGCGCCGTAGATGTTTTGCACATGCAGCGTGATGCCGGCGTGCTGGGCGAGCGCCTGAAAGAATTCGCGCACCAGCTCGGTGTCGAAGGTACCGATCTTCGGTGAAGTGAAGGTCACGTTCCAGACGAGAAACGGCCGGCCGGAGACATCGACGGCGGCGCGCGTCATCGTCTCGTCCATGGCGAGGTCGAGCGAGGCGTAACGGGTGATGCCGCGGCGATCGCCGAGCGCCTTGGCAATCGCCTGGCCAATGGCAATGCCGGTATCCTCGACGGTGTGGTGATCGTCGACATGGAGGTCGCCTTCTGTCTTGATCTCCATGTCGATCAGCGAATGGCGCGCGAGCTGGTCGAGCATATGATCGAAGAAGCCGACGCCGGTCGCAATCTTCGAGACGCCGGTACCGTCGATTTTGACGGAGACGGACACCGCCGTTTCGTTCGTCTTTCGCGAAACCTGGCCGGAGCGGCTCAGCGTCACGTCTGCCATCAGGCTCTCCTGTCTGCACTCGATAGACCGGAGCGGATGCGGGCGGCAGAACGCCTTCCGCCGCCTCGACCCGTTCCAGAGCCGCTGCATATCAGGCGGGGCGCCAAATATCCAGAACCGCGACGGAGATTCGATCGGTGCCGAGCGACAGGCGCGAACCCGCGTCAAAGTGGCCGGTAGGGGTGATTTGAGCCGCGCATTTGCAATCGCGTCGCGCTAACTTACATAGGCCTCAAGCAACCAGGTTCTTTCGGGCAGCAACGCCTCGTATGCCGGGGCCGACAGGTATTTTGATGAGCGAACACAATCCCTATGGAACGATGCATGCCACCACCATCATCACGGTGCGCAAGGACGGCAAGGTGGTGATGGCGGGCGACGGCCAGGTGAGCCTCGGCCAGACGGTGATGAAGGGCAATGCGCGCAAGGTCCGGCGCCTCTCGAAAGGCGACGTGATCGCCGGCTTCGCCGGCGCGACGGCGGACGCCTTCACGCTTCTGGAGAGGCTCGAGGCGAAACTCGAGCAATATCCCGACCAGTTGATGCGGGCGGCCGTCGAACTTGCCAAGGACTGGCGCACCAACAAGTATCTGCGCAATCTAGAGGCGATGATGCTGGTCGCCGACCGATCGGTGACGCTGGCGATCACCGGCAATGGCGACGTGCTCGAGCCGGAGCACGGGACGATCGCCATCGGCTCGGGCGGCAACTACGCCTTTGCGGCCGCCCGCGCCCTGATGGACAGCGACAAATCGGCCGAAGAGATCGCCCGGCGCGCGCTCCAGATCGCCGGAGACATCTGCGTTTATACCAACCACAATGTCGTCATGGAGACGCTGGATGCCGGCTGACTGGGCAGATGTCAGCTTCGAGCCGGTGGCCGAGCGCCATCTGCCGATGCTGCTTGCCTGGCTTTCGGAGCCGCATGTCCGACAATGGTGGGGCGACCCGGATGTGGAACTCGGGCTGATCCGCGAGGGTTGCGCCAGCGGCGAGGTCGACGGGTTCGTCTTTCACGTGTGGGGCGAACCGGCCGGTTACATCCAGTCCTGGATCCCCTCGCAATATGACGAGGAGCCCTGGGCGAAGGATCTGGCGTCCGACACGCCCGGTGTCGATATCTTCATCGGGCCCCCTGAAATGACCGGCAAAGGCGTCGCGGCGCTCGCGCTCAAGGCCTTTGCCGGAAAGCTGTTCGAAAAGGGTGCCGCCCGGATCGTCATCGATCCGGATGCCGGCAACCGGCGAGCGGTCAGAGCCTATGCGAAGGCCGGCTTCGTGCCCTTCGCCGAATGGATAGACGAGTCCGGTCGGACCCTCCTGATGGAGCTGACGCGGACCGAGTTTGAGAGGAATTCATGACCACCTTTTCACCCAGAGAGATCGTATCGGAGCTCGACCGCTTCATCATCGGCCAGAAGGACGCCAAACGCGCCGTGGCCATCGCATTGCGCAACCGCTGGCGCCGCCAGCAGCTGAGCGACGAGCTGCGCGACGAGGTCATGCCGAAGAACATTCTGATGATCGGCCCAACCGGCGTCGGCAAGACGGAGATTTCCCGCCGCCTCGCCAAGCTCGCCGGCGCTCCCTTCGTCAAGGTGGAAGCCACCAAGTTCACCGAGGTCGGCTATGTCGGCCGCGACGTCGAGCAGATCGTCCGCGACCTCGTCGAGGTCGGCATCACGCTGGTGCGCGAGAAGAAGCGCGCCGACGTCAAGGCCAAGGCCCACCAGAATGCCGAAGAGCGCGTACTCGACGCGCTGGTCGGCACGACGGCGTCGCCGGCGACACGCGATTCCTTCCGCAAGAAGCTGAGGGCCAACGAGCTCGACGACAAGGAGATCGAGGTCGATATCGCCGAAATCGGCGCGCCCGGCGGCTTCGAGATCCCGGGCATGCCGGGTGCCAATATCGGCGTCCTGAACCTGTCGGAAATGTTCGGCAAGGCGCTGGGCGGCAGGACCAAAAAGGTCAAGACGACGGTCAAGGATTCCTACGAGCTCCTGGTCAACGACGAATCCGACAAGCTGCTCGACAATGAGCAGATCCAGCGCGAGGCGATGGCGGCGGCGGAAAACGACGGCATCGTCTTCCTCGACGAGATCGACAAGATCGCCGCCCGCGACGGCGGCATGGGCGCCGGCGTTTCGCGCGAAGGCGTCCAGCGCGACCTGCTGCCGCTCGTGGAAGGAACGACGGTGGCGACGAAATACGGGCCGGTGAAGACGGATCACATCCTCTTCATCGCCTCCGGCGCTTTCCACGTGTCGAAGCCGTCCGATCTGCTGCCCGAGCTGCAGGGGCGCCTGCCGATCCGGGTCGAGCTGCGCGCCCTGACCAAGGAGGATTTCCGCCGCATCCTGACTGAGACCGAGGCGAGCCTCATTCGCCAGTACAAGGCACTCCTGGAGACGGAGGGCGTGGCGCTCGACTTCACCGAGGATGCGATCGACGCGCTCGCGGAGGTCGCCGTGCAGCTCAACGCCAATGTCGAGAACATCGGCGCCCGACGCCTGCAGACGGTGATGGAACGCGTCCTCGACGAGATCTCCTTCAACGCGCCCGATCGCGGCGGCGATACGCTGATGATCGACGCGGACTATGTCCAGAAGCATGTCGGCGATCTTGCCGCCAATACCGACCTGTCGCGCTACATTCTGTGACGCCGGCGCTGCACTCGCCCGCAAAATAGCGCTGGTCACCGCATCGTGGGGCGCCTGTCACTCGACAGGCGCCCATATATTTTCTAGAGCGAACGCTGATCGGTCGAAAACGGGGCATTATTCCGACATGATTGTGCCCTAGGTGGCCGCGCCCGGACGAATCGGGGCCCCAGCTTCACAGGAAAATTGAACGTGCGCCTTACCGCCTGCCTGCTTCTTCTCGCCACGCTTTGCTTCTCCGCGGCGCAACCGGCCGCGGCCGAGATTCGCGTGGTCCCGGAAGGCAACCGGCACGTCGAGCAGCCGCGCGTTCCCGGCGCTTCCCTTCGCCGCACCAAGGCTGGCCGGACCTCCTTCGACGCGAAATACGAGAAGGTGCGCGATTTGCTCGCCAGCGACCGCAATCTCGTCGCGAAGATCAAGTCGATCGCCGCCGCCTACGGTATCGCGCCGATCCACATGATCGGCGCCATCGTCGGCGAGCACACCTACAATGTCGACGCCTATGACCGCCTGCAGGCCTACTACGTCAAGGCGGCCGCCTATGCCGGCAACAGCTTCCACTTCGGTTACGACGGCGAATCCGTCGATGAATTCGTCAAGCGTCCGCAATTCGCCGACTGCGCCGGCGAAAAGTCCTCTTACGCGCTGTGGAGCTGCCGCGAGCGGATCTGGGACAGGGAGTTCCGCGGCCGGTCCGTCGGCGGACAAACTTTCCCGAACAACCGCTTCAGCGCCGTCTTCTTCCAGCCTTTCTTCGCCGGCCAGACCTTCGGCCTCGGCCAGATCAATCCGCTCACCGCCTTGATGCTGACGGACATGGTATCGCGCGTGTCCGGCTATGATCGTCTCGGCGAGAATAATGCCGGCGCCGTCTACGAGGCGATCATGGATCCGGATGTCTCGCTCGCCTATATGGCCGCCTCGATCCGGCATTCGATCGATGCCTACCGGTCGGTCGCCGGCATGGACATTTCCCACAACCCTGGCCTGACTGCGACGCTCTACAATGTCGGCAGCCCGGACGAGCGCGCCGCTGCACTTGCGGCGAAGAATGCGGGCGGCGAGGTCCACTGGCCGGAAGAAAACTATTATGGCTGGCTGGTCAACGACAAGCTCACCGAGCTCGAGACCTTGCTTTAGGCGGCGGCAGAGCGTCGGACCCCATCCGTATCTCGATCGCGCTTCACGTGAATCATCTTCTTGATTGCGCCGTAAAAAACTGAAACGGTAGGCGGTCAGGAAAGGCATCGACATGGACACGCGACCGGAGCCCTTCGAGCCGCCCGCGCCCGTCCCGCGCACCCACATTCCTTCGCGGCTCGAGATCATCCGCACGGTGCTGCGCAATCCGCTCGAACTGTGGGGCGAGCCCTCCTATACGCTTCCCTGGATCGAGACGAAGTTCATTAACCAGCGGACATTGATCGTCAACGATCCGGGACTCATCCGTTACATTCTCGTCGAGAATGCCGCCAATTACGAAATGTCGAATGTCCGGCGGCTGATCCTCCGCCCCATCCTGCGCGACGGCCTTTTGACGGCGGAAGGCGAGGTCTGGAAGCGATCGCGCAAGGCGATGGCCCCGGTCTTCACGCCCCGCCACGCGAAAGGCTTCGCCGGTCAGATGCTGAGCGTCTCGGAGCATTTCGTCCAGCGCTACGAACGTGCCGCTTCCGAGCCCTTCGTCTCCAATGTCGCCGTCGACATGACCGAGCTTACCTTCGAGATCCTCGCCGAAACGCTCTTCTCCGGGGAGATCGCCGTCGCAAAGGAAGGCTTTGCCGCCAATGTCGAGGAACTGCTGCACCGGATGGGCCGTGTCGATCCGATGGATCTTCTCGTGGCGCCGCCGTGGGTGCCGCGTCTCACCCGTATTGGGGGTCGAAAGGTGCTCGAACGCTTTCGCGGCGTCGTGTCGGAGACGATGGCGCAGCGCCGGCAGCGCATGGCGGAGGGGCCGGACAAGGTTCCGAACGATTTCCTGACGCTGCTCCTGCAGCTCGAGAGACCGGAGGGACTTTCGACCTCCGAGATCGAGGACAATATCCTGACCTTCATCGGCGCCGGTCACGAAACGACGGCCCGGGCGCTCGCCTGGACGCTCTATTGCATCGCCAATACGCCGGCCTATCGCCAGACGATGGAGCGCGAGATCGATTCAGCGCTGGCAAGCGGCGCCGAACCGGTCGAGTGGCTCGAACGGATGCCGCATGTGCTCGCCGCCTTCGAAGAGGCGCTGCGGCTCTACCCGCCGGCGCCTTCGATCAATCGCGCCGCGATCGAGGAGGACGCGTGGACGTCACCGGAAGGCGAGGTTGTCCCGATCCGCAAGGGCATATCAGTGCTGATCATGCCGTGGACGCTGCATCGTCACGCGCTCTATTGGCAGAAGCCGCGCGCCTTCATGCCCGAGCGCTTCCTTCCCGAAAACCGCGACAAGATCAACCGCTTCCAGTATCTCCCCTTCGGCGCCGGCCCGCGCATCTGCATCGGCGCGACCTTTGCGCTGCAGGAAGCAGTGATCGCTCTTGCCGTCTTGATGCACCGCTTCCGCTTCGACCTGACCGAAGCGACGCATCCCTGGCCCGTGCAGAGGCTGACGACCCAGCCGAGGGGCGGGTTGCCGATGATGGTATCGGTGCGGTCGGGGTAGCATATCCGGCTGGTCGGGTGGCATCCCCTCTGCCCCGCCGGGCATCTCCCCCACAAGGGGGGAGAACGGCAAGCCGCGGGCTCTCCGCCTTCTATCCCCGACAAACTCACCTCGTAGCAGGAGGGAGGAATGGCGCCTGGCGGTGCCTCTTTGATCTCCCCCCTTGTGGGGAGATGCCCGGCAGGGCAGTGGGGGTAAGCCTATCAGACTTTTGAACGTCGCTGTCACGCGATGGATTTTCGCGAAAGTATGCCCTATCACCGGACGATCCTGACCCCTGGCTTCCTCCCGATCCTAGAATAATGGACTTGAGCAGAAATTGACCTCGCATCTTCTTCTCGGCATCGATACTGGCGGCACCTATACGGACGCCGTTCTTTTCAGTGAAGCGGCGGGTGTCGTCGCCAAGGCCAAGGCGCTGACGACGCGGCACGATCTTGCCGAAGGCATTTCCGGAGCGGTGGAAGCCGTCCTGAAAAAGGCGCAGGTTCCGGCATCGGCAATCAGCCTCGTTTCGCTCTCGACGACGCTCGCCACCAATGCGCTCGTCGAAGGCCAGGGCGGCCGCGCCGGGTTGGTGATGATCGGTTTCGGGCCTGAGGATCTGAAGCGCGACGGCCTCCAGGAGGCGCTGGGGTCGGATCCGGTGATTTTCCTTCCGGGCGGCCATAACGTCCATGGCGGCGAGGCGCCGCTCGACATGAGCGCGCTCGACGAAGCACTGCCGACGCTTGCCACCGAAGTGTCGTCCTTCGCCATCGCCGGCTACTTCGCCGTGCGCAATCCGGATCACGAGAAACGGGTGCGCGAGCGCATCCGCGAAGTCTCGCATCTGCCGGTCACCTGCAGCCACGAACTGTCCTCCAAGCTCGGCGGTCCGCGCCGCGCGCTGACGACGCTCCTCAATGCCCGGCTGGTTTCGATGATCGACCGGCTGGTCGGCTCCTGCGAAGATTTCCTGAAGGAACGTGGCATCGACGTGCCGATGATGGTGGTGCGCGGCGACGGCGCGCTGATCTCTGCCGCGGAGGCAAGGCTGCGGCCGATCGAGACGATCCTCTCCGGGCCGGCCGCGAGCCTGGTCGGGGCGCGCTATCTGACCGGGCTCGAAAACGCCGTCGTCTCCGATATCGGCGGCACGACGACGGATGTCGCCGTGCTCGATGCCGGCCGCCCGCGGCTCGACTCGGATGGGGCCGTCGTCGGCGGCTTCCGCACCATGGTCGAGGCGGTCGCCATGCGCACCTACGGCCTTGGCGGCGATTCGGAGGTGAAGATCAACGATCGCGGCCTCAAAGCGAAGATCGATCTCGGCCCGCGCCGTTTCCTACCCTTGAGCCTTGCAGCGGCGCTCCATGACGATGCGGTGCTGTCGGTGCTCGACAAGCAGCTGCGGGCGACCCATGCCGGCCGCCACGACGGCCGTCTTGCCGTGCGCACCGGCCTGCCCGACCATCTGGCGAGCGGCCTTCAGCCGCAGGAGCAGGCCCTATACGACAGGATCGGTCCGGTGCCGTTGGCGCTCGCCGACCTTATCGTCAGCACGCCGCAGAAGGCGACGCTCGACCGGCTTGTCGCCCGCGGACTGGTGCATATCTGCGGCCTGACGCCGTCCGACGCGATGCATGTGCTCGGCAGGCAGTCGCAGTGGAATACCGACGCCGCGCTGCTCGGCCTGAAGATCGCTGCCCGGACCAAGGACGGCTCCGGCCAGCCGATCGCCGCCTCTGCCGAGATGCTGGCGAAAACGATCGTCGACCGGCTGGCGCGGCAATCCTCGGAGGTGATTCTCCAGGCCTGCCTTAACGAGGATGGTGCCGGCGCGATCGACCCGGCCTCCTCCCTCGCCGTCGATCGCGCGCTGAAGCGCGAGCCCGGCATCGTCCGCTTTTCGCTCGGCCTCGACCGGCCGCTCGTTGGCCTTGGGGCCTCGGCGCCGGTATATTATCCGGCGATCGCCGGGATGCTGGCGACTGAAGCGGCAATCCCGGCGGAAGCCGACGTCGCGAATGCCGTCGGCGCCGTCGTCGGCCAGGTGCGCGCCACCGTCACCGTCTTCGTGACGGCACCCGAGGAAGGCATCTTCATCGTCAACGGCGCGGGCGCGAGCGAGCGCTTCATCGACCAGGAGGAGGCCTTCGGTGTCGCCCGCCGCCGCGCCGAGACCATGGCGCTGGAGACGGCGCGTGCCAACGGCGCGGAGGAACCCGCCGCGACCGCTTGGGAGGAGATCGACGCTCCGGAGGTCGAGGGCGGCCGCAAGCTCATCGAGGCGCGTTTCATCGCGTCGGCGAGCGGCAGACCGCGGATCGCCCATCACTGATCTTTTCCAATTTGGAAATAATTCTTCGCATCCTTGCGGAATTGACAGGCAACGGGTTGATGGGAGACTGTCCGCGCGCGTGAGCGGGATGAGGAAAGGCGGAAAGCGCTTTTCCGCGTGCATCCTGCTCCTATTTATTGGAATCTGGCATAGAGACATTTCAGGAGCTGCCGAATGGACCGCGTTGAGAACAATGATCTGAAGATCGATGCGGGCCTTCACCGCTTCCTGGTCGACGAGGCGATGCCGGGCACCGGCGTCGATCCCGACCATTTCTTTTCCGCCCTCGCGGAACTCGTCCATGATCTCGCGCCGAAGAACCGAACGCTTCTCGCCAAGCGCGACGAACTCCAGGCAAAGCTCGATGCCTGGTACCGCGAACATGGTGCTCCGGTCGACCTCGATGCCTATCAGGCTTTCCTGAGAGAGATCGGCTATCTCCTGCCGGAGGGGCCGGATTTCTCGGTGTCGACCGCCAATGTCGATGCCGAAATCGCCACCATTGCGGGGCCGCAACTCGTCGTTCCGGTGATGAATGCCCGCTATGCGCTGAACGCCGCCAATGCGCGCTGGGGTTCGCTCTATGACGCGCTCTACGGGACCGACGCTATTCCCGATGCGGACGGGGCCGAGCGCGGCAGAAGCTATAATCCGGCGCGCGGTGCCAAGGTCATTGCCTGGGCACGGGATTTTCTCGACGCGAGCGTTCCGCTTGCCACGGGCCGCTGGAGCGAGGTCGCTGCGCTTGCGATCGACGGGCCTGCTCTTTCGCTGAGCTTGACGAACGGCGCCACGATGTCGCTTCGGAATCCGGCTCAGTTCGCCGGCTATTCCGGGTCCGCGGCGACGCCTTCCGAGATCGTCCTCACCCAGAACAATCTTCACATCGTCATCGTCCTCGATGCAACGACGCCGATCGGCAAGGCTGACCAGGCCGGCATTTCCGACGTCATCCTCGAATCGGCGATCACGACGATCATGGACTGCGAGGACTCCATTGCCGCGGTCGATGCCGAGGACAAGGTCGTTGTCTATCGAAACTGGCTCGGGCTGATGAAAGGCGACCTCGAGGAAGAGGTCGCCAAGGGCGGCAGGACGTTCACGCGCAAGCTCAATGCTGACCGCGTTTTCACCAGGTCCGATGGTTCGGCGCTGACGTTGCCCGGTCGTTCGCTGATGCTGGTGCGCAATGTCGGGCATTTGATGACCAATCCGGCGATCCTCGACCGTGACGGCCGCGAGGTGCCCGAAGGCATCATGGACGCCATGGTGACGGCGCTGATCGCTCTGCACGATATCGGCCCGAGCGGAAGGCGGGCAAACTCGCGCAGCGGCTCGATGTATGTAGTCAAGCCGAAGATGCACGGCCCGGAGGAAGTGGCCTTCGCCTGCGAGATTTTCGCTCGCGTCGAGGCGGCGCTCGGGCTTCCGGCCAATGCCATCAAGATGGGCATCATGGACGAGGAACGGCGCACCACCGTCAATCTCAAGGAATGCATCCGCGCCGCCCGCGAGCGGGTCGTCTTCATCAATACCGGCTTCCTCGACCGTACCGGCGACGAGATCCATACCTCGATGGAAGCCGGCCCGATGATCCGCAAGGGCGACATGAAGCAGGCGGCCTGGATCGGTGCCTACGAAAATTGGAATGTCGATATCGGCCTCGAGTGCGGCCTTTCCGGCCACGCCCAGATCGGCAAGGGCATGTGGGCGATGCCGGACCTGATGGCCGCCATGCTGGAGCAGAAGATCGCCCATCCGAAGGCCGGCGCCAATACTGCCTGGGTTCCCTCGCCAACGGCGGCGACGTTGCACGCCACGCATTATCACCGGATCAACGTTGCCGAGGTACAGGCGGACTTCAAGAGCCGGCCGCGTGCCAAGCTCGCCGATATTCTCTCGGTACCGGTGGCGGCGCGGCCGAACTGGACAGAAGAGGAGATCCAGCGCGAACTCGACAACAACGCCCAGGGCATTCTCGGCTATGTCGTGCGCTGGGTCGACCAGGGCGTCGGCTGCTCGAAGGTGCTCGACATCAACAATGTCGGTCTGATGGAAGACCGCGCGACGCTGCGCATCTCGGCGCAGCACATGGCCAACTGGCTGCACCATGGCATCGTCAGCGAGGCGCAGATCGTCGAGACGATGAAGCGGATGGCGGCCGTCGTCGACCAGCAGAATGCAGGCGATCCGCACTATGCGCCCATGGCCGGCCATTTCGACGAATCGATCGCCTTCCGGGCAGCGCTCGAACTGGTGCTCAATGGCCGCGAGCAGCCGAACGGCTATACCGAACCAGTGCTGCACCGCCGCCGCCTGGAGCTCAAGGCGAAACTGACCGCTTGAGCGATGATACTCTAAAAACGAAAGGGCCGCCGGCATCACCGGCGGCCCTTTCGTTTAGGCCCGTCTCTCAGCTTACTGCTGGACGACGACGCGTGCGTTTCGACCCGGCCGAACCCGCGAATAAAGGTCGATGATATCCTGGTTCATCAGGCGGATGCAGCCGGACGAGGCGGCGGTGCCGATCGAAGACCATTCCGGCGTGCCGTGCAGGCGGAAGAGCGTGTCCCGGCCCTCCTCGTTGAAGAGATAGAGCGCGCGTGCGCCGAGCGGATTGCTGATGCCGGGGCCCATGCCCGCTTCGACATATTTGGCGACTTCAGGCTTGCGCTCGGCCATCTCCTTCGGCGGGTGCCAGGTCGGCCATTCCTGCTTCCAGGCGACATAGGCCTCGCCTTCCCAGGCAAATCCGGCCTTGCCGACGCCGATGCCGTAACGCACCGCCTTGCCGCCTGGCAGCACGTAATAGAGGAAGCGATTCGGCGTGTTGACGACGATGGTGCCCGGCCGTTCCCTGGTGGCATAATCGACGATCTGGCGGTGGAAACGCGGGTCCAGGCGCTTGATCGGAATCGCGGGCAACGGATAGCCGTGGTCCTCGACGGCGCCATAATTGCTTGTAAAGATCTGATTCGTCGCGACTTTCTGGCCCTCGGGAGCAGAGCCTGCGGTGGACGTCGTTTGCGAGCAGCCGGCGATGAAGACAGTCGCCGCCAGACTGCACAAAAGGAGAGCGTTGCGGAAGCGCATGGGGGTCTCGTAAAAGGGAATCAGGAAACGCGGAAGCGTGCCCGGCCGTCAGCTTATTTGCGATTGCAGTGCACTGCGCAAGGGATTGGGCCGCCGCAATTCGGCCGAAATGTGCAAATTCCGTGACGATGGTTTTTTTGCAACAAGGGCTGTGACGGGAGCCGGAGTGGGACGATGACGATCCTATCGATCCATGGCGACAATCCGCTCGCCGACGGGCGCCAGTCGGAGCGGGCACTGAAGGTGCGCCGCGGCGTGCAGCGATTGTTCATGGAATTGCGCCACGCGGTGCTGCCGGAGCTGACGCTCGCCAGCGGCCGTCGCGCCGACCTGATCTCGATTTCTCCGAAGGGGGAGATCTGGATCGTCGAAATCAAGACGTCGATCGAGGACTTTCGGGTCGACCGCAAGTGGCCGGACTACCGCCTCCATTGCGACCGCCTGTTCTTCGCCACCCATGCGCAGGTGCCGCTCGATATCTTCCCGGAGGAATGCGGACTGCTCATCTCCGACGGCTATGAAGCCCATATGCTGCGCGAGGCGTCGGAGCATCGCCTGGCGGCGGCGACGCGCAAATCGGTAACGCAGGCCTTTGCCCGCACAGCGGCGCAGCGACTGATGCTCGCCGAGTGGGCGGCCGAGCGCAATGGCGAACTCGGCCAGTCGATCCGCGATATCGTCGGCGGGTCGCGCGATGCGGCGACCGAGGCGGAGTGATTATTTCGGTGCCCGCTTTGCCAGGATGCGCTGCAGCGTGCGGCGGTGCATGTTGAGGCGGCGAGCCGTTTCCGAGACGTTGCGTTCGCACATCTCGTAGACGCGCTGGATATGTTCCCAACGCACGCGATCGGCCGACATCGGATTTTCCGGCAGTTCGACGCGCTCGCCCTGGCGACGCACCAGGGCGGCGAAAATCTCGTCGGCATCCGCCGGTTTGGCGAGGTAATCGAGCGCTCCGAGCTTCACCGCGTTCACCGCCGTGGCGATATTGCCGTAGCCGGTCAGCACGATCATGCGGGTATCGTCGCGGCGGCCGCGGATCGCTTCGATGACGTCGAGCCCGCTGCCGTCACCGAGCCTCAGATCGATGACCGCATGTTTCGGCGGGTGCGACTTGGCCTTGGCGATGCCTTCGGCGACCGATTCGGCGATCTCGACCGCGAAGCCGCGTGCCTCCATGGCACGCGCCAGGCGGCGCAGGAAGGGCCCGTCATCGTCGACGATCAAAAGCGTTCTATCCGCTCCGATCAGTTCGGCATCTGCAGGGGTGGCATGGGCACCCGTCGATTTTTCGCTCATTCTTTCAATCCGCAGCCAAACCTGGGCAGTTTGCGCTGAAACTATGTGGGTTTTTCCCAGCAGTCTTCAATAAACTGCCAAAAATCATTTCGCCAGTTTCGTATCCATCAGCGCGCGCGGCCATTCGACGCTGACCCGGGCACCGGGACTATTTTCAAAACGGAGCCGGGCGCCGGACCGCTCGAGCAGCGTCTTGGCAATGAAGAGCCCGAGCCCGAGCCCTCCGGCGCTGTCTTCCTTCTGCCGTCGGGTCACGTAAGGTTCGCCGATTCGCGCGAGGATGTCCGGCGAAAAGCCGTCGCCATCGTCTTCGATCGTCACCTTGACGCGTTCCGCCGTGTGCTCGACCGTGACCGTCACCGCCTCCCGCGCATAGTCGACGGCATTTTCGAGAAGATTGCCGAGACCGTAGAGAATGCCCGCATTGCGATTGCCGACGGGCTCGGTGGCGCGGTCGCCTTTCTCCACAAGCTTGATCTGGATGCCGAATTCGCGATGCGGCGCCATCACCTCCTCGATCAGCGAGGAAAGCGGCAAGAGCCGCATATGTTCCTCGCTTTCGGAGGAAAGCGTCGTCAGGCGTTTCAGGATGTCGCGGCAACGCTCGCTCTGGCTTCGGAGCAGGTGGACGTCCTCGCCGAAGCGCGGGTCGTCGCCAAGCTCTCGCTCCATTTCCTTGGCGACGACTGTGATCGTCGCAAGCGGCGTGCCGAGTTCATGGGCGGCCGCCGCCGCGAGCCCGTCGAGCTGCGACAGGTGCTTCTCGCGCTGGAGCACGAGTTCGGTTGCCGTCAGCGCCTCCGAAAGCTCGCTTGCCTCGAGCGACACACGATAAGTGTAGAAGGCAGCGAAGGCCGTCATCGAAACGATCGCGAACCAGATGCCAGCGGTCAGCACGCGCGGAATCAACAGGACCGTGCCGGGATACCAGGGCAGCGGGAAGGGCGAGAAGGCGAGCGCGCTGACGCCAATTATCGCGAACACGGCGAGAACGATGCTGTGCGGCTTCGGCTGCGAGGCGGACGAGATGATCACCGGCACGCAAAGCAGCGGCGCAAACGGATTGGCGAGCCCTCCGGTGATGAAGAGCAGTCCCGTCAGCTGCGCCAGATCGAGGCCGAGCAGGACGAAGGCGGCCGCCGCAGTCAAGCGATGCGTCGGCGGAAAGCGAATGGTGAGAAAGACATTGAGCAGCGCCAGGCTGGCGATCAGCAGCGAGCAGAAAACGAGCGGCAGCGGGAACTGCAGCCACAGCGCCGTGACGATGACGGCCACGGACTGGCCGCCGACCGCCAGCCAGCGCAGCCGCACCAGCGTCTGCAGTCTCAGGCTTCGATTGCTGTTCAGTTCGTTGTGGTCGAGTGTCATCGTCGCCATGCTGCCTGCCGGTCCTCTCATGCGTACTTGGAAGTCTAGCGCGATCCGCGAAGGATAAACCAGCCCCAGGTCCTGAGCCTATGTGCCGCGTGGCTTGGCGCGCGTCGTCGGCAGGGCATTTGCCGGGTCATCCGGCCAGGGATGCTTGGGATAGCGGCCGCGCATGTCGGCGCGCACGTCCTTCCAGGAGCCCGCCCAGAAGCCCGGCAGGTCGCGCGTCGTCTGGATCGGCCGGTGGCCGGGCGAGATCAGTTCGAGCAGCAGCGGCAGCCGCCCGTCGCCGATCGTCGGATGCGCCTTCAGACCAAAGAGTTCCTGGACGCGGATGGAAAGCAGCGGCTCGTCGCCATCGTAATAAATCGGATGCCGCTGTCCGGTCGGCGCTTCGAAATGCGTCGGAGCGAGCCTCGAAAGATTGCGCTGCAGGTCGTAAGGAACGAGCGCCATCAGGCCTTCGGCAAGATCGCGGCCCTTGATCCCGTCAATGCCGCCGGCTTCCCCTTGAAAAGGAACGAACCAGTCGTCGAGGCGGGCGACGAGCGCCGCATCCGACATGTCGGGCCAGGGATCACCGATCGAACGGTGAAGGAAGCCGATGCGGTCGCGCAGTTGCGCCACGTCCTTCGGAAAGGGCACGGCAGCCAGTCCCAGCTGGCGAATGCCATCGGCGAGCGCCCGGGCGGCCGGCTCGCCGCGTGGCCGAGGCAGCGGCGTTTCGTCGAAGAGGATTGCTCCAAGCCGCGTCACCCGGCGGGCTCTGACTTGGCGGCTCGCCCGGTCGAAGACGCTCTGTTCCTCGGAGACGATCGCCTCGGGCATATGGGCTTCGACATCGGCCCTAGTGATTTCCGCCGCCGCCAGCACCCGCTGCGCTCCGGCTCTTCCCGTCAAATCGGCGATCACCAGCATCGTTGCTGCCGCCAGCCGCTCGGTCTCAGGCACCTCCGCGCCCCGTCCGTTCGCCATGACGAAGCGGCCGCGACCGCCGCGCTGCAGGGCGATTCGATCCGGGAAGGCGTGCATCAGCAGCGGTCCCGGCAAGGCAGGCCCGCCCTTTTCCTTTGACCCGCCAAGGTCGGCGGCCATGCGTCTGGCAAGCCCGCGTGCCGCCTCCGCCCGGTCGCCGCGCTCGTTCCGGAAGCGGCGCAGCCGATCCTCGATGTCGACGCTGTTGCCGCCGAGGCCCTGCTCGGTGAGCATCACGGCGATGAGGCAGGCCTCCGCAGCCGTCCCATCTTCTGCCGCCGAAACCGCCATCGCCGCCAGCCTGACAGGCAGCGCCAAGTCGCGGATCCGGCGCCCTCTCGGGGTCAACGCGCCTTGCGCGTCGAGCGCCCCCAGCTCGACGAGCAGGTGGCGGGCCTCAAGCAACGTCGCTTCCGGCGGCGGGTCGATGAAGCGAAGCGCCGAGGGGTCGGCAACGCCCCAATGGGCAAGATCGAGCAGCAGGCCGGAAAGATCGCTGGCCAGAATCTGCGGCGGCGTGAAGGGAGCAAGCGCCGCCGTCTGGCCGGGATGCCACAGCCGGATGGCGATGCCGGGCTCGGTCCGCCCGGCGCGTCCGGCACGCTGATCGGCCGAGGCCCGGGAGACGCGGACAGTCTCCAGCCGCGTGATCCCGGTCGAGGCCTCGAAGACCGGCAGGCGTTGCAGGCCGCTGTCGACAACGATGCGCACCCCGTCGATGGTGATCGACGTTTCGGCGATCGAGGTCGCCAGCACGATCTTGCGGGTGCCCTTCGGCGGCGGCCGGATTGCCGCGTCCTGCTCCTTCTGGCTGAGATTGCCATAGAGCGGCACGATCATCGTATTCTGGTCGAAACGCCCGGCGAGGCGTTCTGCCGTTCGGCGGATCTCGGCTTGGCCGGGCAGGAAGGCGAGAATCGAGCCGTCTTCGGACCGGTGTGCCTCGACGATCGTCCGGACCACCCCATCCTCGACGCTTTCATCGGTGCCTCTGCTCTCGTATCGAAGATCGACCGGATAGCTCCGCCCTTCGCTCTGAAGAACCGGCGCATCGCCGAGCAGTCCGGCGACGCGCTCGACATCGAGTGTTGCCGACATGACGACAATCCTCAGGTCGTCGCGCAGCGCCGATTGGACGTCGAGCGCCAGCGCCAGGCCGAAATCGGCGTCGAGCGATCGCTCGTGGAATTCGTCGAAAAGGACTGCCGAAACGCCGGTGAGCTCGGGATCGTCGAGGATCATCCGGGCAAAAACGCCCTCGGTCACCACCTCGATGCGGGTCTTCGCCGAAATGCGGCTGTCGAGTCGCATGCGGTAGCCGACCGTCTCGCCGACCTTCTCGCCCAGCAACTCTGCCATTCGGCCTGCCGCGGCCCGTGCCGCCAGTCGTCGCGGCTCGAGCAGGATGATCTTGCCGCCGTTCAACCACGGCTGGTCGATGAGGAAGAGCGGTACCAGCGTCGTCTTGCCGGCGCCGGGCGGCGCGGACAATACGACGGATGGCGATGCGCGGAGCGCTTCGGCAAGATCGGGCAGGATCTCGCGGACGGGCAGGGACGGAAGCTCGCCCATCATGCCTTCTCCTCCCCGCCGATTTCGATCACCCTGCCGCCCGCGGCCTCCGCATCGGCGCTATCGTGCGTGACGAGTATGGTGGGCAACCCCGCCGCCTTCGCCTTGGAAAAAACCAGTTCGCGCATCTGCTGCCTGAGGGACGCGTCGAGCTTCGAAAAGGGTTCATCGAGCAGAAGGAAGTGCGGCGCCGAGACCAGCACCCGTTGCAGCGCCACCCGCGCCTTCTGGCCGCCGGAGAGCGTTTCCGGATCGCGGTCGAAGAAACCGCCGAGCCCGACTTCGTCGAGCGACTGCTCGGCAAGTACGCGCCGCGCCTTATGTCCCTTGATCGAGGGGGGTATGGCGAACACGATGTTGGCGCCGACGGAAAGATGGGGAAAGAGCAGCGGATCCTGGAACAGGATGCCGGCGTGGCGCCGGTTGGCGGGAATATCCGTCACGTCTTGCTTGCCGATCAGCAACCGCCCGCCGGCGTCGAATGCCGGATCGAGGAACCCGCCCGCGAAGGCGAGCAACGCGGATTTTCCGGAACCGGAAGGCCCCATGATCGTCAGCACCTCGCCCGGCATCACGGTTGCCGAAACCGCAAGCAGGCTCCGCTCCGCCAGCCGGATCGTCACGTCCGAGAGCGTCAGGGGTCTTGTTTTGGCGATTTCTAGCATTCACGTCCTCATTGCCCGCCGGTTGCGGAATAGCAACTGGGGGCCAAGCGACGCAATGAGAAATGCCAGGAAGGGCAGGGAACCCTGGACGAGCGCATAGACGGCGATCACCCGCCGGTCGCCGCCGGAGGAAAGCGCCACCGCCTCGGTGGCGATCGTTGTCAACCGCCCCGCGCCGATCAGCAGCGTCGGAAGGTAAAGGCTTATCGACACGGAGAAACCGACGGCAAAGGCGGTGAGACAGGCCCGAAAAAGGAGCGGCAGACGGACGGTCAGCAGGGTTCGCAGCGCGGACTTGCCGAACCCGGCAGCGATCCTCTCAAAGCGCCGATCGAGTTCCCGCCAGGGTGCTGCGAGCGACAGCAGTACGTAAGGCAGGACGAACAGGAAATGGACCGCCAGCACGCTCCAAAAGGCTGGTTTTATGCCGGCCGAGATGAATAGGATCTGCAGACCGAAAACGAAGCTGATTTCCGGCAGCAGCAGGGGCAGATAGAGCAATCCGTAGCGCGGCCTGTTCCCGCCACGGTCTGCCGCGCCATTCCGATAGAGCAGCAGAATGGCGGAAAATAGGGCGAGCGCCGCCGCCGTCAGGGCGAGCGCGATCGTGCTTTGGAGCGCCGGCCAGAGCTGCGGCAGCGTGCGCAGCCAGATCTGCGGCGTGAGCGTTGTCGGCATCGCATCCGGAAACGGCCACAGCCCGGCGACCGACCAGAGGCAGAGATTTGCGATCCCGAAGAAGATCAAAGCGGCGCAGGCGGCCATCGTGAAAGCGGAGATGAGGCGCGGCGCGGCGTCCTTCTGTAGGCGCCGCCCTGAAGAGGTCAGCCGAATAAGGACGAAGCGACCAAGCCGTTCGATGAGGAGCCAGATCACCACCGCCGCAAGGGCGATGGCAAGCTGCAGCAGAGCGGCCGCCGAGGCGAGAAACCGTGCGCCGAGGTCGTGATCCGCCGTCCATTGGGCGATCCGCACCGGCAGTGTTGCAGGCAATTGCGGCCCGAGGATGAGGGCGACGTCGACGACGGAGACCGAATAGACGAGGACTGCGAACACGGCCAGGCGGATCTGACGGTAGAGGGCCGGCCAGAGGCTGACGATAAAGCCACTCAGGCGCCCATAGCCGAGCGCCGCTGTCAATTGTCTCGCTTGGCGAAGCGGGAGTTGCGGCAATGCGGCGAGCGCGACCAGGAAGAGGAAGGGAACTTCCTTGGTGATCAGCCCCGCGACCATCGACAGGCCGAGGGGATCATTCGGAACGAGCCATTGCGGCGGCCGTGTGAGGCCCGTTAGCTCCGGCGAAATCAGGCGAACGAGAAAGCCCGACGGCGCGACGAGGAAGGCCAGCGCAAAGGCGGCGGCCGCATGCGGAACCGCCAGCAACGGCGACACCAGGTGCTGGATGCGGGAGAAGGCCGGCGTTCCGGCGAACCCCGCCAGGAAGGTGCCCACGATCGCGACGGCGGCACAAGTCGTGGCAAGGCCCGCGGCTAGACCGGTGAGGCTGGAGCGCAGGATATGCGGCTGGCCGGCAAGCTCGGCAAAATGGCTAAGGCTGAACCGCGAGCCGCCGAGTGCCGGCAGATAGCCGAAGGCCGGCAGGATGATCCCTGCCAGGCCGGCCAGGATCGGCAGACCCAAAAGCAGGGCAAGAAGCATGTTCGCGCCAGGAGCGCGCGATCCTGCCTGCGGCGCTTTGATTCTAATTGGCCGCTCCATAGCGCCGAATCCATTCGGCCTCGATGCGCGTCATCCAGTCCGGATGCGGTTCGTCGAGAGCAGGCCCAAGTTCGTCGGGCTTCAGCGTAGCAATGCCGAGGTCCAGATTTTCGAAGGCGGAACGATCCTCGTCCGTAAGCTTTGCCAGCGAAAGAACGGTCGGGTCACCCCAGATCTTCGGATCCTGCTTGCGCAGTTGGGCTTCGGGCGAAAGCAGGAAATCGGCAAGCAGCAGCGCCCCGGCCTTGGCCGTCGCGTTATAGGGAATGGCAAGGAAATGCGTGTTGCCGAGCGTGCCGCCGGAAAAGACGAAGGAGCGCACCGTGTCCGGAAGCTCGCCATTGGCGATTGCGGACGAGGCTTCCGCCGGGTTGAAGGCGAAGATGATGTCGAGCTCGCCGTCGGCGAACTTCTGCTTCATGTCCGGATAGTTCTGCGGATAGGCTTTGCCCTGCCGCCACAGGAGTGGCGTCAGCTTGTCCAGATAGGCGAACAAGGGCGCGACATCCGCCGCGAAGGTCGCGTCGTCGACCGGTTTTTGCAGCATTGTCTTGTCATCGCTGAGCTCGATCAGCACCTGCTTCAGGAAGGACGTGCCGGTGAAGTCCGGCGGCTGCGGATACGAGAAGCGGCCCGGATTGGCCTCCGCCCATTTCCGGAGGCCCGCCGCAGAATCGGGCAGGTCGGCTTTCCGCGTTCGCGCCGAATCATGGAAGAACACGAGCTTGGCGCCGCCCCAGGGGCTTTCCAGTCCCTCTGTCGGAATGGTGAAATCCCTAAGCACCGTCGGTTTTGTCTCGTGATCGACATAGCGCCAGTTCGGCAGCTTCGTCGCCCAGCCGGGGCCGAAGAGAAGGCCTTCGCGCTTCATCGCGGCAAAATTCTCGCCGTTGATCC